>CAYUWM010000015.1:0-30208 GCA_964448395.1 uncultured Dehalococcoidales bacterium
CTTGCCGGGATAACCGCTGGTGATCATGACACCGCTGAGGGCGAAATCGACGATATTAGAGCCCTTGTAGTCCCTGTAGGGGCCGTCCAGCCCGAACTCGGTGATGCCGGTCATGATGAGCCTGGGATTGATACCCTTGAGCACATCGTAACCCAGCCCCAGGCTGTCAATGTAGCCCGGCCCGTAGTTTTCCACCAGTACGTCGGCAGACTCGGCCAGCTTCTTGAGGATGTCCTTACCCTCGTCGGATTCCAGGTTCAGGGTGATGCCTCGCTTGTTGGCGTTGCGGTAGAGGAAGTAGAGGCTCTTCTCCGGGTGCGGCTCATCGTTGAGGAATGGGGGCATATTGCGTCCCTGGTCACCGTGAGGCGGTTCGATCTTGATAACATCCGCGCCCATATCGGCGAGCAGCTTGGCGCAGTAAGCGCCTTTGCTGTCGGTGAGGTCCAGTATTCGATATCCGGTAAGGGCGCCCTGTTTCGCTTTGGCCATTGTATCACCTCCGCTATCGGCGATGTTAATGGTTTATCCTGTCAGGCTTGTTACTGCAAATAAAGGCCTGTCATCAGGCCTTGTAATGCGGTGAATATGGGTAATGTACTTTACGTCTTCCGATCTCACTGAAAGCATAGTTTAGAGCATTCCACATCTTTGTGCTCGTTCGGCCAAGCTTCCTATGCTACCCCCACCCCTTTCGGGTTTCGCGTTGCAGGGCGCTGCTTTTAGAAGCAGCGCCCTGTCATTATACATCTAAAAGTCGTCTGCTACCAGTAACCCTGTAGCCTGGCTAGCCTTCCAGATACGTCTTGGCAAATCGCTCCATCTCTTTAGTCGGCTTCCACCACTTCTTAGCGCCCATGTCTTCTGCTACCTTGTTGGCGGCCAGGTAACCTGATCCGCCTAGCACCAGACCGCCGGGGAAGGTGGAGACGCCGCCAACATACAGACCTTCGATCGGGGTAGAGTGACCAGAGCAATCCACATTGGGGCGGAAGGTGTTGAGCTGCGTTGGACGGTAGTCGCCGTGCTTTATGGCGCCACGCCGCATGTTCGGCAGGCGTATCTCGATGTCCACCGGCGTCTCGGCATTGGTGTCGAGGATCTGATCACGCTTGAAGTTGGGGGCTACGCCCTGCCATTTGTCCAGTATGGCATCCTGAAGCTTAGGCGATTGCTTTTCCCAGCCGTCGGGGATATCGTATGGGGCATGCATCTGGAAGAAGGAGACCTCGCCGCCCCAGGGGGCGCGTACTAGATGGGGATCCCAGAAGCTCTCGCATGTAGCGTGGCCGCCGAAGTTCTTCAGGTCGATCTTGCCGGATATGACATTGCTCCAGTGCTCGAGCAGCTGGTCGGTGCCCTCGATGCCGAAGATGACCATGAACGACTCGTTGGCCCATGGCTCCTCGGCCTTGTATTTCGGTTTTTCCTTGGAGGCGACATGCAGGGTGTAGAAGCTCCATTTGTCATAGACCCAGCCTTCTGTTGCCTCCTTCAGCGTGCCCGGCAGGTTATCGCCGCCAACCAGGTCGAGGAAGGTGGAGTGTGGGTCGAGGGTTGAGAGGATTGTCTTGGCTTTAAACTTGCGGCCCTCTTTCGTCTCCACCCCAACAGCCTTGCCATTCTCGATGTTTATCTTGGTCACTGAGCATGTGTCCAGTATGGCTCCTCCGTTGGCCACTAACTCTCGTGCTAACGCTCCGGCGAGCTTGTGCGAGCCGCCGTAGCAATAGCACTTGTTCATGCCGCGGCACAACAGCAGCGGCACGAAAAGGCCGACACCGCTTTCGTTCGGGTCCAGCCCCCACATGCAGCTGATATACAGTAGGAAGGCACGGATGCGGTCGTTCTCGAAGTTCTCGGTGATGATCTCATAGGGGCTTTTCTCCGAGAGCTCCAGCAGCTCGTGCCCGATGTCGGTCTTCTCGAGCATAATCGAGAGGTCCATGGGGGACATGGCCGGTATGTATGTCATCGGCGCAATTATCTCGTCCACGATCTTGCGCCATGTGCGCATCACCTTGCCGAAGGCGATGCCGTCATTGACGGAGTATCTCATGAAAGAGTCGCGTGTGTCCTCCACCATTCGGGTCAGCAGCAGCGACCCACCATCATTGAACACCATGGCAGCCTGCAGGTTGGGCTTTATCCATGCCATGCCGTGATTGTCGAGGTTGAAGTCTTTCATTACCGGCATGTAATCGGCCATCAGGTGATAGATGACGTGCGCGTTGGAGTAGTAGCAGGGGAACATTATCTCCTCGGTGACCAGCCCGCCACCTATCTCGTAACGTCGCTCAAGAAGTATTACCTTCAGTCCGGCTTTGGCGAGGTAGGCTGCTGCCATGAGGCCGTTGGGGCCGCCTCCGATTATAATAACATCCCAGGTGCTCTCGTACGGGAATTCGTCGAATACTCCGCCGACCAGCAGCGGCTGTTCGTGTTTTTTCATCTCCATTTCCATTATGTTCTCCTTTTCTTCCTCCACCGGTTCTACTTCGTTACCTTGCCCTCTCGGGGCACCGCCGAAATCTTACCCTTCTCCGGTATGTACCACGGCGATGGGTACCACCAGTCGCCGGGCTCGACGACGCCGTCCTCGATGAGCATGTGCATCAGGTTGTAGCCAATGGCCATCAGGCACAGCCCTCCGGGATGTGCAGCCGACTGGTGGCAGAGGTATAGGTTATCGATCCCCGGGACGCGGTAGCGCGCCAGCTCGGGCAGGGGCCGCTCGTTCCACCACTGGTCGCGGCACTGGCGTATGCCGTACCAGTTGCCACCGATCATGCCGGTGTTGCGGTATTCTTGCTCCCAGGGGGTCAGCCCCCACTGGTGAAGCAGATTGGGCTCCTCCAGTCCCTCGACCACCGAGGCGAAAGATTCCAGCATGTAGGCGTCCCACTTGGCCTTTTCCTTGTTTATGGCGTCTGGCCCGTCAACATGGTACTCCGGCGGCGGGACATAGCACACGAGCGAGCTCTGAAGTACAGTGTCGGGGCGGGTGGTTTGCGGGTGGAACTCCTTGGTGAATATCCTGTCGGCCCCGGCCCATAGCCAGGGATATGTCTTGGTTGACATGGTGGGGTTGCCCTGCCTGCCGTTGCAATCCAGCACATGTTCATAGTATATCTCGCGTGAGTCCATCGGGTAGCACACGCCTGTATCCGTGGCCTGCTCATACTTTTTGCGGTATTTAAGGGGCTTGCGGGTGAGGAACGCGCTTGCGTACAGGGTTCCCCCTTTAATGCTGAGGTCATTTACATGCTTCATCAGGGCGGGGTCTACACATTTCGACCCGATGAGCTTGTTAAAGGTCTGCTTGATCTCGGTACCGCTGATCACCGCCTTATCCGCCCAGATTACCTTGTTGCCCCAGGCGGCGTCGTCGCGCAGCCGTACGCCCACCGCCCGCCCGTTTCTGATGATGATCTCATCCACCGGGCAGCAGGTGCGAAACACGGCGCCGTGGGCTACGGCGCAGCGGAACAGGGCATGATAGTACCCGTGTATGCAGCCCATGGGTACGGCCCCGGTTGTGTAGAGAATGCAGGCCACAACACTCTCGAAGGCAGGGATGGCCTGTCCCTCGAAGTGGCCGGCAGCGCCTGACATCCAGGCTATGTACGCCTGGAACACCTTCCACGGCTCGGTATCCATATATTCATCCATGAAGTCGAACATCGTCCACTCGAGTAACTCCGGGGTCCAAACCTCCGGCAGATGCTCCTTGTAGACCTGCATGAAGGGGATGGTGTCGGCGTTTGGCTCTATATAGGAAGGGTGTGGCGGGCACCAGAAGGTGGCCCGCAGCAGGTCCTTGAGGAAGCCGTTCGCCAAGCCGCTCAGCTTCAGCCAGCCCTCCAGGTCTTTCTGACTGACTTCGGCAACTCCATCGGTGCACAAGAGGTATAGGCTCCCACCTCCAGCAAAGCCTTCACCGCTGAGTTTCTGTGCCGCCCAGTCCATGCGGGCACCGTACTTCCACAGCTCCAGTTGATCCCAGCCGGGTGCTGCCCCGCCGTAGAGGGCTACGGCGTGGGGGCTGATATGCACACCAGCTATCGGTTCTGCGTTCTCCTGCGCCCCTCCGCACTCCGGCCTCTCCTCCAGCACGCAGACGCTGAGTCCGCTCTTAGCCAGGTAGGCCGCGGTGGTGGTGCCGTTGTGACCGCCTCCGACAATTACAACATCGTACCTTTCCGCCTCAGTCATTGTAAAACCTCCTTCCCTGTAACCTGTAATGGCGGTATTTTATACCCCATGATTTGTGAAGTCAAGTGCCAATATATAGGAAAGAGTTTTCGATTGTGGTTGATGGGGAAGGGCTATGGTGTGACTGGCTCTATCGATTATCCGGGAGGACAACACTATCATTAACGATATCCAGCCAGTTCTTATAGGGGAAATCTATCTTGGCGATAGATGCCGGTGTGCTGTACTTGAGCGCCTCGTGGGTCCTGAAGAAATTATAGTGCACCAGCCAGCCGTCCAGAAACAGTTCGGCAACCTTTAACCGCTTCAGCCCGTGCAGAATATTATTACGCGTCTTCAGCGGACCGTGATACCTGGCGATGGTGTTGCTGTAAGGCTGTATCTTGGGACTTGTGGCCTGCAGGTGCAGCGTATCAGAGCCAAAGGCCTGCTCTATGCCTTCCTGGTAGATGCTGTCCCTGCCGGTGATAACCAGCCCGGGGAGTTCTCCGACTCTATCTGAGGTTAGCTCCATGGCCTTTTTAACGTCCTGTGCGGTGTGTGTCCTGGTTGCAATCGAGGCTACCAGCATCCTGCTCCCGTAGTCCACCAAATCCCATATCCAGATGTTGGTCTTCTCTATATTCATGGCGGTGTCGTTCGCGATCCAAAAAGGTCCGTGTCCTAAATCCTTAGTAATTTTTTTGGTACGGGCACGACGGGCTTCATCTGCCAGGGTGGCTACCTTTGTATACTTGACAATCCACTCATAGACCGTAGAGTCGGAAGGGAGGTTGTGGAACGCCTGTTCCAGGTGCCTGCGGATGGTGTTCAGCGACATGCCTTCGTAGAACATGCTGAGCGCAGAGGCTATCTGGACAGCCGGGGTTCTAAGCCCGGGCGGCGCATGGTTGTCAACGAATTTGCGACGGCATTCCTTGCAGAACCAGCGCTGTACGGAGTTGTAGCGGCCGTAGCGTACCAGCTGTCTCGAGCCGCAGAACTTGCATCCGTTCGGGGCATTGCTTTGATTCGGGGCGTACTCTTCTATCACGGTGAACGCTCAAATTATAGTGATTGGATTAATAATGGACTGTGAACCACGGTATTCATGATAATGTATGGCGTAGATAATGTCAACCATAACCGAGTATATTGAATAGAGGGTTTGCCGTTCACTGCTTTACTTTACCGCTTGTATGATATATGAGTTTTGGTGTTAAAATGGACCGTGCAAAAAAAGGGGCACTGCCATTTGGCAGCGCCCCAAGTGTGCTTCTGCGCGATGGAGCAATTATACTTCGAGATAGGTCTTGACGAACCTCTCCATCTCCTTGGTGGGCTTCCACCACTTGGTGGCGCCCATGTCCTCGGCAACCTTGTTGGCTGCCAGGTAACCCGGTCCGCCGAGCAACGTTCCGCCGGGGAAGGAAGAAGCCCCGCAAACGTACAGCCCGTCGACGGGCGTGGCATGTCCGGAGCAGTCGATGTTGGGGCGGAAGGTGTTCATCTGGGTGGGCCGGTAGTCGCCGTGCTTTATCGAGCCGCGTCGCATGTTGGGCAATCGGATCTCGATGTCCTCTGGGGTCTCGCCATTGGTCATGATGATCTGGTCTCTGGTGAAGTTGGGAGCCACCCTAGCCCACTTGTCGAGGATAGCATTATTGATCTCCGGCTCCCGCTTCTCCCATCCGCCCTCGATATCATAAGGGGCGTGCATCTGGAAGAAGGAGACGTGCTTGCCCGGCACGCGGGTCATGTGGGGGTCGAAGACGGTCTCGCAGGTGGAGTGTCCGCAGAAGTTGTTGTCGTCTATCTTGCCGGCGATAACGTTGTCCCAGTGCGCCAGGAGCTGGTCAACGCCCTCGCAGCCGAAGATGACCATAAATGCCTCATTGACCCACGGGTCGTAGCCCCTTACCGGTTTGCCGCTGGCATCAAGCTTCTTGTAGATAGGAGGCTCCTCTGAAGCTACATGAAGGGTATGGAAGCTCCACTTGTCATAGATCCACTCTTCAACAGACTCCTGCAGCGTTCCCGGCAGATTGTCGCTCCCCACCAGGTCAAGGAATGTGCTGTGGGGGTCGAGGCTGGATACCACCGCCTTGGCGTTCAGGGTGCGCCCCTCTTCCAGCTCGACGCCGCAGGCCTTCCCGTCCTTCATGATAATCTTGGTCGCTGCCGCCGCTTCCAGCACAAGACCGCCGTTCTCCACAATCACGCGCTCCAGCGCGCCGGCCATCTTGTGCGAGCCGCCGTAACAGTAGCACTTGTTGACGCCGCGGAACAGCTGAAGGGCAACGAAGAAACCGAGGCCGCTCTCGCGGGGGTCGATGCCCCACATGCAGCTCACGTACAGCAGGAGGGCGCGGATGCGGTCATCCTCGAAGTTCTGGGTGATGATCTCCAGCGGGGTCATCTCCGTCATCTCCAGCATCTCCCGCCCGACGTCGGTCTTCTCCAGGGCTACGCTGAGGTCCATCGGTGACATGGCCGGCAGGTAGGTCGATGGCGCCACTATGTCATCTACGATCTTGCGCCACTTGCGTATCAGGTGGCCGAATGTATCCGCATCCTTCCACGAGAACTTGCCCATGGAGTCCTTGGTATCGGCGGTCATCCGCGACAGCAGTAAGGAGCTGCCGTCCTCGAAGACCATGCCCGTCTGGGAGTTGGGCTTGACCCAGTTGATGGCGTGCTTGTCCAGGTTAAAGTCCTTTAACGCGGGCATGTAGTCGACCATCATGTGGTAGATGATGTGCACGTTGGAGTAGTAGCACGGGAACAGGATCTCCTCCGTGCTCAGGCCGCCGCCCACCTCGAAGCGCCGTTCCACCAGCGCAACCTTCAAACCGGCCTTGGCGAGGTATGCCGCACATATCAGCCCGTTGGGCCCGCCGCCGATGATGACTACGTCCCAGTCACTAACGTCGGGAAACTCGTCAAACGGCTTGGTTATCGTTCCGGCCTGCTCTGTCATAGTGTCCTCCTTTTAGCTTTTGAATATAGTTTGTGATTTCTATGCTGAGACTTTGCCCTCGCGGGGCACAGCCGATATCTTGCCCTTCTCCGGGATATACCATGGAGACGGGTACCACCAGTCGCCGGGTTCGGCGATACCGTCCTCGATGAGTATATGCATCATATTATAAGGGATGGCCATCAGGCACAGGCCGCCGGGATGGCCGGATGTCTGGTGGCAGTGGTAAAGTCCGTCGATGGGGGTGCGGTAGCGCGCCATCTCGGCTATGGGGGCGTTCTGGAACAACTGGTCCTCGCAGTGGCGCCGGCCGCACCAGGTGCCGCCGAGCAGGCTGCGGTTGCGCAGCGTCATCTCGTACGGCGCTACCGACCAGTGGTGGATGATATTGTCCTCTTCAAGCCCGTCAAGGGCGCGGCTGAATGCCTTGACGAAGTATTTATGCATCTCTTCTTTCATCTTGTCTGCGGCATCCGGTGCCTCCACGTTGTACTCCGGCGGTGTGGCCCCGGCCTCGAAGGTAGCCGTCAGGTAGCCCTTGGGATGATTCCCGCTGTGCTGGTCGCTGGTGGGATCGAAAGCCTGGCTGGGGGTCAGGAACCACAGGTAGCGCTCCGGCGGCACGCTGGGGATGCCCTTGAAGCCATCCACGTCGGCTACGTTCTCGTAATATATGTCGCGCGAATCGACGGGGTAGGCACCGCCATAGGGCACACCCTCGCCCATCGCCTTGAATTTTGAGTTGAAGGACAGGGGTTTGTCCTTGAGGAAGAAGGTGGATACCCACAGCGTACCACCTTTGATGCTGATATCGTTCACCTTGCGCAGGAAGGCGGGGTCGAGGTGCTCCTTACCGACCAGGTCGTTGAAGGTCTGCTTGACGTCGCAGGCGGAGATAACCGCCTTATCCGCCCAGATGGTCTTCTCCCTGGCGGCGGCATCGTCTCGCAGCTTCACTCCCACCGCGCGCCCGTTCTGCACGATTATCTTCTCCACCGGGCAGGCGCTCTTGAAGACGGCGCCGTGGGCCACGGCGCAGCGGAAGATGGCGTGGAAGTAGCCGTGCATCCCGCCGCGGGGTATGCTCAGCGCGGATACGAAGGTGAGCATGACGTTGATCAGCGCAGGTATGGCCACCCCCTCCCAGTGGGCGGCGGCGCCGGACCACCAGGCGGCGGATGCCACCGTGCACTTCCAGGGCTCGGTCTCGAACCACTCATCCATGAAGTCGAACAGGGTCATGTCGAGGATCTCGGGCGACCATACCTCAGGGCATCGCTGTTTGTACACCTGCATGTAGGGGATGGTGTCCGCGTTGATCTCCACGTCGGGTGGATGTGGCGGACACCAGTCGGTGGCGCGCATCAGCTCCCTGGCGAACGGGGGGTTACCGGCGATGCCGCTGACCCTCATGTAGCCCGCCATGTCCTTGGGGCTCAGTCCGGCGACGCCGTCCGTGACCATAAGGCCGTTGGTCGCCTTGGCGATGACGTCCACAGGGTTCCACGTCATGCGGAAGCCGTACTTCCACAGCTCAAGCTGCTCGAAACCGGGGGCCGGGGCGGCGTACATTAACATGGCGTGGGGGTAAACACGCGTTCCGGCAATGGGCTCGGCGGTCTCGCACGAGCCGCCGGCCTCATATCGCTCCTCCAGCACGCATACGCTGAGGCCGCACTTGGCGAGGTAGGCGGCCGCCGCCCCGCCGTTGGGGCCTGCGCCTATAATGACTATGTCGTACCTTTCGTCCGCGCCCATTTGGTGCACCTCCTTAGTACTTGTCGAGTGCTGTACTAAAACTCAAGGCCGGGCATCCCGCCGAAGACATCAAGCAGGGCGGTCAAGCCCACCATATTGGTTATCAGGGCATTCATATCGCCCTCAATACGCATCGATCCCAGGGCTGCCAGCATGGGCAGCTTCTTCTGGGTGACGGCGGCGATGGTCTCGTATGGCCCGCTAACCTTTGCAGCCCATTTAGAGGTATCCACGCCTTCGGTCCGCATGTCGCTGGGGGCTGGCTTTACAGTGAGTATGCTCTCGGTTAGCTTGCCGTCTTCAAAGGCGATACCCATCTGACGGTCTTCATTGCCGGGGGCGTCGGTTACGCAGAGGATGAATTTTATAGTGACCCCTTTTAGCTTTTCTTGTATCTCCGGGTCATCTGCTACCATCTTCTTCGTAGCGTCCGACATCTCCTGGGTGAAAAATTTCATCGTCCCTCCTCGAATAGATATCCCCGATATTGTAGTTGTAGCACGCTGTTGCTGCTATATATATTAACCTGTAAAGAGATTATATCTTCCAGCGAAGAACGCTTTATGAAGATACCACAAACCAGCATAAAAATCAATCGCTATAGTATGCCAGAATGAGCTAGCGTAGCATAAAAATTCCGAAAAAGTCAAATAGCTGCATGCTTGGAGGCATTTTCGGTATTGGTTAATAATGCAGCGTCAACCGTTTTAGGTGAGGTTTTTCCAATTCAAGGAAACATAATTGGCAGAGGATAAAAGCAATTAGCGCCAAGAGTTGAGTGCAGCATAACCATAAAAGAGGATGGCAGACGGGCAAGAGGTCATCAGTAAGCTCTCAGCAATTATACCCAACGGTTTCAATAATCGCGTATGTCGCTTGACAGTCAAACGGGGGAGGTGATATATTCCAGTTCATAGCGACGGTAAGATGATTCGCTGTAAGTGGGGTGGTCTTACAGGTAGTTTTTGAACGGTCGGCTTATTACTAAAAGGAGGTAACGATGGCTGGTTTCGAGGGTAAGATGCTGGAGGTCAATCTAACTAAAGGCACAACTAAGACTTCGGTGGTGGATAAGGATGTGCTTCGAAAGTTCATCGGTGGCAGCGGGCTTGGAGCCAAGCTGATGCTTGACAGGGTGTCACCCGACGTCGATCCGCTGTCGCCGGACAATACATTATTTATATTAACAGGGCCCACCAGCGGCACTAACATTCCCGGCGGTGCGCGCTTTGCGGTGTGTGCCAAGTCGCCGTTAACCAACATGTTCGGGGAAAGCTCGTCCGGTGGAAGCTTCGCCAATGAGATGAGGGCGGCGGGATGGGACGGCATCATTATTGAGGGGGCATCGGATAAACCGGTGTACATAGTCATCAATGATGACAAGGTGGAGATCAAGGATGCCTCCGACCTGTGGGGCAAAAACAACCATGAGGTGACCGATCTGCTCAAGGAGCGCCACGGTGACAAGAAGAAGGGGAGCCTGGTTTCGATAGGTGTGGCCGGGGAGAACCTGGTGAGGTTCGCCGGGGTGAGCAATGAGAAGAAGAACTTCGCTGCCAGGTGCGGCTTGGGGGCGGTTGTCGGATCCAAGAAGCTGAAGGCCGTATTCGTTAAGGGGAGCGGCAAGATATCCCTGGCTGATCCTGAAAGGTTCAACGCTAGGCGCAAGATTGTGCTGAAAAAGGCCCAAGAGCACATCGCTATCCAGGTTCTGACTGCCCAGGGCACTAATGCGGCAATCGGGATAAGCGCCATTACCGGAGACTTGCCGGGCAAGAACTGGACGGTGGGCGACAACAGCGCGATGTCGGCCAAGATCGAGGGGGGTGTGCTCAGCGGGCCGGATTTCTACATCGGCAATGACGCCTGCCACGGCTGCATGATCGCATGCAAGCGGGTGGTTCACATAACAGACGGCCCGTACAAGGGCATGGAGGGGCCGGGGCCGGAGTACGAGGGGGTCGCCTCCTTGGGCAGCCTGCTCATGATAGGGGACATGGCGGCGGTCATCAAGATGAACGAGGCGTGCAACGATTTCGGTCTGGACGTCATCTCCTGCGGCGCAACCATCGCCTTCGCCATGGACTGCTGGGAGAACGGCTTAATCACGGCTAAGGACACCGACGGTATCGAGCTGAAGTGGGGCGACGCTGCCGCCGTTCTGAAGATGATAGACAAGATAGCCCGGCGTGACGGATTCGGGGACGTGCTGGCCGAGGGCTCCAAGCGTGCCGCCCAGAAGATCGGCGGGAACGCGTCAGATTACGCCGTTGAGATCAAGGGTATGGAGGTGCCGATGCACGACCCCAGGGCCAACTACCTGGCGGGTCTGGGTTATGCTACCGGCGTCCGCGGGGCGTGCCATACCAACGATGCCGCCTATGCCATCAGCTCAAGCATCCTGGACTGGCCGGATATCGGGCTGCCTAATGGAATCGATGTTAAGAAGAACGAAGGTGCCGGCGAGATAGTGAAACACGCGCAGGACCTGGGGCAGATATTGAATGCCGCCGCGTTCTGCTACATGATCATATTTGTACTTAATGGGGAGGATGTGGCCGAATTGTTGAGCGCGGCCAGCGGTTTTGATTATACCTTCAAAGAGGTGGAAGAGTGCGGCGCGCGTATATGGCTCACCAAGAGAGGGTTAGACAATCTTATGGGCATCACTGCAAAGGACGACCGGCTGCCGAGGCAGATACTGACACCGAACAAGGATGGTGGGGCTGCGGGCCAGGCTCCCAATCTAGACGTCATGTTGAAGGAGTTCTATCCGGTAAGGGGACTCGGTGCCGACGGCCGCCCGACGAAGGAGACGCTGAGCAAGCTTGGGATTCCCGAGCTCGCAGCCAAGCTCTATAAGTAATAGGACTGGTGAGGGGTCGGAGGTGTGTAGATGCTTAGCGAGCGCGAGAGGGAGAGATACAGCCGCCAGATGCTGCTCGCGGAGATCGGTGGGGAGGGTCAAGAGAAGCTCAAGCGTGTCAGGGTAGCGGTTGCCGGTATAGGGGGGCTTGGTTCCGTTGTTTCCTTGTATCTGACGGCTGCCGGCCTGGGATCGATTCGGATCATAGACCACGATAAGGTGTCGCTCAGCGATCTGAACCGCCAGGTTCTCTATACGAGTGAAGACGTTGGGCGTAGCAAGGTCGATGCGGCCAGAGAGCGCCTTACCTCGTTGAATCCCGAAGTGAATATAGAGGCTGTCAGCGATGAAGTAACGTCAGATAGCGTTATCAAACTGGTAGCCGAATGCAATTTAATCGTTGACGGCATGGATAGTCTCCCTGCAAGGTACGTGTTGAATCACGCTTCAGTTCAGCTGGGCATCCCACTGTTTCACGGTGCGGTTTACGGCTTCGAGGGCAGGGCGATGACTGTGATACCCGGCAAAACCCCCTGTCTCCGGTGCCTGTATAGCGATACGGTGCCGGCAGAAGAGACGCCGGTGCTTGGGACTACCCCGGCAGTTATCGGATGTATCCAGGCTACAGAGGTGGTTAAATACGTAATCGGTGCCGGTGACCTGCTGCTGAATCGGCTTTTAATCTATGACGGCCTGGGTTCAAGCTTCAGGGAGGTTGTTGTGGAGCGGGATGCTGCCTGTGAGGCGTGCCGTCACTTAACTGGCCAGGGGATGGATTCCAAGTCATGAGCGTTACCGTTGTGATCCCTTCTATTCTCAGGCAGTATACTGGTGACGAAGGGGTGGTGAAAATAGTATTAAATGGTGATATAATATATGTAGATGTTTGTCTGAGTAAGCTGGCGGAACGATTTCCAGGAGTCGGACAGAAATTATATGATGCACAGGGTAACGTAGCTGGATATGTTCATCTGTTTGTCGATGGAAAGAAGGTTTCCGCCGGTGACTCACTTAGGGATGGAGACGAACTAGTAATCATGCTCGCCGTTGCGGGAGGATGATTTTTCTGTTTATATAGGGGGCATAATGATGAAGATTCTGGTAACCGGTGCTACGGGTTTTTTGGGGAGCCATATAGTAGACAGCCTGAATAAAAACGGGCATGAGGTGAGAGCGTTAGCCCGCACGACATCGGATCTAACGCATCTGCGTAAGGCGGGGGCAGAGATATCGTTTGGAGATGTAAGTGATTACGAGAGCCTGCTGGCCGCTGCCAGTGGCGTGGATGCCGTGATTCACGCAGCGGCGATAGTGATGCCCGGCTGGGGGAAGTGGGAGGATTACGAGAGGGCTAATGTAAATGGAACCAAGAATGCGCTTGACGCCAGCGAGCAGGCCGGTGTAAAGCGTTTTGTGTATATAAGCTCGTTCACTGTAATTGGTAACGCGTGTAATGCGGAGCATCCAATAGACGAAACGGAGCCCAGTACCCTTGTATGCACACCGGATACTTATTATGATTATGCCAAGCTGTTGGCAGAGCAACTGGCGCTGGATTACCACAAGCAGGGTAGGGTGTCGGTGACCGTATTAAGGCCAGGGATGCTATACGGCCCCCGCGACAGGTACATAGCCGACAGGTTCCACTGGTTGGTTCGCTTACCCATATCGTTTTTCCCGGGAAGAGGGAATCCCAGGGCTCCCCTGATATATGTTTCTGACGTTGCTGATTGCGCAGTATTGGCAGCCATCACTGAGAAAGCCGCTGGCGAAATTTACTACGTGGTTCCCGGTGGGGATGTCCGTTTCCGCCACCTTGCAAGCGCCATGGCGAAGGCTGCCGGCAAGCCGGATCGCCGCATAGATATCCCAGTTTGGCTGCTTCACGGCAGCGGTGTTGTCCTGGAGTGGTGGGGGAAGATGTTGCGAATGAAGCAGCCGCCACTTTTCACCCGTGCTGCGGCACGCTTTTTCACCGAAGATATGAACGTGGATGGCTCCAAAGCGAAAAGAGATTTGGGGTGGGAGCCTAAGGTATCGATAGAGGAAGGGTGTGACCTCTATGTACAATGGCGCAAAAGCAAAGGCAACGGCAAGGGGGCTCCGTCAATAGGTTCTGAATTGGATCTAGTCGGAGAACAGGAAAAAGTATAGATGGATGATGTAACCAAAGCACTGTATGATTCATATCCGCCGGACCAGAAGAGCGATTTCTTTTCCGCCTACGTTTACCTGAAGTATATCGACCATTTCATATACCATGCGCTTAATGCATCCGGTTTGTCTCCCAAGGAGCGAACAGAGGTGCCTGAAGACGGTATCGATGATATGCTTAATGCAGCCGTCCAGCGTGTTGCGGAGGCATCGATATCTATCGATACCAGCTTTTACCACGGCAAGGTGGTGAAGGTTAACGATGCGGTTAAGCTGGTCACGCA
The DNA here is from genome assembly GCA_964448395.1 of uncultured Dehalococcoidales bacterium. Classification (GTDB taxonomy): domain Bacteria; phylum Chloroflexota; class Dehalococcoidia; order E44-bin15; family E44-bin15; genus CAYUWM01. The sequence continues at coordinate 14,237 of CAYUWM010000015.1, forward strand.
GAAACAGGACTTGACCGTGCCGGTGCCGGAACAGGTTATCCCGTTCAAGGTTGCGCGTGATATCGCCATAAACAACCCGGAGTCGATAGCCCTGGGGACGTGCGCCTGCCGTGCCGCTGCCGATAATCCGTGCCTGCCTGCTCCTATGGAAGTGTGCCTCATAATTGGAGACCCGTATGCTTCATTCATCGCGGAGAAGAGCCCGCTATTCCGGAAGTGTACTCAGCAAGAGGCGGTAGACGTAATCGAGGCGGCGCACAAGCGGGGTGACGTACAGGCCGCTTATTTCAAGAAAGATGTGGGCAATAAGTTCTTCGCCATCTGCAATTGCTGCGACTGTTGTTGCGTGGGGATCAAGATGTGGAACCAGTTGGGTGGCGCAATTCCCATTATTGCGTCTTCTGGATATATAGCTGTAGTCGGTGAGGACTGCAACGGATGCGGCAGCTGCGAGGGCAGCTGCCGGTTCAATGCCCTTACGCTGGATGACCAGGTGGCGGTGATCGACAGGGACAAGTGCATGGGCTGCGGTGTCTGCGTAGATATCTGCCCCGTCGGCGCAATAAGTTTAGAGCGGGATCCGTCTAAGGGTGATCCCCTGGACCTCGACGTGCTAATACAGAACGCATAACCGGGGTGCCGCCGCCGGTTCTCTATTATATGGAACGTTGGTAAAAAAATGCCACTAGCCCTGCAAGGGATCAAAATACTGGACATGGCCTGGCTCGGACCGGGCCCTTTCTGCTCCTTCATGCTAGGTGACCTCGGAGCCGATATCATCCACATCTACGAAGCCCACCCAGAGCGCCGGGGAGGGCCGGTGCTCATGCTGTTCGACCCCTCTCGTCCGGGCCTGCGTAACTGCCGCACCATGGGTATTGACCTCAAGTCGGATGAAGGAAAACAGGTATTTAGAGACCTGGCCAAGACCGCCGACGTGGTGATGGAGGGATTCCGCCCCGGTGTGGTAAAGAGACTGGGTGTTGACTATGAGGTGGTAAAAGAAATAAATCCAAGTATTGTATATGCTTCCCTCTCCGGCTATGGTCAAAATGGGCCCTATCGGGATAAAGTGGGGCACGATATTAACTATGTAGCGACGAGCGGTGTGCTGGGGTTGACCGGGCCAAAGGGCGGGGCGCCGGCCATCCCTGGGGCAGTCCTCGGTGATTTCCTGGGGGGGATGTCAACGGCAGTGGGGATCCTGTCGGCGCTGTTATCGCGGGTTAAGACAGGCAGGGGACAGTATATCGATATGTCCATGACGGATGCGGTGGTGGAGATGAACGCTATGGAGATTAATAATTACCTTCAGAATATAGGCGATGTACCTAGGAGGGGCGAGACCATGTTTACCGGTCGCTATGCCTGGTACAACGTCTATGAAACGAAGGATGGTAAACATATAAGCATCGGCTCGCTCGAGCCGTGGTTCTTCGCCAATCTGTGTAAGATATTGGGATGCGAAGAATTCATACCGCATGAGTTCGACGATGGTGAGAAGCGAGAAGAGATAAAGGAGTATTTCAGGAAGAAGTTTTTAACCAAGACCAGGGATGAGTGGGTCGAGTTGCTGAGCCGGGAAGATACGTGCGTTGCCCCGGTTTACGACATCGATGAACTGGAAGACGATCCTCATCTGGTGGCCCGGCGCATGATTGTGGAGTCGGATCACCCTGATAAGGGTCGCGTTAAGCACGTCGGTTCGATGCACAAGCTGTCGGATTCCCCGGTCGAGGTGCGGAACTGGGCCACCACCTCGAATCAACATACCGACGAGATACTTCGTGAAATAGGCTATGATGATTCCCGCATCGACAAGCTCCGTGAAGCGGATGTAATCGGTTAAAGCGCCGGGCGCTGATACCATGAAGGATGTACTTCGCTGGAGGCGTCCACTCCTTGGGATACACTTCAGCGCGGGCATAGAAGGGTGACATAATGAACAGGGGCATCAAGGATAGGGTCGCGATAGTAGGCATGGGCTGCACCAAGTTCGGTGAGCTCTGGGATAAGAGTGCCGCTGACCTGATAGTGGATGCCGGCTACGAGGCGTTCGAGGACGCCGGCATAGAGCCCAAGGATGTCGATTCCGCATGGTTCGGGTGCTGGCAGGAGGTCTCGGGGATGGCCGGCATAGGGATGGCTGCCCTCAGGCTCCAGTACAAGCCGATCACCCGGGTGGAGAACATGTGCGCCACCGGTACCGACGCCCTGCGAAACGCGGCCTATGCGGTAGCCTCAGGTGCGATCGATATCGGGCTGGCGCTGGGGGTGGAGAAGCTGAAGGATATGGGGTTCGCCGGCCTGGTTTCTCAGCCGCCGCCGGGGACGGCCGGTGTCGTTGGGATAGGCGGGACGGCGCCGGGGGTCTTCGCCATGCTGGCGACGCGCTATTTCGACCGTTATAACATTCCGCCCGATGACGGAAAGAGAATGCTGGCTCACGTCTCGATGAAGAGCCACCATAACGGCAACATGAACCCCAAGGCCCATTTCCACCGGGAGGTCACCATCGAGCAGGTGATGAGCGCCCCGATAATCGCGTGGCCGCTGGGTCTCTTCGACTGCTGCGGGGTGAGCGATGGCTGCTCGGCGGCCATCGTTGTTCGCGCGGAGGACGCTAAAAAATTCAGGCCCGACCCGGTCTACATCAAGGCGGTTCAGATGTGCGTAGGGCCGGCGGAGGGGTTGGTGAAGCCGGAGTACGATTTCACCCATGTGGAGGAGACCTACCGCGCCGGGCTGGCGGCCTACGCTGAGGCCGGAATCAAGAACCCGCGCGAGGAGATCGACATGGCCGAGGTCCACGACTGTTTCTCTATCAATGAGTCGCTGGTAATGGAAGACCTGCAGTTCAGCGAGCGCGGTAACGTTAAAGAGGATATAGAGAGCGGTTTCTTCGATCTGGACGGCGGGTTGCCGGTACAGCCCGACGGCGGGCTCAAGTGCTTCGGCCATCCCGTCGGCGCCAGCGGCCTGCGGATGATATACGAGATGTACCTCCAGTTACAGGGGAAGGCTGGTCCCAGGCAGCTTAAAAATCCCAAGCTGGGTCTGACGCAAAACCTCGGCGGGATGCCCCCTGGCTGCGTTATAGCGGTATCTATAGTTGGCTTGCTGGGGGCGTGATATAGCCTGACGGCTAGAGAGCAATCTTAAATCCGTGACGGTCGCAAAAAACAAAACGCCATATCATGGCGTTTTGTTTTTGATCCTGTTTGGCGGTGCCTTTTTAGGATTTACCTATGCGATAAACCTTGGTGCCGCAGCCGGGGCAAACGCCCTGAGTCGCCGGGCGACCATTCTTCATGGTTATCGCCTTCGGGTTCTTGATCTCTACCTTTTTTCGACACTTCATACAGTATGCCTGCATTCCACCCTCCTTTGGCAATATGCCAAGAGACTAGCACGTGTATGCCCACTTGTCAATAGGTTTGGCTCACGGATTCGCAATTTCATGTTGGCTAACGTTCAGATTGACTTTGCCCAGTCCACGGCATTGGTAAAAATAGCAAACCCGTCCCCGACTTCGCTCGGAGGCTCTCTGGTCCACCTAGGGTGCTGGGTCCAGCGGATGAAGCGTTCCGGGTGGGGCATCAGGGCAAAAACTCGTCCCGTTTCGTCACAGACTCCGGCTATGTTGTCTATTGAGCCGTTAGGGTTATGGGGATAATCGGCGTCAGTACGGCCTTTATCGTCGGTATAGTAAACAGCGGCATTGGATATGCCGCTCCGGGTCACAATCTTGCCCTCGCCGTGGGCAATCGGGAGGTACATCTTCTCGATGCCATGGGTGAATACGCAGTGGATGTTTGCATTCGTTCGCAGGTAGACCCAGCGGCACTCGAACCTGCCGGAGTCGTTACTGAACAGGGTTAACGGGTATCTGTTTTCGCCTTTCAGGCCGTACAGTACGCCGGCTTTAACCAGCACCTGTAGCCCGTTACAGATTCCGAGGATGAGCTTGCCGTCTGCAACGAAATCCCGCATCTGGTCGCCGAGATTCAGTCTGAGCTCATTAGCCAGTATTCTCCCGCCCGAGATATCGTCGCCATAGGTAAAGCCTCCGGGGACCACCATGATCTGGTAGTCGGATAGCTTTTTCTCGCGCCTTATGAACTGGTTGATATGCACCAGTTCCACCGCTGAGCCGGCCTGCTCGAAGGCGAAAGCGGTCTCCCAGTCACAGTTAGTGCCGGGGGCGCGCAGTATGAGGGTCTTGACCTTTGCCATCTTATTTCCTTACCAGCGCAGCGGTTCTTGCCAGGCCTCCTTGAGTTCTTCGATGTCCGCTGAGAGCGCCAGGCCTCCATTCAGGTCGTAGACCTCCAGCCGGCTGCCGGATGTTACCCTGCCGATTGCGGTGCAGCTGACCCCTGCCAGTGTTTCCTCGAACTTTGCTGCATGGCTAAGCGGTACTTCTACTAGGAAACGGGTATTCGATTCCGAGAAGAGTATCAGGTCATCACGCTTCATGGGTTCGCCCAGCGGGACCTTGTCCAGATGGAGCTCTATTCCCAGGCCACCAGCGAAAGCCATCTCGGCGGCTGCTACCCCCAGTCCACCCTCACTGAGATCGTGGCACGCTCTGACCAGGCCTTTACCGGTGGCCTCGCTGAGGGCGTCCATCAGCTTTTTACCCTTCACCGGATCTACCTTAGGGACGCTATTACCGATGCGATCGTATGTACTGTAGTAGTGCGAGCCTCCCAGTTCGTTGTATGTCTCTCCAACAAGGTACATACTGTCGCCTTCCTGCTTGCAGTCCATCGATACCGCTCTCCGTGTGTCGTCCATCACCGCTATCGCCGAGATGAGGAGTGTCGGCGGTATGCAAATGCTGCCATCTTCTGTTTCATACTCGTTGTACAGGCTGTCTTTCCCCGAGATGAAGGGGGTTTCGTATCGCAGCGCAATGTCGTAGCACGCCTGCGCCGCGCGCACCAGGCTGCCCAGCCGGTCCGGCTTCTCGGGATTGCCCCAGCAGAAGTTATCCAGCAGGGCCACCCGGCGGAGGTTGCCCCCGACGGCGATGACCTGCCTCAATGCTTCATCTATGGCGGATGCGGCCATCCAGTAGGGGTCGATGTCCCCGTATTTGGGGTTGATCCCATTGGAGATTATGAGACCCCTGTCTGAATCGATTAGAGGTTTGATGATAGCGGCATCGCCGGGGCCGTCGTTGCTGGCCCCCACCAAAGGCTTGAGCACGCTGCCTCCCTGCACTTCGTGGTCGTACTGCCGAATCACCCATTCCTTGCTGCACACGTTCCACGAGCCTAGTATCCCGAGCAGGGCCTGTTTCAGGTCGGGATGTGGGGGCAGCTCGGGCTCGTCATGGCGCGGGGTTTCCCATGCCGCCTCCCGCTCCAGTTGGGGCAGGCCGTGGTGAAGAAATTCCATGTCGAGGTCGCAGACTCGTTGCCCTTCGTAGAAGAGCTCCAGATGGTGGTTAGCGGTGAATTCCCCGATGACGGTAGCTTCAACATCCTCGCTGGAGAACAATTCCAGCAACCGGTCGACGTTGTCGGGCGCAACCGCCATCAGCATCCGCTCTTGGGACTCCGATATCCATATCTCGGTGTAGGATAGGCCGGAGTACTTGAGGGGCACCCTATCCAAGTCGACCCGCGCGCCGGTCTCCTCGCCCATCTCGCCGATGGCGGAGGAGAGTCCTCCGCCACCGCAGTCGGTGATGCGGTGGTACAGGCCCAGGTCCCGCGCCCGGAGCAGTACGTCGATGAGCTTCTTCTCGACGATGGGGTTGCCGATCTGGACCGAGCTTGAGGAGACGGTCTCGGACTCGGCGGTGAGTTCGCCCGAGGCGAAGGTCACGCCGTGGATGCCGTCGCGACCGGTCTTTCCACCGGCAACCACGATCAGGTCCCCGGGGTGCTGCTGTCCGAGCTGGCTCATGCTCTTGGGTAAAAGCCCCACTGTGCCGCAGTAGACCAGGGGATTGCCGACATACCGCTCGTCGAAGAGTATCGCGCCGTTGAGTGTTGGTATGCCGAGGCGGTTGCCGTAGTCAGCGACACCGGCGCGAACGCCCTTGAATATGCGGCGGGGGTGGAGCACTCCCACCGGTAGCATTTCATGTGGGTAATCCGGAGGGCCGAAGCAGAACACATCAGTATTGGCGATAGGTTTGGCTCCCAGCCCTGTGCCCAGCGGATCGCGAACCACCCCACCGATACCGGTCGCCGCCCCTCCGTAGGGCTCCACCGCCGATGGGTGATTATGGGTCTCAACCTTGAAGCAGACCGCCCACTCGCCGTCGAAGTCTATCACCCCGGCGTTGTCCCTGAATACAGACAGGCACCATGGCTTGTCCAATTCAGTGGTGACCTGCATGAGCGTGCTCTTGATAAGACTGTCGATGACGGTATCGCCGAGCTTGATCTTGGCGCGAAAGGTTTTGTGTACGCAGTGTTCCGACCAGGTCTGCGCTATGGTTTCAAGCTCCGCATCCGTGGGGTCGCGGCCAAGCTTCGAGAAGTGGTCCTGCACACGCTTCATTTCCTCGAGGTTGAGCCACAGCCGGTGCTTGCTCAGTTCCAGCAATTCATCGTCGTTCATCTGTGATAGCGGAATGGTCTCGATAGAGAGGTGATATATCGCCGACGGCAGGGTTACCACCTCCCGCTCCCTGACAACGTGCTGGATGACCGGATTAACCAGCAGCTTGTCGCAGATGGTGCTGACCGCTTCTGATGACAGGTCGCCTTGCAGCAGGTATCGCTTGGCCGTTTTAACCGACTCAGCAGTGCGGATACCGAGGTCCCTGATCCCCTTTCTTACGCTCTCCTCCACCGGGTCCATAACGCCGGGATTGTGAGCCACCTCGATTATCCGTACGCCCTCCTCAGTTGCAGCAGGCCTGTCATCGAGGGAATACTCCTGGACTACGGGGTCGCACAGCAACTCCTGACAGATTCTCTGCACTTCGGCCTCGGCTAGGCTGCCTTCAAGTAGATATATATCGCTTACCCGTGCTTGTATTGAGGCGGATATTCCGAGGTCTTTGATGTCCCTTTGCAGCGCTACTCCACGGGGGTCGGGCAGGTCAGCCTTTATGGAGACCGTGATCCGGTGCAACTGATGCTCCCTCTTGCGGCTTGACATCTGAGCTTATGATACATCAACCGCAGGGGCCAGGCAACACGTATTACGTTGACGGAGTCATTTTCGAGGTGCTGGGTTTCGGTACTTCATCGAAGATGTTGAGGACTGTGATTTGTGTGCATAGACCCATAGTAGTCACCTGACACTTTTCTGCTTACTCCCGGTGACTTTTCGGAAGAAGCCCAGGGTGCCCACGACCTTGCCATCCAACCAACGTGGACCGGCATTGCCCTCTACGTAAATTGCAGAGCCGTCCCTGGCCTTGAACACAGCCTCTATTCGTTTGACCGTTTCACCTTTTAGCACCTTTTCGAAAAGCTCGTTGCAATGTTGGAGTGAATCCGGGTGTATTATATCTTGGAGGTAAAGGCTTCTGATATCTTTCTGGGTATAACCCAGTGTTTTATGCCACGCCTTGTTAACGAAGATGAAGTGTCCGTCGGGGGCAATGCTCTGTACCATCTCCTGCGTGCTGTCGATAAAGATGCGGCAGCGCTCCTCGCTATCGCGGAGGGCATCCTCTGCCTGCTTCTGTGTAGTGATATCTCTAAATGATACCAACCCCGCTGGTTTTCCGTGATAAGTGAATCTGGTGCCGAGGCCGCTTACCCATTTAACCTGGCCGTCTTTGGTCAGCGTGCGGAACTCAACCACCCTGCGCCGGTCTTTCTCGAACATGTCTACTGCTATACTTTGCATAGCGCCTTGTCTGTCGTCGGGATGCACATGCTCCAGAAGGTCGACCTTAGCTATTTCATCTGTGTGGTCAAACCCGTACATCTTGAACGCTGTCTCGTTGGCTAGTACAACCTTCATTGTCTCGTAGTCGATGATGACCAGACCATCGATTGTGCTCTCGAAAAGGGTTCTGTAGTCCTCCTCACTCCGGCGCAGGACCTCTTCGGCGCGCTTGCGCTCGGTGATATCCCGCGCTACGCCGATGAAACCGGTGTGGTTGCCGGAACCGTCTCGCAGCAGGGAAACGCTTACATCTGCGGTAAATTCATTGCCGTCCGTGGTCAACAGCACGTACTCGATATTACCGTTGACAGTGCCGTCTATTCTGCCGTCCTTAATCGTGTCAAGGGCGATAGGGCGATCTTTGGCGGAGATAAAGTTGAACGCATTCAGGCCTATAAGCTGTTCCTTGTTGGGTAAGCCTACCATATTGGCCGCCGCGTCGTTGGCTTCTATAATATGGCCTGCCAGATCGGTAACCACGATCGCATCCCCGATGCTGTCGAATACTATGCGTCGCTCCTCTTCTGATTCCCACAGCATCGCCTCCAATTGGTCCGGCGCACCGAGCCTGATTACCATCCCCCTGAATCCCACGGCTTGCCCTTCATTATCGGTTACCAAGTTCGAGTGTAGGATGACGGGGAATCTGCTTCCATCCTTGCGTCGCACTATGTATTCGTTTACCCCTACGTCTTCCCCCGCCAGTATCCTTATCATGTTGATCTTAGCCTTGTCTCGATCATCGAGTACAACCAGTTGCAGGACATTAACCCCCCGTTCAATATCATCTGGAGAGTAGCCAAAAGATTCAAAGGCGACCCGGTTAGAGTAAGTGATATTCCCATGAAGGTCGGCTTCGAAGACCATCTCTGGCAGTTGATCTAGGAGCTTTCTGAACTTGTTTTCGTCTGCTACTGCTAAGCTTGTGGTGTCTGTTTTGTCAGCTCTCCTCTGTTTACCTTGTCGCTTGGGTTCCAGGAAATGGCTCAATACCCGCTGGCCTTCCGCCTTGCCTTCTCCTTGGACTATGCGAGAGCCCAATGAGTTGATGGCCTCGATTATCTCGCTCACCCTGAAAGGCTTGCGTATGAGGTACTTAGGTTCCATCGACAGGGCTTCGTCCGCCATGGGGTCATCGGCGTATCCGGTAAGAATAACCACCGATGCCCGGCTATGCATCTTCTTCAGCTCTGTAAAAACTTCCACGCCGCTCATGCCGGGGAGCAACAGGTCAAGAAAAATCAGATCGAACTGCTGTTTTTTCAATTCCTCAAGGGCCTTTTCTCCGCTTTCAACGGCAACCGCTTTATATTCTTCCCTTGAGACTATGTCGCTGAGCATCTCCAGTATCGCGGGGTCATCATCGACGATGAGCACGTTCCCCAAGACTCCGAGTGACTGTTGCGCCAGCCAGCGGTCGAGGATATGCTTGTTAAATCGCCACACTCCGCCTATCTTTGAGGCGGGGATGTGTCCCTGCTGCGCCAGTTTGTATAGCGTTACGTAGTGCAGCTGCAGATACTCAGCAGCCTGCCTGGTGTTCATCAATCTATTCACATCAATTGCCGTCCGTGAAATGTTCAATATACTTTGATGTCATGAATAAACTATAAATAGTTAAAATTAGTAGAAAAAGCATAGTTTATTGGGGATTGCTTGTCAAGCTGGATAGCCAACTGCAGTGATAATAGCCATTAATATGCATTAACCTATAATCTTATATTATATATAGCTATATTGGTTTGACAGAGCGTTGGTCACGAGCGACGGGGTCGTCAGTGCGACGTATACGTCGGGAATAGGCAGCTATATTGATGCGGGTGGCGCATTGAATCTTGCGATTGTAGGTCCAAAGGCGAACAAGCTGCCGTTACACACCGACTACGTGAAAGTGATAGTGACAGCGCCGTGTCCGTGATGATACGCTGCTGATACCGAAGATTCAAGCGTCGCATGAAATACAAACGGGCTGAGAAGCTACTCGGCCCGTTTTTGTTATAATTTCACTGAAGCCTTATGATGAAGCTTGAGGAACGATAACGGTGGAGGCTGCGAATTGTTGCCTGAGATAAGGATGGCGATCATAGGTGCGGGCGTGGTCGGCTTGGCGGTCGCTGCCGAGCTTGCCGGTCGACATAAAGGCGTATACGTATTTGAAAAGAATACGACTTTCGGGCTGGAGACCAGCAGCCGCAATAGCCAAGTGATCCACGCCGGCATCTACTACCCGTCAGGTTCTCTAAAGGCTCGCTTGTGCGTGGAAGGCAGGGAACTGCTTTACGATATGTGCGAGCGGTACGGCATCGGTTGCCGTAGAACGGGCAAGATAATCATTGCCGTTGAGGAGCGCGAGGTGGAATATCTCGAAAAGATACGGGAGCAGGGGAGACAGAGCGGAGTAGGCGATTTGAGGCTCCTGTCGCGTGGCGAGATTAAAAAGCTAGAACCGGATATTGAGGCCGTAGCAGGACTGTTATCTCCATCCAGTGGCATAGTGGATTGCTACTCGCTGATGTCGTTTCTCTATAGACAGGCGGTCGAGGGTGGGGTCAAGTTTGCATTTAATACCGAGGTCGTCGGATTGAAAAAGGAGGTCGAGGGATACAGGGTGCAGGTGAGGGAGGAAGATGGAGGTTCCGAGTTCGCCGCGCATGTGGTGATAAATGCCGCCGGGCTGTGTTCCGACCGCGTGGCGCAACTCGTAGGAATCGACATAGATACTGCGGGCTACCGGCTCCACTACTGTAAGGGGGAATACTTCAGCCTGAGCCCCGGCGGTAAATACGCTGTAGAGAAGCTTGTGTATCCCGTTCCGGGGCAGGTATCGCTGGGCATACATATCACGCCGGATCTGGAAGGAACGATTCGGCTCGGTCCCAGCGAGCAGTACGTGGATGAGATTGATTACGGCGTTGATGAGTCTCAACGGGAGGGATTCTATCAATCGGTCAAGGGTTTCTTGCCTGCAATCGATATGGAAGACCTGTCGCCCGACTTCGCCGGCATCAGGCCCAAGCTTCAGGGGCCGGGTGAGGGCTTCAGGGATTTCGTAGTCTCACATGAGGATGGGGCGGGATTCCCCGGTCTGATTAACCTTATAGGTATCGAATCGCCGGGGCTTACCGCTGCTACGGCCATCGCCAAGATGGTAGCTGGGTTGGTACGCAAGGTGTGCGGTCAATAATCGAATTGTATGAAAAGATAAAGGCGTGTCGTGAAAGACACGCCTTTCTGAATTCTATCAAGTTCCGACTACATGCCCATTTCACGGCCAATAATGAACCGCTGAATCTGGGATGTCCCGCCGCCGATGGTGAAGAGCTTGGCTATCCGCCAGTGGCGCTCGATATCCGACTCGGGGAGGAAGCTGTATCCGCCGAAGGTCTGCATGGCGGCGGTGGCGATAGCATAGAACACCTCGCCGGCGAGCAGCTTGGCCATTGAGACCTCCCTGCGGCAGGGGATCTTGTTGTCTATCATCCATGCAGCGCGGTAGACCAGCAGGCGAACGGCTTCAAGCTGTGCCTGCAGGTCGGCCAGCATATGGGAGATGCCCTGGTTCTTGCATATCGGCTTGCCGAACTGCACTCGCGTCTTGGCATATTCAACCGCGTCATCTAGGCAGCTCTGGGCTTCGCCTATGTTGGGTGCCGCCCCGGCCAGCCGCTCCAGCTCCAGATGGCCGATGAGGACTTCCCAGCCACCGTTGAGTTTACCGACAAGGTTCTCCTTGGGTATCTTGGCGTCGCCGAGGAAGACGGAGCAGGTGCCAATGGCGCGTCTCACGATGAGAGGCAGGCGCTTGACCTCCACGCCTTCGGCGTCGTTGGGTACCAGCAGCACGCTTAGTCCGTCGCGGGCGGGCTTGGCATCCTTATCGGTCCTCACTGCCATCATTATGATGTTACCCGGCAGGTGTGCCGCCGTGGAGAATTGCTTCTGCCCATTGAGCAGGAAGTAGTCGCCCTTGTCCTCCGCCATGCAGGCGACGGCGGAGGCATCCGAGCCGGCCTCGGGCTCGGTTATGGCTACCGAGAAACGCTGCTCACCCTTGACGAACGGCGGCAGGTAGCGGTCCTTCTGCTCCTGTGTGCCGTGCTCTACCAGGTTCATGGCACAGAACATGGGAACGCTGAATGCGGAGGCATTCTCGTAGCTGTATTTGGCGAGGCACTCCATGAATATGGCATACATGGTGGCAGTGCTGCCCATACCGCCGTACTTCTCCGGGATCAGCAGGCCGAGGAAGCCCTGCTTGACTCCGGCATCCCACAGCTCCTGAGGGAAGCGCTTCTCGGTCTCGCAATCGCGGGTGTATTCACGTCCCGCTTCCTTCTCGGTGAAGTCCTGCAGCATGTTGCGCCACATCTCTTCTTCTTGGGAAAAACTAAAGTCCATACATCCTCCTTGTATATCAGGGAAGACCTAGTATTTTATCGGCCCTTCCACACTGGTTTTCGCTTCTCGGCGAAGGCTCTGGGGCCTTCGATGGCGTCCTCGCTGTTGTACACCTTCTCGTAGATCTTCTTCGCCGCTTCGATACCCTCTTTGCGGCCGACATCCATGGCCTTGTACATCGCCTCTTTTGCGCAGCGTATCGATAGCGGGGCGTTCTCGGCAAGCACCTGTGCCAGCTCCATCGCGGTAGGCATGAGCTGGTCCAGCGGGACGACCCGGTTGACCCAGCCTACATCGTACATGCGCTGCGCTGGAACCGGGTTGCCCATCATTAGCACCTCGAAGGCGATGGGCAGCGGCATCTGCCACAGCACGGGGATGGCCCAGGGTGTGCCGCGCCCCACCTTGACCTCGCCCACCCCGAAGCGGGCGGTATCGGCGGCAACCTTCAGGTCACACATCATGCTGAACTGGAAGCCAGCGGCGGTGGCGATGCCGTTGATGGCGCCGATGACCGGCTTGATCACGTTATGGCCGTACGGCGTCCCGACGCTGCCATCAAGCACCCCCGGCTTCAGCTTGACGATGTCGAAGGATGGGTCTTTGGCCACCCGTTCCGCTTGGTCCTTGAGGTCCATGCCCACGCAGAATGAGCGGTCGCCGGCGGCAGTCCAGATGGCGACAAAAGCGTCGTCGTCCTGATTGAACCGTTCCCACGCTTCGTCCAGCTTGTCGTACAGCTCGATGGTGAGGGCGTTCATCCGCTCCGGACGGTTGATGGTGATGGTTACAATATGGTCCTTCTTCTCATACAGAAGGACATCCGGTCCTTCAAGTGGCATAGGATTCTCCCTACTTCTTCTTCTCTTCGCCAGTCAAATTGGGATTTGCCATCGTGTTAGGTGTCCCCAACGCCTCTTTTAGATCTTTTTCGTCCATCTCGATCTCCATGCGCGACAGGCCGACGCCCATGGCCTTGCCTGTCTGGTCAACTCTGAGGGTCTTGGTGGCTCCGCCGCCGAGGGCCTCGTACATTACGATCTCAAGGGCTTTGAAGTTATCCATGGGGTAGATGATGATATCGCCCTTGACCCAGTCCTTGAAGTGTGCCTTGATACGCTTGGGGGTCACCTCTTTCTTTATGATCTCGTAGCCTTTATTGGTCTTGGCGATGAGGCCTATATTGGAGATATCGCCCTTATCGCCGGAGCGATACCAGCAGATATCCATCAGTTTAACTTTCTTCTTAGCCATTACTTTGCCTCCACCATATCTAGTTTGAGCGGTACTTCCTCTCGGGGTATGAGTGTGGGCCACAGGGCAAATACCTGTCTGTAATCCGGCGGGCTGGTGAAGCCAGCGCCTACGCCGAGAGATGCCCAGCACAGGTGTCCGCACTCGGTGCGGCACGCCCGAGCTTCCTCCTTGGTGTCACACTTGAAGGCTATTCTGACACCAAGCTCTGGCGGGTCATAATCAGCAGGGGGCTCACCTGCAGTTGGCCCCGTCAGGGAGTCCCAGCCGATTCGCTGCCACAGCCACTCCCTGGGCTTGAGGCCTAAATAGTCAAGCCTTCTCTTCACAAACTCTTTGGCTTTGGCAGCCTGCTTGAATGCTTTGGGACCGGCGATTATGGTGATCTCCTCCGCGAGCCAGCCGTCATTATATGCCAGACAGAGCTTCAAGTTTTCCGGCCGTGCCTTGCCACGTGGGGCATCGCTGTATTTGGATATTTTAACCTTATCTTTGCCTATCTGCTCCAGCTTTATTGCGGTAATATCAGATATCCCATCAGGCATAATGTAATTGTGCGGGTCATGCACCTCGTAAACCAGGTGCTCCATTGCTGTTAGTACCTTCATCATGCCACCGGATGTCGGCGTCTTGGTTACGATACAGTCGCCGTTCTCGTACATCTCGACGATGGGGAAGCCCGGGTTGCCTTTGGGGTAATCGATCTGCTCCCACAGGTTGGAGCATGTGCCAGCGCTCCAGCTGCTGCACTCGAGTATGTGTCCCACTGTTACCCCGGAACCTATTCGATCCCAGTATGCATCTTCGAACTTCCAGCCAAGGCCGTGCATGAAGGGGCCGATGAACAGGGAGTTGTCTGACAAGCGCCCTCCGATAACGAGGTCAGCACCCTTATCGAAGGCCTCGATGACCTTGTCTGCGCCGATGTAGACGTATGCGGCAAGAAGTCTGTCGCGCACTTTGCTCAGGCCTTCCTCACCGGTGTCGAGGTTCTTGAACGTGAACCCCTTCTTCTCCATCTCGTCCAGTTTGGTAAGTGGCAGGGTATCGCCAGTGATCACGCCGATCTTGAAGCCGCCTAAATCTAAGCCCTTGGCAACCTGTAATACCTGGTTGGCGCACTCCGGGGGGTTGGCGCCGCCGCCGTTGTTTACCATCTTGGTGCGCTTGCCCTTCGCCTTCCAGATAGGCAGGAGCTGCTGCATCAGGCGGGGAACCTCAGGGATATAGCCTCGCTTGGGGTCTTTAGCGTACTGGTTCTGCAGGATGGCCATGGTGAGTTCGGCCAGATGGTCGAAGGCCATGTAATCAACATCCCCGTTCTCGGCTACATCGAGGGCGCCGTCCTTATAGTCGGGCCACCCCGATGATCCCGCCCCAACTCTAACTTTTTTCATACTCTACCTCCTTACAATTATGTTGGATAATCTATGGTCGACCGAGGATGGCGATCCCGGGCACGAACCGTCCCGGGTGTCCGCCCTGGTTGTGGGCCAGCCCTAACTCGAAATTGGCTATCTGTCGTGAGGGCTCTTTTACCCTGCCCTGTAGTTGTCTAACGCACTCTTCGATCTCGCGGGCACCGCTGGCGCCGATGGGGTGTCCGAAGGACTTGAGGCCGCCGCTCACGTTCACCGGCATCTCGCCGTCGTGGTAGTAAGCGCGCTTCTCAGTGAACTCCTCCTTGTACTTGCCCGGCTCGCAGAGGAACATGGACTCGGTTGCGATGAGCTCGGCGATGGAGAAAGCGTCATGAAGCTCCACCAGGCTCAATTCCTTGCGCGGATCCTTGATCCCGGCCTCGGTATAGGCCGCCTTGGCTCCTTCCTGGGTCTCCTTCCAGTAGGTGAAGTCATAGCGTTCATCCTCTTTGAGAAAGCCCGGGCCGGTGGCTATGGAGAATGCCTTGATGTTTACATAATCATCTCGATAGGCCTTGGCCTCTGAAGAAGGAACCAGCACTGCGGCCGATGCGCCATCGGTGACGCCGCAGCAGTCATAAAGGCCGAGAGGCCAGCAAATCATAGGCGCATTCATCGCCTCCTCAACGGTGACCTCTCGCTTGAGGTGGGCCTTGGGGTTGCGCATGCCGTAATAGTGGCTTTTAACCGAGATCTCGGCAAGTATTCGCTTCCCCTCTTGCGGAGAAAGGCCATACTTAGCGAAGTATGCGGTGGCCGCCAAGGCGTACCTTCCCGGCGGTGTGCCAAGGGCACCGTAGATCGGCTCCCACTTGCCGGGGTATGCCTCTCCCAAGCCGCCATATCCGGTGTCCTTCAGCTTCTCTACTCCGATGGCCAGCACGCAGTCGTAGCACTTGGAGGCTATGCCCAGCGCGGCGCCCCTCACTGCCTCCTGCCCGCCGCAGCACAGGTTATCTACTCGGGTAAACGGGATATACTGTGTCTGCAGCGCAGCGCTTGCGATGTGTGCGCCCGGCGGTCCCATGGG
>CAYUWM010000016.1:0-29248 GCA_964448395.1 uncultured Dehalococcoidales bacterium
CCACGCCTACCGCCACTGTTCCACCGCCAACACCCACAGCGACGCCCGTGCCTGCAACCGCCACGCCAACAGCAACTGCCGTGGCGCCCACGCCCACCCCTACCGCCACCGCCGCCGCCAGCCCCCACATCTACTACGACCCGGCGCTGATGAGTTTCACCGCCACGGCGGGGAGCGCGGTTCAGCCGGAGAAGGTGCTGCTCATCCGTAACGTGGGCTCGGGCAACTTGAGATGGACAGTGAGCGCCACCTTCCCCTGGATCGGCCTGTTCCCTGATACAGGGACTTGCTCCGCCGGGGAGGTGGACACGGTCGCGGTGTGGGTCGACCCCGAAGGCCTCAGCGTGGGGACGCACACCGGTCAAATAATGATCTCATCCGTGGATGCCGATAACTCGCCGCAGTGGGTATACCTGAGCCTGACCGTCAGCGAGCAGGCGGTATCGCCCACCGCCACGCCGAGAGCGACGCCGTCCGCCACACCGTCGGCCACAATGTCGGCCTCCCCCACGCCATCGCCTACCCCCTCACCGGCGGAGGGAGGGGGAGGATTGCCGACGTGGGTCTGGCCGGTGGTCGGCGTGCTGGCCGTGCTGGTGCTGGCGCTGGGAGTGCTGCTGCTGCACCCGGCCCGGCTGTGGGGCAGGCTCAGGGGCCTGTTCCCCCACGGCGGGGAGGAGGCAGCCGAGGGCCTCACCACAGAGGAGACCTACGAGGACGTCTACGGCGACGAGGGCGGAGAGCCGCCGGAAGAAGACGTTTAGCCGCCGCCGAAGAATACAGATGCTCGATATCAAACTCATCCGCGAGAACCCGGACTCGGTGCGCCAGGCGCTGGACCGCCGCCGCTCGGACTTCTCCATCGACGACGTGCTGAAGCTGGACGAGCAGCGCCGCAGCCTGCTGGTCGATGTTGAGGGGCTGAAGGCGCGGCGCAACGATGTGAGTAAGGAGATCGGGCGCACCGGGGAGAAGCCGCCGCAGCTCCTTGAGGAGATGAGAAACATCGGTGAGCGCATCAAGGGGCTGGACCGGCAGGTGGAATCGGTCGAGGGGCAGCTCAACGACCTGCTGCTCCAGGTGCCCAATATCCCCCACGACAGCGTGCCGCTGGGTGACGGCGGGGAGGACAACAAGACGGTGCGGGAGTGGGGCGAGATACGAAAATTCGATTTCACGCCCCGGCCCCACTGGGAGCTGGGCGAGTCGCTGGGCATCATCGACTTCGAACGCGGGGTCAAGCTCTCCGGCTCCCGCTTCTACGTGCTCAGGGACAAGGGGGCCCACCTGCAGCGCGCCCTGATATCGTTCATGCTCGACCTGCACACCGGGGAGCACGGATACACCGAGATGTACCCGCCGTTCATGGTCAAGCGGGAGTGCATGGTGGGCTCGGGCAACCTGCCCAAGTTCGCCGATAACCTGTACCACGACGACGAGGACGATTTCTGGTTCCTGCCCACCGCCGAGGTGGCGCTGACCAACCTGCACCGCGACGAGATAATCCCTCCCGGCGCCCTGCCCTTATATTATGTGGCGTACACCGCCTGCTTCCGCCGCGAGAAGATGTCGGCGGGCAAGGACACCAAGGGCATCAAGCGGGGGCACCAGTTCGACAAGGTGGAGCTGTACAAGTTCGCCGAACCCGATTCGTCGTACGACGAGCTGGAGAAGATGGTGGGCAACGCCGAAGAGGTGTGCCGCCGGCTGGGCATCCCCTACCGCGTGCTGGCGCTGTGCACCGGCGACCTCGGCTTCGCCTCCACCAAGTCGTACGATATCGAGATGTGGGCCCCCGGCTGCGGCGAGTGGCTGGAGGTCAGCTCCTGCTCCAACTGCGGCGATTTTCAGGCGCGGCGGGCCAACATCCGCTACCGCCCCGAGGAGGGGGACAAACCCCGCTTCGTCCACACCCTGAACGGCTCCGGCCTGGCGCTGCCCCGCGTGCTCATCTCGCTGCTGGAGAACTGCCAGCAGGCAGACGGCAGCGTGGTGGTGCCGGAGGCGCTGCGCCCCTACACCGGGTTCGAAGTGATAGAATAGGGCTGCATCTTTAAATCGAGGTTTGGCGGGGCCCGTGATAACGCGACGAGCGGCCGTCGCTTGTCGTAAAAGGTTTGTTATGAGAGCAAGTGTAACCCTGGGCATCGTTGGCGCCGGTGGCCACGGGATCGTGGCGATGGGCAGCCTGCTGCAGCGTATCGCCGCCTCACAGGGGTATTTCAGCCGCATGCCGCGGTACTACACCGCCCAGATCAGGGGCGGCGGCTCGGCGGTCAGGCTGAGCCTGGACGCGAGGCGGCTCTCACTCCCCGGGGACGTGCTGGACCTGCTGGTGTGCTTCTCCTGGGAGAAATACCTGGAGTTCGAGTCGGAGTTGACGCTGGGCGCCGACACCGTGGTGATCTACGAGGACGACCCCCCGTCGGGTTTGAAGCTGCCCCAGAACAGCTTCAAGATCGGCCTTTCCCGCATCAGCCAGGAGGAGACCGGCTCGGACCGCAACATGAACCTGGTGGCGCTGGGCCTGCTGAGCCGCATGCTGTCATTCGACAGGGAGCGGATGGCCCCAGTCATCGAGGAGGACACGGCGCTCCAGCTGCTGAAGGAGAACATCGTCGCCCTGGACATCGGCGAGAACATCTTCGCCGGGCTGTCGTTCCCGGACCTGGCGCTGGAGCCGGCGCGGGATGCATCCCCCAAGGCCGTCATCCACGGCAATAATGCCATGGCGCGGGCGGCGATCCGCGCCGGGTGCAAGGCCTATTTCGGCTACCCCATTACCCCTGCAGCCGAGGTGATGCAGGATATGCTGGAGGGGCTGTTCTATGAGAAGGGTGTTTTCGTGCAGGCGGAGGACGAGATAGCCGCCGCCGGGATGGCCATCGGGGCCTCTTTCGTCGGGGTGAAATCGCTCACCGGCACCAGCGGCCCGGGCTTCGACCTGATGACTGAGAGCCTCGGGCTGGCGTCGGCGGCCGAGATACCGCTGGTGGTGATAGACGTGCAGCGCTGCGGGCCCTCCACCGGCATCCCCTCCAAGTCGGAGCAGTCGGACCTGGATCACGCGATATACGGCGGGCACGGGGAAGCCCCGCGGGTGGTGCTGGCGCCTTACGATATAGAAGGCTGTTACCGGCTGGTCATCGAGGGCTTCAACATAGCCGAGGGGTTCCAGACGCCGGTGATACTCCTCTCCGACCAGTGGCTGGGGCAGACGTTCGTGGCGGTGGACGCCGGCTTTATGGAGAACGCCTACAAGTTGGTCGAAAGGAAGAGGCCTGCCGAGCAAGACGCTGACGGCTATCTGCGTTACCGTGTGACCGAAGACCTCATATCGCCGATGGCGTCCGCCGGCGATGAGGGTTTCACCTACCGCACCACCGGGCTGACCCATGACCAGAGGGGCGCCCCCGCCTTCGACTTCGAGACCCATCAGTCCCTGCACGAAAAGAGATGGAACAAGCTGGCGCCGCTGCGGGGGAGGGGTGATCTGGTCAAGGTCTTCGGGAGTAAGAAGGCGAGGAAAGGGATAGTGACCTGGGGCTCCTCCGCGCCCTTTGTTCTGGAAACCGTGGAGGAACTAGGCGTGCAAAACAGGGTAAAGGTGTGCATCCCCGAGCTTATTCATCCCCTGCCGGATAAGGTGGTGGAGTTTGTCCAGTCTCTGGACAGGCTGCTGGTGGTCGAGATGAACTATTCGGGACAGCTTCACCGCTACCTGCGTTCGCAGTTAGACCTACCCGGAGACTCGAAGGCATACTGCAGAGCGGGGGGCAAGCCCTTCAGCCGGGGGGAGCTGGCGGATGTGATCAAGGGGGTGGCAGCATGACGAAGGCTAGTGAATACAGAACGGCGGTCAAGCCGATATGGTGCTCCGGCTGCGGCAATTTCGGCACGCTCACCGCTCTGACCAAGAGGGTGCTGCCCAAGCTGGGGGTGCCCGCACATCAGACCCTGGTCGTATCCGGGATCGGCTGTTCGTCGCGGCTGCCGGCTTACGTGAATACCTACGGTTTCAACAGCATCCACGGCCGCGCCGTGCCCATCGCGCAGGGGGCGAAACTGGCCAGGCCCGAGTTGACGGTTCTGGTGGTGGGGGGTGACGGCGATTTCTTCAGCATCGGGGCGGGGCACCTGCCCCACGTGGTGAGGAGGAACGCGGATATCACCTGTATAATGATTAATAACTTCATATACGCCTTGACCAAGGGGCAGGTCAGCCCTACCACCCCCAATGTGAGGCGCGGTGAGGGGGTATTCCTGTCCCACGAGTACTACCCGCCGGTGGACCCCCTGCTGGATATGGTCAGCTACAGCGCATCCACCCGGGCAAGCTTCATCGCTCAGGGCATAGCCACCGACGTGGCGCATCTGGAATGGCTCCTTCAGGAAGGAATAGAACATAAAGGGTTCTCTTTTATCACGGTGTTGAGTCCGTGCGTCACCTACAACCCGCAGTGGCTCTTTGAGATAATCAGGGAGCGGGCTTTCTACCTGCGGGATGCGGAACCGGTGTCGTTGCCGGAGTCGTCCCCGGAAAGGCCCTGGCTCCACGATCCCGGCGATATCAGCCTGGCATTCAAGCTGGCTCAGGTGCCGCTTCTGGAGCAGCCGCTGCTGGGCGTATTCTTCCGCGGCAAATCGGAAAAACCGATTGAGTGAACGATAAGGAATAATATTCAACCGATTTAGCAAATTTCGAAATTATGAGTTCAACCTCATAAGCTAGAATCACCCCATCGGTGACACGAACTTAAAGTAAAGATAGTACAATAATTGGGAGCAGGTTATAAACCGAGGTGCGTGAGACGCTTCAGAAATTACCGGTTCAATTCATCCACAGACATGTACATACGCTCGATATATTCCTTTAACATTCGCCTGGAGCAGAAAACGGGGGCAACCGAGCGGATGGCTTCTTTAGCCAGGTTAATCCATCCGCGTGGCAAACCGCTATCGTCTCGAGTGTAATAAAGCGGTACAATCTTTTCTTCCAGCAGACGGTATAAAGATTCAGCGTCCGCCTCGTCCTCCGTGCCTGAGCAGGCGCCTTCCGGGCCATCGCCGATTGCCCACCCATTCGCGCCATTGTAACCCTCATTCCACCAACCATCGAGAACACTCACGTTCGGCACGCCGTTCATGGAAGCCTTCATGCCGCTCGTTCCACAAGCCTCTAACAGGCGGCGGGGTGTGTTCAATAAGATATCTACCCCCTGCGTCAAATAACGTGCCATGTGCATATCATAGTCTTCAACAAACGCTATGCGGCCTCTGAACTTGTGCTCCATGGCTGCCGAATATACCTGCTGCAGCAATTCCTTTGACGGCGAATCGGCAGGGTGGGATTTGCCGGCGAAGATCACCTGCACCGGCCGCCACTGGTCGGTAAGAATGCGTTCTAGGATTTCCATATCACGGAGTATCAATGACGGTCGCTTATAACTCGCGAAACGGCGAAAGAAACCTATAGTCAATGCTTCTGGATGCAGCAGGGCACCCATGGCGACCACCTGCCGCGGCGCGATGCTGCCGTCCGTCCACTGGCTGCGAACCCTCTCTCTTATAGCGCTCATCAGCTTACTCTTTAAATACTGCCTCACCGCCCAGAACTCCTCATCAGGTATCTCATTTACCAGCCGCCACAGCTCAGGGTTATCGTGGCGATTCATCCAATCCTTTCCAAGATACCTGTCATACAGCTGCACCAGTTCAGGGGCTATCCATGTAGGCAGATGAACACCGTTGGTTACGTGGGAAATAGGGACATCGTCCTCTGCAAGATTCGGCCACAGATTATGCCACATCCTCCGCGCCACCCCACCATGGAGCGCGCTGACCGCGTTACGATGTTCAGCAGTCTTAAGCGCGAAAATAGTCATGTTGAAAGGCTGATCGTCAGAGTCGGCATTTTGTCCCATGACCATAAGCGTCTCCATGCTGATCCCCATAGTCTGCAGATAATCGGACAGGTACTTGTGAACGAGTTCGGCCGAAAAAACATCATGCCCCGCAGGCAGCGGAGTGTGCGTTGTAAAAACAGTGGTCGCCTGCACCTTGCGTATCGCTTGATCCAAGGGTATGCCCTTTGCTGTTTCTTCCCTGATGCGCTCCAGCATCATGAAAGCGGCATGACCTTCATTGGCATGCCACACCGCCGGCTGGATCCCCAGCGCTCGCAAAATGCGCACGCCGCCGATGCCCAGCACTATTTCCTGTCGGATACGCACATCCATATCTGCGGCATAAAGATGGTTCGCCAGCTGGCGGTCATCGATGCTATTCTCCTCCAGATTCGTATCAACCAGGTAGATATTTACGCAGCCTACGCTGACGCGCCATGCCCCGATAGCTACAGTAGTCTCCCCCAGACTAACGTTACTCAACACCCCTTTGCCTTCCGCCGTTAGTACTCTGTTTATTGGAGACTTAGTAAAGTCCAAGTCCTCGCGTATTTCCTCCTGCCATCCATCTGGAGTGATATGTTGCCTGAATAAACCCTGCGGGTGCATCAGCCCTATTCCAACAAGCGGCAGCCCCAGGTCGCTGGCTTCCTTACAGGTGTCTCCTGCCAGTATTCCCAGACCCCCAGCGTAGATTGGAAGTGAATTGTGGATGGCGAACTCCGCTGAAAAATAGGCAACAGGTCCCGTCAACTGAGAGTAGCCTTGCCCGGCAAACCGGCTCTTACAATTCGAAGTGTATTGGTCAAAGGCGGACATCACAGAATCGTACAGGGCTAGAAAAGACGCGTCTTTCGCAGCGTTGTCGAGTTTCTGGGGTAGAATCTCGCGCAACTGCCTCACCGGATTATGACCGCTGATCCGCCACAAGCGGTAGTCGAGCGTGCGGAACAACTCTCGCGCCTGAACATTCCAGCTCCACCATAGATTGTGAGCCAGCTCGTCCAGCCGGCCGATACGTTCAGGCAGCAGCGGGTCGATCCCTTGATGCAACATAGCACTACAACAGCTGAATCAATGTTATTTAACACAACGGCGAACATTTTTGTATGTTCGCGCTTACATTATAATAGCACATGCTGTGCCAGGTTGAAATCATTAAGTTCTGATTTCAACGTCTCGCTAGCGACAAGATACTTCACTGCTTGGTTCACATTGAATACCATCGGGTTTCTGCAAACGTTTCACAAATATCATCTTGTCATCTCCGGGGGCATAGAAGTCAGCCACCCGGCAAACAGGCTGATAACCCCGAGAACTGTGGAAATGCCTCGTTGCCTCATATTCGGGTTTAGAGGATGTCTCGATGACGGCCAGCCTCCCGCGTGATTGGCGAATCTGACATTCGGCCGATTCCCACAGCGCTTTACCCACCCCCTTTCCCCGCCACCTCCGGGCTACTGCCGCCCAGTACAGGTCCCAGGTCCCTTCGGTAAGCGGTGTCGGCCCGTAGCAAATATATCCCACGACTTTAGACGCAGACACTGCCACCAGGATCTGGTACCCCAATCCGGAAGGGTCGCCAAGGTAGCTGTCAATGACCTCCTCGGCCACAGTTACTTCTTCCGGCTTGAACTCCGGCGTGTTCCGCAACACCGTCATAATAACCGGTTTGTCTTGAACTGTCATCGGCCTGATACCGAGCTTCATTGCTCCATCCCGTCCAATGCGAGGAGTACGATTCGCTCGATGAATTCATTGTAAGTCATACCGGCGGCTCGAGCCTGACGTGCTGCACCGGCATCAGGTGATATATCCGGATTGGGATTGACTTCTATAACCTTTAAGCGCCCCGCTGCATCCATGCGCAGGTCCACCCTGGCATAACCCGCACATCCCAGTACACTGAAGGCAGTCACAACGACATACTCGATGCGCTCACGTTCTTCGGTTCCTAACTCAGCCGGGCAAATTACCTCTGAGCACTGGTAATATGTGCTTTCAGGCTCCCATTTTGCAGAATAGGTCAGGATATGCGGCATCCCTGCAGGCAGGGAATATGCTATCTCTGATATGGGGAGTACTTCCAGCTTGGTGTTGCCTAATACCGTTGCGTTGAATTCGCGACCCTCGACATATTCTTCAACCAGCGTCCACCCTTCATAGAGATGGCATATCCTCTTCACTTGACGCTCTAAAGAACGCGGACCGTTTACCACGCTATCCTCCGTTATGCCATGGCTCGCATCCTCAGAGTTCGGCTTGACTATACACGGAAAGCTGAGAGCAAACGACGATATGCTTTCGCTATTTAATAGCTGGTATCTCGGTGACTCCACCCCCACAGCTGCCAGTAGCAATTTTGACTTCGCTTTGTGCAGAGCTAATAAGATAGCATCCGCCTTGCAGCCGGTGTGCCGTAACCCCAGTCCTGATACAATACTGGCCACATGCGCTTCTGTCTCCGGACTGCCATCGAAACCCTCAAACAGGTTGAATACTACATCGGCGTCCAATCGTCCTAGCTGTTCCCGCACTCGCTCCAGCGGCGGTATCAACGGGACCCGGGTAACGCTATATCCCAATTCACTCAACGCCTGATGAACGGCATCTACTTCTTTGAGTACGCCGAGCACCGCCACTTTTTCACCGATGGCTGCATAGCGGTCAGGGGCCGGCTCGTTGTAGATGATCGCTATCTTTGGACGCACTGGGGATACCTCTCAAAGGCGGCATCGAGTATGGCAGCAATCAGATCCTGATAAATCCACCCCATCTTTTTGGCCATTATTGGCAGGTCGCCGCTTACGGGATTGAGTCCCGGCAGCGGGTTGACCTCCAGGAAGTAGGGTATACCTTCCTGGTTGAGTCTGAAGTCGATCCTGGCAACATCCCTGCATCCCAGGACCTCGAATGCCTTCAAGCTTGAGCGCGAGATTGCTTCAAGGATGCCGGCCTCGAGCTTCGCGGGGCACTCGTAGTCTACCAGCAGTTCCCAGTCCCGCTTCACTTCCAGCGAATAGACAAAGTTGGCTTCAATGCGCTTCGGAAGCACCCGCATGATACCCAACACCTCGGGCGGAGAGTTACCCACTACACCTACTGTAAGCTCATCTCCAGCGATATATTCCTCTACCAGCACCGGCTGGCGATATCGTTCCAGCAGGCAAGCAGCCGCTTCTCTAAGCTGCGCAGGATCTTCGATTCTACAACCCTTTAGAATACCTTTACTCGAACCCTCATAAGCAGGCTTAACGAACGCAGGGAATGGGAAACCGTTCCATGTCTTCCTCACCAGTTGCCTCATGGTTGAGACCAGCTCCCACCGCGGGGTGTATACATCCACCATGCTCACCAGCCTCTTGGTCAACTGCTTATCCAGACATATCGCCAGGCACTGAGGATCTGACCCTGAGTACGGTATATCAAGCATCTCGAGGACTGAGGGGGCCTGGGCTTCCCTGCCTTTATAGGTGCCCATACCCTCCGAGATGTTGAATGCCATATCCACCCTCTCCCTGAGGATGTTAGCCAAGAACTCCCTGCCACCGCCAAGCATGATCACTGAGTGTCCCTGTGCCTCGATCGCCGCCGCCAAGGCGGAAACTGTCTCCGGGGAATCATACTCCTCCATGGCATCGTCCGGTCGGCCTGGCTCTGGCTGAACCGCCGCTTTGAGGTCATAAACCAAGCCTATCTTCATATCACGAACCTACGGTAAAAGCTACAGCCTTTTGCTTACTGACGGTCCTCTTGCGGCTGTTATGGCCGTTATGGCGAATCCTTGGCTCCACAGGGTTCCGGTATTGGAAAAGACGCCCTTCATAGTTCCTCATTATAAGCTTCTCTTCCGTTTGCGAAAGCACATACTCCGGCTGCAGCGGGACCTTGCCACCACCCTGAGGCAGATCGACAACGAACGCGGGCACCGCCAGACCCGAGGTGTGACCTCTCAAACCCTCTATAATCTTAAGCCCCGTATTCACCGGGGTGCGGAAATGCTCTGTTCCCCTGACCTCGTCGCACTGATACAGATAGTACGGCCGCACCTTGATTTTGAGCAGGCCCTGACACAGAGCCGTCTGGGCTTTAACGCTGTCGTTGACTCCGCGGAGGAGGACAGACTGATTGTTCAGCGGGACACCACTCCTAATGAGCCGATCACAGGCTGCCGCCGACTCCGGGGTTATCTCATTGACATGGTTGAAATGGGTATTCAGCCAGATCGGTCCGTAACTGGACAGCATGTCACACAGCTCATTATCTATGCGCTGGGGCAAGACCACGGGGAACCTGCTGCCGATACGTATGATCTCCACATGATCAATCCGCCTCAATTTTGAGATCAGGTCCTCAAGACGGCGTGTGGACAGTATCAGCGGGTCCCCACCGGAGATGATAACATCCCTTATATTTCTGTTCTTACGTATATAATCCAGCATTGTATCGATCTCTCGGGGGGTGCGCACCCAGCCACCGTGCTGCCACTCTCTTTTACGTGTGCAATGGCGGCAGAGCGTAGGGCACAGGTCAGTCAGCACCATCAATACCCGGTCCGGATATCGATGAACCAGTCCTGGCACTACCGAACAGCTCCCTTCCGCCAGCGGGTCATCGAACCCTATGCCAGCAAGAGCTATTTCCTGAATAGCCGGCACAGACTGTTTCCTGATGGGATCATCGGGGTCATTAGTATCGACTAACGAGAGGTAATACGGGGTAATTGACATTGGATACTTGGTCGTCACCAGCTTAAGATGTCTCCGCTCCCTGCCGGACAGGGGTATAAATTTTGCCAGTCCTTCGACTGTAACGATTCGATTGCGCAGATGCCATTTCCAGTCGTTCCAATTCTCCGCCGGAACGTGGCTGAAAATCGCCTGCTGATCTACTGCCGATATGGTACTTGGTGGCTCCACCTCTTCTTTCACCATGGAAGCGTCTGCGCCCGGTGGTTCCTCTTCCGCCGATCTGGCATCCTCCTGCAAAGCAGCTGTATGCAAATGCTTCACGTTATCTTTTCCCCTTTCATGATTTGATTCTTCTAACTTATTCCAGGCAATCATGGTACTGCCTTAACTAACTTCTTCAACGTGTATTTCCCCCTTATTTTCACCCCCTTTATTGTATTTCTTGCGCGATTGAACATGCCTTTTAGATTTTTGCTCTATGCCTGAAACGCGAATTCTACGTGACTTCGCCGCCCTCTCACTATCAGTATAGGGAATGACATCATCCCTACCTGAACAGGCAGCATCGTTATCTGAGCGACACTGACCCGTGCATCGGGATACACTTGCCTCAGCCAATTGATTTACGTTGTAAATTTGGCTCTTTTTGTTCGGTAAATACTGTTGATCCATGCTCTTATTCTCCGCTAATGAGATTTAACAATCTCTGAACGTAGTGGCTTGTAGCTTGTTGTTTTGCCAATCAACACAGAACAGTTCGCCAAGTTTGCCACCTTATGGGATACGCTACCCGGGAACAAGGCCTCAATTCCGGTTAATCCCTTCGACCCGATGGCTATCAGTTCAGGTTGAACCACAGATGCAACCATCATTATCTCCTCCACTGGGTCCCCCCTGAGCACCATGGAAGATACCTTATAGCCCTTTGACTTGAAGCGGTTTTTCACCTCGGCGAGCAGTTCACTGGCCTTATCCTCCTCCGCCTTCTGCAATTGTTCCAAGAAGTTCCGGTTGGTCTCCAGATTCATGGTCGGCATCTTCATTACGGCGGCCATGCGAGGCTGGACCGCGGTTGTCAATATGACGTGAGTTTTGGCAGGCAAAGGTAAGCTGAGAAGGAACCCCGCCACTACATTTGAGTATTCAGAACCATCGGTGGCCAGCAACACATTGCGGATTTTAGGGGTGTTTTTCTTAACCAGTATAACGCTGGTTTGCGCGTCCTTTATCACCTTCTGAGCTACATCCCCCAGCGCAGATTTGGGCGCACCACGTTCACCCTTGCCTCCGATTATTATCAATTGTGCTTTCAAGTTGCGGGCTGTCTTTAAAATCTCGTTGCCCGCACTGCCCCAGCAGACCATGCTCTCAGCCCGCGTGCCAAAGGCACGAAGAATTTTCAGCGCACCCTGGAGCATTTCGACTTCTTTCTGCTCCTGATAATCACGGTGGCCAACCAGGTAATCATCTCCATGTACCATTATCGAATTGAAGTTCGCCCCGCTGAAAAAGGTGTGCTCGGGTAACACTCCCAGCAGTACGACTCTGGTACTGGCTGGAAGCTGAAGCGCCTTCACCATAGAGATGGCCATCTCCGAGTATGGAGATCCGTCGATCGGCAAAAGAACGTTCATATGCTTTACTTCCTTTTCCTCACGGGCAGACGCCCTCACTGCATAAACAGCCGGTCCATGATTTTACTTCTCAGATCGCGCGATGCGATCACGCGGTAGTAACAATCCATCTTTTCATCCTCGCTTGAATCGCTCATTTTTATAGCCTTATAAGAATTAAAGACAACCTCGCGCTGCTGCATCAAACCGCGGTTGACCAGATTTACATCCCATCTCGAGTCTGGATTAGCCCACCAGAACTGGTCGCTGTGCAAAGCGTGGTCTAACAGCCCTCTAGCTATATCGGCATAGTATTTAGACGATTCCTTTTTAGCCACCGCTGTCGCTTCATTAGCCAGTTCGATGGCGATCTTTAAATGCTTCCACTGAAGCTGGTGAATCGTATTGTTATTCGACTGCCACAGAGGGTAGGGATTGCCTGCGCTTATATCCTCCATGGATGTGCTCCAAGAAGAAGCCCTCGGCTCCACATCACTGCCCGCAGGGAATAGCCCCGTAAGCTGGCTGATCGTTACTACGCCGATATCTGATTCCTCCGCATTCGCCCCGGAACTGAATATCTCTTTCTGGGTATCTACCAGGCGCTGCAGCTGCCTGACACCGTGGTTCAGCATCCCGGCAGGCTCCAGAGCGTCGTATACCTCCCCCAGGAACAGCTTCTCCCAGCTTTTTATATGGTGCCCGAATGTCTCGGCATCCATCGCGGTTATCACATATATATCCTTGCGGGAACCTCGCAGTTGCCGCAGATGATTCAGGAAGCCCGGAGCATTAAGCTGGCAGAATGAAATCTTGTTGCTCAATATGTCGTCGCGGAAAAATACCTTGAGTTGTTGCTTGCCATTGGAGATATGATGTATTACATCGTTAGGCCAGTCAGTGGGGCAGGCGATTCCGCTCAGGAGCAGCCATTTGTGACCCGTATCGATGATGGGCTCTACGATATCCCGGCTGTAACACATCTCAGGCGAGAAGAAACCGGAAGGGGAATAACCTTTGCCAAACGCCAACCTGTTGGTCTGTTTGTTGAGCACGATCTGCCTCTTCATCTCTTCACGAGGTATGAGAGGCATGATGGGGTGGTACTTCGCTGAACCGGTGAACTCCAGCCTGCCATCATCGGCCAGTTCACGCAAACCGTCAACCACATCCGACATGCCATGCTCACCCAGCATCTCGGTGAGGGCGGCACATATGTTTACCGTCACCCTGGCGTTGGGGAAGCTGCGGAAAAGCGCGACCAGCGGGCGGTAAGATTCCTCACACACCTTTCTGAGCACCCAGTGGAGTTGTGTTGGTGGCTGGTAGAAGTGTAATAACGGTGCCCAATATATCATTGTGCTTCCTCTTTACATCACAGCCGATTCGCGCTAATTCCTCCCGATATATCCATTCTCTATACCTGTAAAGTATGCTCAGAGAATAAGCTAGACATATCGCGCCCCAGCCTATATACTATCTGCTGCCTGCTATCCATTTTATGTAACCGGACTTTTCTTAAACTCGACCACAGCGCTAGGACAGCTTGGCACTGAGAAAGGCTATCCTGTCCGAAACAAATTTGGCAGCCCTGACCTTGTCATGTGCCTTAAGCAGGTCCCTCGCCAGCTTGTCGTCACCGATGATATCGTTTACCCAGTTGCTGAAATCGTTCTTGTACTCGTTCGAATGATAAGCGAAAATCTCATCTTTCATGCTATAAAAGGCCTCTTCAAGGTCTCTCATGCTTCTTAATGTTGAACCGTCGCAGCACCAGAACATATGCCCCTCGGGAACATTCGACAAGCGCCTTTCAGCCTCCTCCTTGGAAATTCTGATTATCTGTGCCATCTTCCCCTCCTTTTCGTTTCTACAAATATGAATCGAGCGAATGTATGAAATTCTTATAGACCTGCTGTATCTCCCAGATGATGCCAAATGCCCCCAGGTTCCACCACTCCTTGGGTGTGAAGTAGGCCGATACCTCTGCCTCCGAGCCGGAGCGACCAAACCACTGAATTAGGTGCAGGTTATCCGATTGCGTCAGCCAGAGAGCCAGGTCGATTATCTTCTGGTTCTTTGTTAACAGGGCCTTGTTGTAGGCCTGCAGCATCAGCTGGAACACCGCCTGCTGAGCGGAATTGCCGAGGAAGAACTCCATCCCGCCTTGCCCGGCCCACGTACAGGGAAACGTCGGCAAAGGCAGGTAGAAACTCTGCTGGCGGTACTTCCGGATCGCTTCACTGGGCGTCAATGTTTGCATCCGCCTTTGCGACAGTTCTTCAGGCAGCCGGCGCATGAAATCGAAGATCCCCGTCTCGCGGGAGTGATGCTCGCCGAAGGTTTCATAGTCCCAGGCCAGCACCACGAAATCACCCCGCGCCTCCCTGAGCCAGTGGGCATAGGCCTCTGCCATCAGCGGGTAGCCCCACCAGCCCCGGTTGGAAAAGCGGTAGCCTACATCGTCGCTTAGCTCATAGTGCCTTGCCAGCAGCATCGTTTCTTTGCCCTTGTGGTACAGGTGCGTCGGCTCGCGCCAGTCCATGACCCACGGTCGGCCGTCGAGGAAAGCGCCGCTGAAGCCGGCACTATCCAGGGCATGGTAGATGCCATCGGACATGAGCATCTCGGTTGTATCGGTTACCTCCGGCCTCTTGCCTAAAATCTTCTCCAAATGGTCGCGTGACCATGACATGCGCTTCACGAACCTTGGCAGGTCGATTATCGGCAGGAAGCTGTGGTAAGGCTCAACATTTACCAGCTCGACATTGGGATGCACGGCAAGCTGGCGGAATATGTCGAACAGGTGGCTGTCCCACTGCTGAGCCTGACGCAGCACGGATAATGAGAAGCCTATCGAGAACTTCAGCCCGCCGTCAGCCAGCTCCAGGAACATCTCGCTAGCCGGGTAATAGCAGTAGGTGGCGACCTTGTGGAGATAATCCTCGTTCATTTGCTCATCGAAGAGGCAGCGCTCAATGTCCGCAGGCGTAGAGCCATCAGGTATCGGCTGCGCCGGCAGCTTCAGTCGCCGCGGCTGGTGCACCACCGTGTAGATTACCAGATCATCAGCCATATTGAACCCCTATCTTCCCTAGTAGTGATTCCGCAGGGTAGTAGCTATCACTTCTGGCGGCAGCTTGGAAAGCAAAGACTGCTGCTCGGCAGAGAGATAAGAACCGCTGGCAGGTGCATTGCCCTCCATACCCGCAATAGAATCGACCGTCGGTGCGACCTGGTTTTGGGGCATGTTAAGTACACCGGCGGCCGGAGTCACCAGCTCGCGCGGTAATTTAGACAGCGTAAATTGTGGCTCGAGTATCGTTGGCTCCCCCTTGAGCACTGCCTGCATGCGAGCCTGATTCTCCAGCTTGCTTACCAGATTCCGCACCGCGGCCTCCCAGGTGAAATAGCGGGCGGTACGCCGCGCCGCTTCCCGTATCCTGATACCCTCATTCGGATACTCCCGAAGATACATAGCATAACCCACGATCTCCATAGGATTGGCAGTCTCCAACACGAAGCCATTGATAAAGGGGATCGCGTAGTCCTCTCCGGTGCTGCCGGTAAACACGATTCCCCCCGCGGCCATCGCTTCAAGACCAACGATGCCGAAAGGCTCATGCCCGCTGTTTGCCAAGACCCCATCGGCCGCTCTGTATATAACTTGCAGTGAGTTTAGCGGCATGTAGTACTTTATATTTACGATGTCTGCATGTGGGGCTTCCTGCAACGCCTCAAGGAATCCTTCCGAATACCCCGGACGAACCCTTGCCTCACTCACTGTAAGCCCCAGCCGCCTGGCGCTACGCATAACCTCATGACCGTGAGGCTCAACCCCGCCGCGGGCAAGGAGCACCGTCTTGATACCCCTCTCTTTGAGCTTGGCGACAGCCTCCACCGCCATGACCCAGCGCTTGTCGGGATCCCATCGGGCCACCTTGCACATCACTATGTCGGCACCGAGCGCCGCCCTGAGCTTATAGGCCCGTTCATCATCCACCTTCTTCAGGCACTCCCGCGGTATCCCGTTAGGGATCACCAGAGGGTTTATCCCCATTCGCCACATGATATGTTTCATGTAACGGCTGACGGTAGTGATGGTCGTGGTGTAATTGAGCCGCCCCCAGTTGATGCGGTGGAACGAGAAGGTATTGTTAGCATTCCAGAACATCACCACCCTGTCCCTGAGGCCGGCACCATGGAGGACATCGCTGAGCCGGCACATCACCTCTGCGGTGTGCCACTCCTCGCCGAGGATCACCACCAGTCTCCCCTTTTCGACAGCCGGCTTAACGATATGGTCTTTGACAAACCAGGGGATGGACTCATTAAAGTCATACAACTTGGCGTCCTCGCCATCGTAGACCCCGCCCGGATAGAACTTGCTTACCCACTGACACCAGCGATGCAAAGTCAGCTTCCCCTTATACAGCGTCTCCTCCCCATTGAACCCGGGGTCGCCTATAAAAAACAGGTGCGTGCGAAAGCCCATCGTTGCCAGCGTTACCGAAAGATTATCTATCCGCACTCCCAGCCCGCCAGCCATGGAATAGCGATCCGGCCCCTCGAAGCAAAGGAGCACGAACTCAGTGTTTTTGGGGGTGATGTTATGCTTCCTCGTTACCATTCCTGCACCAAATTTGCGTTCACTCTAACCCGTCCGAAACCGAGAATAGGTGGCCTCTGTGACCGGACGACGTAGGTGGAGTGTTTAGCGAGGTAAAAATAGATGTTGCCGCAATCCCCAGCCGAGACCACCGCCATTCATTTCTGCAGTACCGGATGAAATAACCCTGCAACTTTATATCAACCATATCCTCTTGTCAACCCCCTCAGTGTTCACACCCTCACGGTTACAATTAAACCGGGGCCGTTGTAGCCGCCAAGGGGTTGTTATCAGGGCCTGCCACCTGGACCTCAGAGGCCGATACAGGTTGGGCAGAATAGCACCTGATATCGGCAAACAGCCTCAGATAATCGGCAAGGTTTCTGGTGATAAGCAAATGCTGCCTGACATACTCTCTGGCTTGGTGACCAACTTCACATGCTACTTCAGGATGCCGCAGCAGATAGAATACAAAATTAATGTATTCCTGTGTATTGTCCGCCAGGAATCCGGTTTTGCCGTGGTCTATCTGCAACGGTATGCCGCCGACATTGCCGGCGACAACCGGCCGTCCCTTCCACATCGCTTCCGCTACCGTTAATCCAAAACCTTCCTTGATGGACTTCTGGATTACGATATCTGCCGCCTGCTGCAGGACTCCTATCTCTATATCGGTGAGGTTGCACAGCAGGTGAATGTCTGGATCACCGCCCGCATGTTCAATTGTACGCTGGTAGTAGTCTTCTCCTTCAGGGTCATCATTGGCCATTGAGCCCGCCATGACCAGCTGCAGACCCGGAACTTCCAGTTTCACTTCGCGATAGACATCTATCACTCCGAGAGGGTCTTTCCACGGGTCGAAGCGTGAAATCTGGCAAATCATGGGCTTCGAGCGGTCGATTCCGAGCTTGCTGAGCACCGTTTCCACCATCTCTGGACTGGCTTCCCTGTTCTTGTGGCTCAGCGGGTCTATAGCCGGCCAGATGGTGAACACCGGCGGCTTGTCTCTTAGGTTACCGTTAACATACTCCCGGCGGGTGAAAATGACGCCATCGTACAGCGAAACGAAGGGCCTGATGAAATCCCATACCTGAGACCGTGCACTGCTGGTATCGATATGGCAGCGCCACAGCCAGGCCCCTTCGGGGCGGTGACCGTCCCTGCGAATGACCGCTTCAAGAATTCCTGCCGGTTGAGGATCATGAATAATCACGTAATCGTAGGAGTGGTCGAACCTTGCCGCATTCAAGTCGTTCTGTTCCAGCCACGTACGCTCCATCGACGTAGTCCATTCAAGCTCCATACCCTGAAGGTTATTGT
Source organism: uncultured Dehalococcoidales bacterium (assembly GCA_964448395.1). Lineage (GTDB taxonomy): Bacteria > Chloroflexota > Dehalococcoidia > E44-bin15 > E44-bin15 > CAYUWM01. The sequence continues at coordinate 18,140 of CAYUWM010000016.1, forward strand.
GCATCGCCTTTGTCACCCTGAAAAAGTCGTCGCTGCCGTTTATTACCTGCCATTCTGCCTCAAGGCCAGCGTCATTCATCAGGGGCACCAGCACCCGAAGCATTTCAGCTACCCCGCCGCCATACGGTGTGGCATTAACATGCAGCACCCTCGCTCCGCGCAAAGGCTCGGCAAGCACCTTTAAACCGGCGTAAGCCTCTTCGCCGATGATGGGTCGATATTCTTCTAATTTCTTGATACAGGTTACAACTGGTTCCAGCACCGCAAACACCTCTCGTATTCTAGCGATTGATTGTATCCAGGATATCTCACTCCAACTTCAACCGGCGCTTCCCTCTTTTTCGACCTTTCCCAGACCCCTACCGTTCTTAAATCGATTCTTAAATCGACTAGACTTGACAATCCTTCAGGATTATAGCATTATAGTAGCTTAGACATTCGATAAATGCATTACCAGAATCTGGACACTGGATTAGATATTATTGACAATCCTCTCTTCATGTGATATTCTAGAATATCATTACACTATTAACTATACATGGTTCTTTGAATTTGTCAAGTACTTTTAAGACCAACCTTAAGGGAGTTTGAAAAATGGCTGATTGGGGATTTATAACGAATCATGGCCTGGTCCTAGCTGCTATTGCAAAACATCCGCGCAGCACCGCCAGAGAAATAGGGGACGAGGTAGGTGTCACCGAAAGATCAGCCCACAAGATTATCAACGACCTGGAAACTGAAGGGTATATCACTAAGACTAGGGTCGGCAGGAGAAACCAGTACCGGATCTATCATGAGATGCCTATTAATGATGAGGCTGCCAGTGATACCGTTGTGGGAGAACTGCTGGTTATGCTGGGCTGGAAAAGGCGTAAAAGCAAGGCTAAAAACACCGACAGCAAATAACCCTGATGCCCCTGCCCGGGGATAAGTGCGTAGACAACTGAGATTGGTTCCTAAAATCTTGAGGCGATTCACACCTTTTGTCATACGGAGATGATGCACTACTCGAGCGAGATCTATGATTTACTGGGCCCCGCTGCTACATTTTTATCAACCCCCGACACAACTACACGGGGTACTCCGTAAAGTTGTAGATGAATCTTACAGACCCCTTATCGAACTTTTTCGTTCTCTCCCCTACTCTAAAGCCACGGTGAATATTAACGCTGTGCTCACTGAGATGCTTTACGACCATGGCTTCAACGATGTGCTCCAGGGGCTGTGCGATCTGGCTGCACGCGGCCAGGTAGAATTTACTGGCTCAGCTAAATACCATCCGATTCTGCCCCTCATACCCGGAGAGGAAATGGAGAGGCAAATCTCTCTGAACGCAATCGTAAACAGACGTTTTTTGAAAAATGAGTACAATCCGCAAGGATTCTTTCCGCCGGAGATGTGCTACAGCGAGGATATCCTTCAGCCGGTTATCGCAGCCGGCCACCGGTGGATTGTTTTAAGCGGCATCGCCTGCCCGGTGGAATGGCCTATGAACATCATCCACGAGATATCCACGGATGGGAACAGTATCGCGGTATTGTTTCGTGATAACATCCTCAGCGATAAGATCAGCTTTCAGAATATCGACGCCGAAGGGTTCATCAGTCACCTTATGGATATGCGCGGCTGGGCATCGGACGACATCTATGTTATCACTGCCATGGATGCAGAAACGTTTGGACACCATATACAGGACTGGGAAAAGCTTTTCCTGGCAGAAGTATACGAAGCGCTCAATCCTGAAACTGCTGACAGATATGCCGCAGTATCACCAACGCAGCCATCTACTGATACGTCTGCCAACCCGGAGCACCGGAATATAATAGCCCAGCAACACCAGAGCCTGCTGCAGTCCCGAGAAGCCGCGGAAGGCAAGGACATTGAAATTGTGACCATAAGCCAATTGCTCGATATCTTCCCCAGAGGCAGCGTTATTGAGCCTGTACCATCCTCATGGAGCACCAGCAAAGAGGACATAGAGGCGGGCAACCCGTATCCGCTGTGGAAAGATAGAAACAACGCCATCCACCGGCTTCAATGGTGGCACCTGCAGATCGCTTTGGAGATGGTGAACAAAGCGGTGAGTGTGGCGCACAGCGAGCCCGTCAAACGGTACTCAGATATTGCCAGGGCCTTGATGGACACCTCTCTTCACAGCTGTCAATTCTGGTGGGCAAATCGCAAGCCCATGTGGGATATAAACTTGATAGACAGGGGGCTGGAACAGCAGCGGGAAGTAATAGTAAACGCGTATAAGGCGATAAGCATAAGCGATTGCAGCGGAGAAGAGAAGACGGAATACTATTATCGCGTGGTCGCGGCACGGGATATCAGAAACAAGGTTACCGACAAAATATTCATGACTCCGGAATAAGAACTATTCTAAGAAAATGAGAAGCATATATCTGGGCCTCGCCATCCACAATCACCAGCCGGTTGATAACTTCCCCGAAGTTTTCGAGAAAGCATATCATGACGCCTACACCCCCTTCATTGAGGCATTGAAAAACCATCCCCGTATACGCCTCTCGCTGCATTACAGCGGATGCCTGCTCGACTGGCTGCTTGAGAACAAGCATGATTTTATTAAACGCATTGCCGAACTAGCGAACAGAGGCCAGGTGGAGATAATGACCGGCGGATACTATGAGCCTATCCTGCCCATAATCCCGGATGACGATAAGCTGGGTCAGATAGCGAAGCTCACTTCTGCTGTGCGCAGGGAATTCAATTATTCGCCTACTGGCATATGGCTGGCGGAGAGGGTCTGGGAGCCTCAATTGCCCAAGCCGCTGCACCAGGCCGGGGTTGAGTGGACTATTGTCGACGATAACCACTTCCATGCCGTTGGCCTAAACCCAGATCAACTCCTTGGATACTATGTAACCGAGGAAGAAGGCTGCCCTGTAAAGGTCTTCGCCAGCAGCAAAGATTTACGCTACTCCATTCCATGGCACAGGGTCGAGGAAGTGATCGAGTACATCAAATCCCTGGCGACAGAGGATGGGCGCAGAGTAGTGGCCATGGGGGACGACGGAGAGAAGTTCGGCCTCTGGCCGGGGACATTCAAGCACTGCTGGGAGGACGGATGGGTCGAAAACTTCTTCACCGCCCTGGAGGAGAACAGCTCATGGTTAAAAACCATCCCCCTGGGTGACTATGCACAATCGAACGAACCCTCAGGCAGCGTATATCTGCCCACCGCCTCCTATGGTGAGATGCAGGAATGGTCAATGCCGGCTGCCAGTTCACACGAGTTTCATTTAATGGTGAAACAATTGGAGCAGGACAATCGTCATGACATCACGAAATACATGCATGCCGGCTTCTGGCGCTGTTTTCTGGCGAAATATCCGGAGATAAACCACATGCACAAGAAAATGCTTCGCGTCCACGGCAAAGTTCACCGAGCCATCGAAGAAACGGCCTCGGATTCCGCGCTCGATGAACTGTGGAAGGGCCAGTGCAATTGCCCCTACTGGCACGGCGTTTTCGGCGGGGTGTATCTGTATCATATAAGGCAAGGCGTTTACCGCCACCTGATTGCGGCGGAGAACGCAGCGGACGCAATCCTGAAGAAGAGCCAGACTTGGCTCAAATGGCACGCACTCGACTTCGACGGCGATACCGCGGACGAGCTGCTTATCGAAGGCGAAACCCAGAACCTATATTTGGATCCAGGCGGGGGGGGGGGGATTGTCGAGTGGGACCTGAGAAGAGCGGAGCACAATTTGGGCGCGGTGATGACCCGCCGCCAGGAAGCCTACCACCTGGACATCACTGAGGCTATTCGCCGCAGTAAACCGGACGAGAACGAAGTTAAGACAATCCACGAGATCTTCAAGGTAAAGCAGGATAATATCGATCAGTATCTGCACTACGACAAGCACCAGCGTCATTCGCTAGTCGACCATATTTTTGCACTTGGCACTACAATAGAGGACTACGTAAACTCAAATTACGATGAGATAGGAGATTTTTCAGGCAAACCTTACAGCTATGCGGTCGACGCAGTGGAGGATGGCCTCATTCTGCGCCTGAAACGTGATGGACATATCAGTGCTAGCGAAAAGCGTCTGCCTTTTCGGGTGGAGAAAGATGTGGCAGTGAAAATATCGGAGGAAGGGATGAAGGTGCGGTACGTGCTAACGAATACATCTGATACCCCGATAGAGGGCGTATTCGCCTCCGAGTGGAATCTGAGCCTGACCGAGGAAAGCCATAATGAGCATTGCTACTACGATACCTCCAAGCCAATACAGGAGCGTCTAAAGCTGAAGACGACTCAAGATGTCGCCGATGTTAAGGGCATCTCTTTCAATGACCCGGAGAATGGATTCGCCCTATCGCTGAAAATGAGCGAACCAGCCAGGCTCTGGAGACTGCCGATACAGGCAGTGACCAACTCCGAGGATGGCTTCGAGGTAACGTATCAAGGCAGCTGCATCATACTCGGCTGGGCAATCAAATTGAACCCGCATGAGGTATGGGAAACGACCTTAGGATGGAAAGGGCTAGCAACAGGATAGGTATCTAACATGTTTCGAATTCGACGGATTTACGACCTCGCGCTACCTATCAATGCAGAAACCGTAGCGCAGGTTCAGGACATTCTTCGAACCCAGTTCAAAGGGGTTTCAGAAAACGATATAGACAAACTCCCTGAACAGCTGCGCAATCCCATGAAATACCGCTTTCGCTCGATCCTGTTCGTAGCTGATGGTACTAAAGGCCAGGTAAAAGGCTTTGCTTTACTGTCTCACGAACCGGTACTAAATTTCTGCTATATCGATTTCATGTCGACCGCCAAGTACGGCATGGGGAGGGGCATCGGTGGAGCTATATACGAGAGGGTCCGTGAAGAGGCGCTGTCCTTTAAATCCATCGGGCTTTTTTTAGAATGTCTGCCCGATGATCCTGCGCTATGTCGTAACCCTGAGACCCTGAAACAGAACGCCGCCAGGCTGCGCTTCTATGAGAGATACGGGGCTCGCCCCATAGCCAATACTGCTTACGAGACGCCCGTCAAACCGGGAGACGACTGCCCACCTTACCTTATCTATGACAATCTTGGGCAAGATGCTGAGCTGAGCTTAAAAGATGCTCGTGTTATTGTGCGTGCCATTCTGGAACGCAAATACGGGGATGTCTGCCCCAGGGAATACACCGATATGGTGGTAGATTCATTCCAAGATGACCCTGTGCGTATCAGGACCCCCAGATATGTAAAAAAAGATGTAAAGATACCGGTCAGTGTCTCCGTTCCGCTCGACAAACGAATAGCGCTGGTGATAACAGACCAACACTCTATCCACCATGTGCATGAACGTGGATATGTGGAGTCACCGGCGAGGATTGGCTCGATTCTGAAGGAGCTCGAACGTACTGACCTGTTCTGGAAGTTTACACCGCGGCACTTCTCGGAGAAGCATATCAGGGCGGTCCATGATGCGGATTTCGTGGAATATTTCAAGAAGGTTTGCGCTAATATCAAACCCGGAGAGGCGGTATACCCCTATGTTTTCCCCATACGTAATATATCACGCCCCCCCAAGTCACTCCCCATACGCGCAGGTTACTACTGTATAGATACGTTCACCCCTATCAGCTCCAATGCATATCGGGCAGCCAAGAGAGCAGTGGACTGCACCATGACTGCCGCGGAGAGGATTTTAGCTGGCCACCGGTTGGCTTACGCCCTGGTGCGGCCGCCGGGCCATCATGCGGAGCGTCGTTCTTTCGGCGGCTTCTGCTATTTCAATTCAGCGGCAATAGCGGCGCAGTATTTGAGCCGGTACGGCAGAGTAGCCATCCTCGATCTGGACCATCATCACGGTAACGGACAGCAGTACATATTCTACGATCGCTCCGACGTGTTTACCATTTCGATTCATGGGCACCCCAATTTCACCTATCCGTATTTCAGTGGCTTCCGCGATGAGAAAGGTGATGGCGCTGGAAAAGGATATAACTTGAATATCCCGCTGGGCCTGAATATCGATGGTAAACAGTATTATAAGGTACTGCAGGGCGTTCTACACCGATTGGAAAGGTTCCGCCCGCGCTTCGTCATTATCGCCCTCGGGGTTGATACTGCCAAGAGTGATCCCACCGGCACGTGGGAACTGCGGGCCAAAGACTTCGAGTTGAACGGCAGGCTAATCGGCTCGTTGCATCTGCCGACCCTCGTGGTGCAGGAAGGGGGATATAGCACCCGCGTTCTTGGAACCAATGTCCGATCCTTCCTAAGCGGTTTGTGGGCTGGAACCTATTCAGCATGATACAGGGGCGGATGGACGGCTTCGTGAGGCGACAACAGCCCCACGCATAGCCATCTATTCGAGTTATAGCTATGAATCCTGCTTGTGTCGCTTGGTCACATGGCCGATGAGTTTCTCAGGGTCAACCTGGAACGGCTTTAAGTGAGAGACCCGCTGCTTTTCCCGCGCTATCCAGCCGCGGACCCAGAACCACCACACCATGACCGCTATCACCGCCCCCATGAAGCCGAGCACCGCGAAGTAGCCCCAATCACACTTCAGTTCGGGCATGTTCTCGAAGTTCATGCCGTATATCCCGGCCAGCAATGCAAGAGGCAGGAAGATGGAAGCGACGATCGAAAGCACCTTCATGACCTCGTTCTGCTTGTTGGCTATCGACGACAGGTGGGTGGACAGGGCATTGTCGGACCTGTCCCGAATCGTCTGATTCAGGTCTTCGATGCGGACGATGTGGTCGTAGACATCGCGGTAATATATCAGTGCCTTATCGCCGACGATCTTAAAATCGCCTCTGCTCAATCGACTGAGCACCTCGCGTTGAGGGGATATCACTCGGTGTATCCTCAGGGCCGAGCGCTTGAGCTTGAGGATCGCCTCCAGGGTTGATTTCTGCGGACTGCGAATCACCTCCTCTTCGATCTCCTCAGCCACATCGCTCATCCGGTCAATGGTGGGCAGGATGTTATCGATCAGGGCGTCGATTATAGCGTGGGCCAGAAAATCTGCGCCCCTCTTCATAGGGCGGCCGCCGGACTCCACCAGATTCCTGATAGCGTTGATGCTATACAGTTGAACATTATGGTTACTCACGACGTAATGGGGTCCCAAGAAAAGGTCGAGCTCCGTTGTTGTAACGATGTCTGACTCAGCGGTGTGATCGATGCCGTGAACTACGATAAAAAGGTAATCGTCAAAATCATCGACTTTGGGTGAGTGCATGTCCGGACTAAGACAATCATCTACAGCAAGTTTGTGAAAGTTGAAGTTCTTCGATAGAAATTCAGCATCGCCCTCCGTCGTTTCAACAATATCTACCCACAGCAGCCCCTGCCGCGATTCGAAAGCAGCCTTTATCTCTGCCTCGGTAATTCCACATTTCAGTTCACCCGCAGGTGTGAGATAGTAAGCCTTGTAAGCCATGCCTCACCTCCTAACTCGAGCTCTCAGCGAGCCATTTGTATTCTTCGCCTGCCATTACGATGACTGACATATTAACACACATCATGTTCCGATGTCATTACGTCTATTTCTTCTAGAGCGGGGTAATTTCCGCAGGCTTTCTCGTGCCATATACAACGGGAACGATGTCAGCTGGCGCAGCCCGCCCACGGTGGATAAACTCTTCATCTGCTGTGCCACCTCAGCAGTCAGCTCAGTGATCATGACACGGTCTGTCACCTCTCCCTCTTCGGTGACCATAGCCAGACGGTGAATCGAATACAGTCCAATAATGAAGGCAATTATAAACAGAAAATCGAGCCCCCTCAGGTCAATAGCGTGAACGCCAATCTGTCTTGCCGGTTCTGACCATTGGAATAGCAGGGACAGTTCTTTACTGGCAAAGAAAAATCCAATTGTTCCACCAATCAGGGAGGCTGTGCCAGCAGCGAGTGAGTTGAGCATGCCGCTGGTTGCCAGATATGCCGTAGCCTGGCCTTTCGGTGACAGCTTCAGGGTTATGTTGCCGGCACTCAGCGTCACGCCGGAGAGCGCTACGCCGCTCAATATATGGATGATCACCACCAGAGGTATAGTCAAGAAGTACCTTTCCGGCATGGTGGTGAAGGGCCACATCAAGATACAGATGAGGAAAAGAGGGCCGCTGACCGAAAGGACCGACTTGTTGCTGAACCTGTCTGAGAGCCTCCCCCATATCTTTAAAAAAACCATATTAACTATCTGGCTCAATACGGAAAACAATATCACCGTCGAAAGGCTGAACTCCAGCCGCACCAGCAGGTAAACGGTGAAAAACGGGGCTGCCAGGTTTATGGCGAAGCTCCATGGCACGCTGAAAAGGAGCAGCCTCCTGAAATTTATATCCTTGAGCGGGCGAATGAGCATCTGGTGAAGGGCCGGCGCATCACCCCGAGGCTCCATCCGGGGCTCGGGGGTGCGCATGAGGAAATACAGGCCTATAATGCCAGCGATGAACCCCAGGGTGAACAATATCGAATAGACATAAAGGTGGTTATCGGGGAAGCGCCCTGCCCAGAAGTCGACGAAGAAACCGGCCGCAACGGTGGTAACCAGGCCAATTCCAGTGGCAAGCATCAATCGTCTCGAAAATACACTCCCCAGTATCTTCTGCGGGATCAGGTCGCGCATCCATGAGTTCCAGCTGGTTCCGGACACCGCGCCGAGACCGGCATACAGCAGCAGGGCTGCGACCAGCAAATACAGGCCTGAACCCGAGGGGGCAGTGAAAAGTAGAGGTATTGCGGCGATGAGCAGCCAGAAGACCCTGCTGGTCCCCGAGAAGGTTACTGAAATCGCCTTTCTGGCCCTAAAACGCTCCACCAGATAGACCGCGGGCAGCTGGAGGAACTGGGCCAGAAAAGGAATGGCAGCGAGCAGCCCGATGTGAAAGTTTGAAGCCCCCAGAGCCAGTGCGAATGCAACGAGGAAGACCCCTCCTGTAAGCACTCCCATCGTCTGGGTACACATGCCGTCGTAGACTACGGCCTTGAGACCCTTATCCAGCTCGTCTGGCGAAACCTGATCAGTGGATTTAAACAGGCGCGTAACTCTGGAAGCCATCTCTAGCCCTCAATTAAAGATTAAAGCTTTTACATTTTACATCTGTACATATTTCTGTCAATAAAAAATGTAGAAGTTATACAGAATCTACAAGTTTTATTACAGGGTTCCATGAGCGTTCTAAAAGCGATATGGCAGGGTTACACCTTAATAAAATAGATTCAGCAGACCCTGCCATGGCTTACAAGGAACCATGTACTACTTCTTTGGACTGGGTTTCTTGATCTTCAATTGCATCACCCCTTTTCACAGACTTGTCACCCTAACTTACCATACCGCCCCAGTCTTTCTGGGCAGCATAATCCTCCTCCATTAATTGGCGCAGGCGATATTTCTTGCTAGTGGTTGACTTTCGCTCCTGAAGCGCTTGTAGATTGCTGTGCCTCTTTATATGGATCTCAGCTTCGTGCCCGTAGAGGCGGCGGAACCTCGCTATGCGTCCGCGTGTGGGGTCCGGTAGCCTTCCGTCTTTCTCCATGACTACCACATTTTTATCAGGCTGGCAGGTATCGAGGTACCTGTAGGCGCCGGCCTTGGCCCACTGATGCGCGCAATAAATTTGGCTCTTGTTCAAGAAGAAATCAGCCGTCTTTTTCACTGCAGTATCCTTCACACAATCGCTCGTTATTTTACCGGCATATCAGCACCGAGCACTTCGCATATCTGGCGACCCTTTCAGCCACGCTACCAAGGAAGAAGGTCTCGATAGCGGTCAGCCCCCTGGCTCCAACCGTGATGAATTCCGGCTTGTGTTGATCGGCAGCCATCAATATGGACTCTGCAACATTGCCTCGGATAACTTCATGCAGGGTCTTATACCCTTTTTTCTGAAACACCCTAGCAGTATCAAGGACTATCCTGCGGCCAGCTTCCTCCTCCGCCTTCTGAAGATCCTCTATCAACTTCCGGTTAGTCTCAAGGTCAAGGGTTGGCATACTCATTATCGCAGCGGCATGGGATTTGAGCGCCGTCACCACGATTACCTGAGCTCGTTTGGGCAAAGGTAGCTGCAACAAGAACTGAGCCGCCCTGTCGGCATGCTTTGAACCATCGGTAGCCAACATGACCTTGTTTATCAGGCCAGCTTCTTTCTTTATCAGCAACACGCTTACGCTGGAATGTCTCATCACCCGCTGCGCTGTACTGCCCAGTCTGAACGCCGCCGGGTCGGCCAGCCCCTTGGCCCCCATGACTACCAGCGATGCGCCGGTCTCTTTCGCCGCCTTGAGAATAGTCTCGGCTGTGTTACCGGCTCGTACTAGCTTTTCTGCATCAAGCCCCCATTTAGTGAGCGACTGAATCGGTGCCTCCAGCATCTCATCGATCCTCCGCTGCTGCTCCTCCCGCAGCCGCTTCTTGGCCGGCGCTTCCCCCATGAAAAGGTGAAAGTTGATTCCGTCAAGCAATGTATGCTCCGGTAGAACGCTTAAAACGATAACCTTGGTCTTTTCCGGAAGGTGTAACGCCTTGAGTGTTGTGATCGCCATCTCCGCATAAGAAGAGCCATCATAGGCCAGTAGCACTTTCATTCTCTTACCTCCGACTTTATTCTACATGTTTTCCTTTATTACATACTTATTCTAGAATGTATATAAAAGAGATATATAACATCTTTATTAATTCATGAAGTATTATACAACACATATTATGCATACTTTTGAAATTTTGTCAAGTGCTCTGCTGGACCCTTTTGAGGGTAGTTTTCAGGCGATGGAGCGAGGGTTCATAACAACTCAAAGGCCGGTATTAATCACAATCGCTAAATACCCGCTTGCCCCATATCTGTGATACAATCTGGACAGGGCTAGTCAACGGCGGCTAGCCCTTTAGGCGTTTGTGTAGAAAAGCTATGGATGACATGAATCTGAACGTGCTGCTGCCCCTCGCCGCTGAGGTGCCGGGCTATCAGGAGCTGGCGCGGTCGCTGGCGACGGGGGGGGGAGCGGGAGGCGGTGGCGGCGGGGGCGGCACGGCCGTTTCTCATCGCAGCGCTGCACCGGGAGCTGGATGCGTCGCTGGTGGCGATAACGCCGCGGCCGGAGGGGGCGCGACAACTGCACGACCAGCT
>CAYUWM010000017.1:0-28100 GCA_964448395.1 uncultured Dehalococcoidales bacterium
TTAAATAACAAGGGTCTTGACAATATGGATAGAGCATGATAATATTAAACGCTAATGGTAATTATTCGCAATAACACGAAGAGGAATGTCCCATGCCAGAGGTGATAAAACTGAAGGTGCAGAGGAACACCAGCCAGCGCAGACTGCTCCTCGACCTGCTGAACCAGTCGGAGGGCCACCTGGATGCGGATGAGCTGTTCCGCCTGGCTAAAGAGCGTGAGCCGCGTATCAGCCTCTCTACCGTATACCGCAATCTTAGCCTGTTCAAAGAGCTGGGGCTGATACAGGAGCGTCACCTCGCCGACGAGCATCACCACTACGAGGTGAAGGGTAAGCGGGAGCATTACCATCTGGTCTGCCTGAACTGCGGCAAGGTGGTGGAATTCCAGTCGCCGCTGGTGAAGCGCATGAAAGAGGATATAAGCAAGCGCACCGGCTTCGAGATACTGGACGGCGATATCCGCCTCAATGGGTACTGCGAGCGGTGCTGCCGGGAGAGAAAAGATGAGAAGCGCTAGACACAATCATATGAATCCAGGGGAAGGGGCTTCCGACAGCAGAATCCCGATATCGGTGCACCAGATGCGTTCGGGGCAGTCGGGGACAGTTGTTCAGGTCTCGGGCGGCCCCGGCCTCGCCAGGCGGCTCAACGGCCTCGGCATCAGGCCGGGAAAGCGTATAACCAAGATCAGCTCGATGTTCATGCGCGGGCCGGTAACCATACAGGTGGACCGCACACAGGCCGCCATCGGACACGGGATGGCGGCTAAAATCTTCGTTAAGGTGGATTAGTGAAGATCCTCCTAATGGGGAACCCCAATGTGGGCAAGAGCGCCCTCTTCTCCCGACTGACCGGTACTAAGGTCATCGCCTCCAATTACCCCGGCACCACCATTGAGTACACCAAGGGCATATCCAAGGTTTGGGGTGAGGAAACCGAGGTCATCGATGTGCCCGGTACCTACAGCCTGGAGCCCAGCTCCAAGGCGGAAGAGGTTGCCGCCGAAATGCTCCGGGACGGCGACCTGATAATCGATGTGGTAGACGCTACCAATCTGGAGCGCAACCTATACCTGACGCAGGAGCTACTGGAGAGAAAAATCCCCATGATAGTAGCCCTTAATATCTGGGATGACACGAGGCACAAGGGGATAAGCATCGACCCCGCCAGGCTGGAGCAATTGCTGGGGGTGCCGGTGGTCCCCACGGTGGCGGTCACCGGCGAGGGCATAATGGAACTGATCAGCCGCGTTCCCGATGCTGCCTCCCCCGATATCCCCGAGCGGACCCTTGACGAGAGGTGGGCTGCCGTCGGCCATATCGTCGATGAAATCCAGACCATCACCCACCATCATCACACCTGGCTGGAGCGTCTCCAGGACGCCTCGGTGAAACCGCTGACCGGCATCCCCATCGCGGCAGCTGTTCTACTGTCTTGCTTCCTCCTCGTCCGCCTCATCGGCGAGGGCTTGATCGGCTACGTCATGGAGCCCCTGTTCGACAGACTGTGGGCACCGCTGATGATGAGATTGAGCGAGGCACTGGGCTCCGGCGGTTTCTGGCACGATATGCTCGTTGGGAAGCTGTTCGACGGCGAGATAGATTTCTTCCAATCTATGGGTCTGCTCACCACCGGCCTGTTCATCCCGTTCGGTGCCGTACTGCCGTACATCGTCGCCTTCTACCTGGCATTAGGGATTCTGGAGGATACCGGCTATCTCCCCCGCCTGGCGGTGCTGCTCGACAACCTGATGCACCGAATGGGCCTGCATGGCTACGCCATCATCCCCACCATGCTGGGACTGGGTTGCTGCGTTCCGGCGGTCCTGTCCACCCGCATCCTGGAGAGCAGGCGGGAACGGTTCATAGCCGCCACGCTCATCTCCATCGCCGTTCCGTGCGCTGCATCTCAAGCGATGATCATCGGTCTGGTGGGGCCTGAGGGGTGGCAGTATGTCGCCATGATTTACGGCACCCTTCTCCTGGTCTGGGTAATCCTGGGGCTTATCCTCAACCGCGTCACCAGGGGGTTCAGCCCCGAGCTTCTCATCGAGATACCACCTTACCGCATCCCCTCCTGGCGTGCGGTGCTGACCAAGCTGTGGATGCGGGTATCCGGCTTCATCAGGGAAGCGCTGCCCATAATCCTGGGGGCCATCTTCGTCGTCGGCATCCTTTATAACCTGGGCGTGTTCGATGCGATAGCCGATTTCACCGCGCCGGTGGTCAGCGGCATCTTCGGCCTGCCCGAATCGGCGGTCACCGCCATCGTGGTGGGCTTCCTGCGCAAGGACCTGGCCATAGCCATGCTGGCGCCGCTGGCGCTTACCGCCGGGCAGCTGGTCATCGGCTGTGTGGTGCTGACGATGTTTTTCCCCTGCATCGCCACTTTCGTGGTCCTCGCCAAAGAGCTCGGCTTTAGAGGCTTGCTCGGTTCGATAGCGGTAATGCTGATAGCCACATTAGTCGTCGGCGGGCTGCTGAACCTCGCACTGTAGAGGTAAAAACCAGGACGCACAATTTCCTGTACAATTCAGGTATACTTGAATAAAGGAATCGATAATATGACGGCAAACCAAACCTTCGCAGCCAGATACGGCCCGTGGGCGCTGGTGACCGGCGCCGCCCGCGGCCTCGGGGCTGAGTTCTCGCGGCAGATAGCAGCCCGCGGGGTCAATGTGGCGATGGTGGACATGCGCCCGGAGGAACTGGAGCAGACGGCGCGTGAGATCGAAGGTAACTACAGCCGGGAAACGAGAACAATCGCGGCAGACCTCTCGAAACTGGATTTCATCGAAACGATACGAGAGCAAACCGCCGATTTGGAGGTCGGTCTGCTGGTCAGCAACGCGGCCTTCGGGCCGGTGGGGCCGTTCGTCAGCGGCAGCCTGGAAGACAAGCTGCGGACGGTCGCGGTGAATGTGCAGGCGCCGCTGATACTGGCACACGAATTCGCGGCGAAGATGGCGAGCCGCAAGCGCGGGGGCATCATCCTGCTGTCCTCGGCCTCCGCCCTGCAGGGGGCGTCCTACGTGGCGAATTACGCCGCCACCAAGGCATACAACCTGGTGCTGGCAGAAGGCTTGTGGGAAGAGCTGAGAACACAAGGTGTCGATGTGCTCGGCCTGATGCCGGGGACGACCCGCACCCCCGGCCTCGCCGATTCCAACCCCAAACTGGAGCGCACCCGACTGGCATACGTGATGGAAATGGAGCCGGTAGTCGCCGAGGCGCTGGATGCGCTGGGCAGAAGGCCCAGCCACATAGCGGGGCGGGTCAACCGGCTGACGTTTTTCATCACCGGCAAGCTGATGCCGCGCAAAAAGTCCATCGAAGCGCAGGGTAAGGTGCTGCGCGACCTGTACGGAGAGCGATGACGGGTAGCGCCAACGGCCGTCGAGGGGACGTCCGATGTATTGCGGGCCTTTGCCATACTATCATAAGACTTGACATTTCCCGCCGTTAGCGGTTAGATTTACCCGTGTTTGCCGCAAAGCCGCGAATACAGGTCGATATCTTTCTAATTGTATGCCTTGTTGCCGTCACGGTCATTATAACCCTGCTGGCTGTCAGCACCCTTGCCTCCGCTTCTCCAGATCAACTGTTGATAAACGGTGACTTAGAGGACGTTACTATCAATCCTTGGAAGGTAAATATGGGGAATCTATTATTAATCGATACCTCAGGGTTCATACACGGGGGAAGTCAAGCTGCTAAATTCATCAGTGACACTAGCCACACTAAACGAGCGTATCAGATAGTCTCTATTCAGGGAGGCGCAACCTACAACTTCAGCGGTTTCATGATTAAGAACGATATAAATATAAACCTAGTGAAACTACGAATTGTTTGGTGTGCAAATGAAGGAGAATTTTGCAGTCCAATCAGCGATGTTAGCTCAGTACCTCTAATGACGAATAGTCAAGAATACCGATATTTAGAAATCAACAATGCACTCGCGCCTAATAATGCCAAGACTGCCAGAGCAGAAGTTGTATTAGAACCTGCCTCTCTCACCACAGCCACCGCCTACTTCGATGACCTGAGCTTCACCGGGCCAGCGCCCGTTGTAGCTACTCCTTCCCCATCACCGACACCATCGCCTTCGCCGTCGCCTTCACCTTCACCATCGCCAACACCCACACCCACACCTACACCTACTTCCCAATCAACGCCGACACCAAACCCGGCACAGACGCCAACGCCCGACCCGGCGGCAACGCCAACTCCAGGCGCAGGTGCAACGCCGACCCCCAACCCGGCGGCAACGCCAACTCCAGGCGCAGGTGCAACGCCGACCCCCGACGGCACTACAACCGCAGGCGAGGGCGATGTCCTGATCAACGAGGTGCAGTATAATCCCCCGCAACCCGGCAGCGACGCCGCATTCGAGTGGGTGGAGCTTTTCAACCCCACCGGCGAGAGCATCGAGCTGAGCGGCTGGAGCATAAGAGATAATTACATGAACGACGTAATCCCTCATCTCACTATAACATCGCATGGATTCGCCATAGTCGCCGCCACCGAGGGCTTTTACACCAACTTCCCCGATGTCGGTTGCCCGGTCGTGTTCATCGACGACGGCGCCATCGGAAACGGGCTGAGCAACGACGGCGACCGCCTGACCCTGAAGGACGGTGCAGGCACGGTCATCGACGCCATCTCCTACGGCGAGGACGAGAGCATCGTGTCACCGCCGTGCCCCAAAGTGGCCGAGGGGCACTCAATAGAGCGCTCGCCGGCGGGAGGCCATTTTGTGGACAATCCGGACCCCAGCCCGTGCGGTGGGCTTGTCCTCCCGGTCGATACGTCATTACCGACGCCGATTGCCAGCCTCACCGCTGCGCCCAGCGGCAACACAACAGCAATGCCCGAGAGCAATCGAACAGCCACTCCCACCTCGGTGGAAACCGCCTCCCAGCCGGATGAGACGTCGGCCTACAGTGGAGCGGCGGTACGCGCTATAGCTATCGCAGGCACGCTGGCGTTACTCGCCGCCGCCTTCTGGATCGGTCAGAAGCGGAAAAAGAAGCGCAAGAAGAAGCGATTGCCTTGAGCCCCACGCTGGGCTATAATTCAAGCTGATGTCCAAGCCGTTCACAATCGCCATTGATGGCCCGGTCGCGTCCGGGAAAAGCACGGTAGGCAGACGCCTGGCACAGAGGCTGGGGTACCGTTTCGTGGACACGGGGGCGATGTACCGCGCCCTCACCTGGGAGGCCGTCAGGCTCGGAACCGACCTCGATGATGAGGCGGCGCTCACCCGGCTTGCGGAGAGCACAAAGATCGATATCGAATCCAGCGAAGGCAGCAGTGTTACCGTGAACGGCCGGGACGTGACCGCAGAGCTGCGCAGCGAGCCGGTGGAGCGGGGGGTTTCCCCGGTGTCCAGGGTGGCAGGGGTCAGGGCAGTGCTGGTGAAAAAACAGCAGGTGATGGCCGCGGGAGGCAAGATCGTCATGGCGGGGCGGGACATCGGCACCAACGTGCTGACCGGCGCTGATATCAAGATATACCTGGACGTCTCGGTGGAGGAGCAGGCCAGCCGCCGCTACAACGAGCTGCTGGAGCTGGGCGAGAAAGTGGAATACCAGGCCATCCTCGACGGTCTAGTCCGCAGAGATAAGATCGACAGCAACCGCAGCGCCAACCCACTGCGGCCTGCCGAGGATGCCGTCCGCATCGATACCGACAAAATGGACGAGAACGGGGTTGTGGAATATATCATGACGATGGTGAACGAACGCTGATGCCTTGGTTCTATTACTTCGGAACGATATTCTTGATGAAGCCCTTCCTTTTCGTGTGCACCCGCTATCGACTAAAGGGCAAGGAGAATATCCCCGGGCAGGGACCGCTGATGGTGGTGGCCAACCATTTGAGCCTCTCCGACCCGCCGCTGTTGTCGGCCAGCATCCCCCGCCGCATAGTCTTCATGGCTAAGGGTGAGCTGTTCCGCCACCCGCTGTTTGGCCCGCTCACCAGGGGATGGCACGCCTTCCCCGTCTATAGAGGTCAACTCGACCGGGAGGCTATACGCCGTTCCGAGGAAGTGTTAAAGCAGGGGATGCTGCTGGGGATGTTCCCCGAGGCGATGCGCAGCGCCGACGCCCGGATGCAGCAGGCGTACACCGGGGCCGCGCTCATCGCCCTCAGGAGTAACGCTACGATCCTTCCCGTAGGTATCACCGGTTCGCACAGGCTCATCACACATGGCTTCACCTTCCGCCGCCCCAGTGTGGAGGTGAAGATCGGCCAGCCTTTCACCCTGCCACCGCGCGACGGGCGGCTAACCAAGGAGCAGCTAAACCGGGCTACCGATACCATCATGGCACGGATCGCGGAACTGCTGCCCCAAGGATATCGAGGGTACTATGGAGATAGAGAAAGCGGCTGAGATAGGGTTCTGCACCGGGGTCAGGCGGGCGATCGATATCCTAGAACGGGCCTCGCGGAAGCTCGGCCCCCTGCAAACACTGGGGCCCATAGTGCACAACCAGCAGGTGGTGGATAAGCTTGCCCGGTCGGGGGTCACGGTGGCGGAGAGCCTCGACCAACTGGCAGGCGACACGGTGGCGATCAGCTCGCACGGCGTCAGCCCTGAAGTGCTGCAACAGGCGGAGGCGCGCGGGCTCCAGATAGTTGACACCACCTGTCCTTTCGTGCGGCGCGCCCAGAACGCAGCCAAGAGATTGACAAAAGCTGGCTTTTTCGTAGTCGTTTTCGGCGATCAGGAGCACCGCGAGGTTCAAGGCGTTCTGGGCTGCGCTGAGGGCAACGGGATAGCGACCCTGGAGCTCCCCGATATTGATCGAGCCAAACTGCCCCGGCGCATCGGGATCCTGTCCCAGACCACCCAGAGCTTCCCCGCCTTCGTCAACTTCGTTTCCTCGTTCAGCGAGCGCTATATCGAGTTCATCTCCGAGCTTCGCATTATCAATACCATATGCGACGCTACCCGCCGGCACCAGCAGGCGGCTATGGAGCTGGCCGACAGGGTGGACCTGATGCTGGTGGTCGGCTCCCGCACCAGCGCTAACACGCGACGCCTCGCCGAGATATGCTCCGGGATCGTGGAGACGCACCATATTGAAAAGGCCGCAGAGATCGATTCCCGATGGTTAAGCAAGCGGAGAAACCTGCATGTAGGCATCACCGCCGGCGCCTCTACCCCCGATGAAGCCATCAACGAGGTTACGGCGACACTGAAGGGTGCTACATATTAGGAAGGAACACGCTATTGGATCAGCAAAGGTACGGCATCTATCTCAACGCTAAGGAGCTGAAGGTAACGCGTATCAATTCCCCCCACTGGATACCGGGAGAGCCTGATTGGATTCACCTCGCACCGGAGGTCAATATGACCCTGCTCGAAATACGCAAGCTGGCTCAAGATAGAGGGCTGGTAAAAGAGCCCGACAAGATTTCATGGAGTTAAATCTTCGAGCCAATTACCTGAGCATAAATATTTGAAAAAGGGCCTTTATGTGTTATAATAGCAACTTGCCGAATCCGGGAAAGGAGAGAGCGCCGTTCTATGGATAAGGATAGCATGGTCGTCTGGTTCGAGGACGTAGGCAAGGAAGATATACCCCAGGTCGGTGGCAAAGGGGCAAACCTGGGAGAGATGACCAAGGCACGCATACCGGTACCACCTGGTTTCATCGTCACCGCACACAGCTACTTTTACTTTCTGGAAAAATCGGGCCTCGCTCCTAGAATACGCGAGATGGTCTCTGGCTTGGACTCCAATGACAGCAAGAAGCTGCAGAAGGTAGCTTACGAGATTATAAAACTGCTCAACGATGCCGCCATGCCAGAAGAGATCGCGCAGGAGATAGCGCAGGCTTATGGCAGATTGGGCGGCGGCCCGGTGGCGGTGCGCTCCTCGGCGACCGCTGAGGACCTGCCCGAGGCTTCCTTCGCCGGGCAACAGCGAACCTTCCTTAATGTGATAGGAGAAAAGGAGGTGATAGCCGCCGTTCAGGGCTGCTGGGCCTCCCTCTACGAGCCGCGAGCCATTTTCTACCGGGTGTACCAGGGCTTCGACCATTTCTCCGTCGGGATCGCGGTGCCGGTGCAACGTATGGTGCAATCGGAGGCATCCGGAGTGATGTTTACCCTGGATCCCATCACCAGCGATCGGAAGCAGATAGTTGTAGAGTCGGTATACGGGCTGGGGGAGACCATCGTCTCCGGCGAGATAACCCCTGATCTGTACGTAGTGGATAAAGAACAGATAGAGATCATAGACAAGAAGATCGCCCGCCAGGAATGGCAGCTGGTGCGCAATACGAAGGGCAGCAAGGATCCGGAAGAAGCTAATATCAAGGTACCGATTGCGGATGCCCTGCAATCCAAGCAGAAGATATCCGACAGCGATATCATCGCCCTGGCCAATATCGGCAAGAGGATCGAGGAACATTACTCTTCCCCTCAGGATATAGAATGGGCCAAGGAAGGGGATAACATCTTTATAGTGCAGACCCGCCCCGTGACCACGGAGAAGGCCGCTGCGGATCAGAAGGAGGCGATGACAACCGAAGCCGAGCCCATACTCACCGGGTCGCCTTCAAGCCCGGGCATAGCCGCCGGGCCGGTCAAGATCATCCGCAGCGCTTCAGAGATTGACCAGGTGATGGAAGGCGACGTCCTGGTCGCCGAGATGACCACCCCGGACTTCGTGCCCGCGATGAAACGGGCGGCGGCTATAGTCACCGAACGCGGGGGGCGCACCTGTCACGCCGCCATCGTTAGCCGCGAACTGGGCATCCCCTGCGTGGTGGGCGCAGAGAAAGCCACCACAACTCTGAAACAGGAGCAGGTGGTCACCGTCGACGGCAGCAGCGGCAATATATACGACGGACGCTTGGTGATGGAGACTCAGGGGGTCCCTTCCATCGTTCACCGGGCACCGATCAGGACCAATACCAGGCTGTATGTAAATTTGGCTGAGCCGGAGCTGGCCGACCGGGTGGCCCAGCGAGACGTTGATGGTGTGGGACTGCTGCGGGCCGAATTCATCGTCGCCCAAATGGGCGAGCACCCCCGCCACATGATAGAACAGGGGCGGGGACAGGAATTCGTGGACACGCTTACCGATGGGGTTCTGAAATTCGCCAAGGCATTCCACCCCCGTCCAGTGGTATACCGCACCACCGACTTCAAGACCAACGAATACCGCAACCTCAAGGGTGGTGAGCAATACGAGGACATCGAAGAGAATCCCATGATCGGCTATCGCGGATGCTCCCGCTACGTGGTTGAAGCCGACCTCTTCAAGATGGAAATAGATATGATCAAGCGGGTACGGGAGCAATACAACAATCTGTGGATAATGATACCCTTCGTGAGAACAGTGAAGCAACTGTCGCAGATACTAAGCACATTGAACGAGGAAGGGCTTAGCTCCTCCAAGGACTTCAAGATATGGATGATGGCAGAGGTACCCTCTAATGTGTTCCTTATCGATGAGTTTATCGATGCCGGAATAGACGGCATCTCCATCGGCTCCAACGACCTGACCCAGTTAATTCTGGGCATAGATCGCGATAACCCCAAGCTGGCTGACGACTTCGACGAGCGGAATGAGGCGGTTTTAGCAGCCCTGGAGAAGTTGATAAGTTCTGCTACCAAGAGGGGGGTAACCGCCTCCATATGCGGGCAGGCGCCATCGGTCTATCCGGAGCTTACCGAGAAACTGGTCAAATGGGGGATAACCTCGGTTTCGGTGAGTCCAGATGCCATTGAGAGCACCAGAGAGCTTATCGCCAAATTGGAGGGGAGGGGGATTAGCCCCTCCTTCTGGAGGAAGAAGACCCGACCTCCCCGTAAGCTATTCAAAGCTGTATAATAGGATTAGAAGCCGATAACTAAAATGAGCAAAAGACTGAGCAAGATCGATCAGATCATAGATAAACACCATGCAGATAAAAGCGAACTGATCCAGATACTACTGGAGATCCAGCAGGAAAACCACTGGCTTACCCGGTCGGTTCTGGATAGAGTGAGCCAGAAGCTGGAAGTACCTCTCAGCCAGATCTATCACATCTCTACCTTTTACAAGGCCTTCAGTCTTACCCCGCGAGGCAGGCACTCGGTATCGGTATGCCTGGGCACCGCCTGTCACGTGCGCGGCGCACCTCGACTCCTAGATAAGGTCACCGTTGCGCTTAAAATCCGCCCCGGCGAGACCAGCGCCGATCGCAAATTCACCCTCATCACAGTTAACTGCCTCGGCTGCTGTGCTATGGGACCGGTGCTTGTTGTTAACGGTGAATATTACAGTAATCCTTCGCCAACAGAGATTAAACAGGCTATAGCAGCCTGCAAATAGAAGGAAACATGGCAAAACTAAAAACGCTTGCTGACTTAACCCAAAAAAGGCAAGGGATACTTTCAAAAAGAGCCGAAAAGCGCTATGTAGCTATTAATTCATCAGGCACCTGCGGACTTTCCTCCGGCAGCGATAAAGTATTTCAGGCCCTCGGCGAGGAGATCGGAAAACAGGGGCTCTCGGGGCAAGTTGAAGTGCGCGCAACCGGCTGCCTGGGTTTCTGTGAAAACAGCCCTATCGTGATGATCTTCCCCGAGTCGATCTGCTATACGAAAGTAAAGCCTGAAGACGTCCCCGAGATCGTCGACCAGACTCTGGTAGGCGGGAAGCTGGTCGAGCGGCTGCTGTATCAGGGCGAAAACGGGAAGAGGATTGCCCGCGAGGGCGATATACCGTTCTATAAGCACCAGAGCCGTATCGTCTTCGGCAACAACCGCCTCATCGATCCCAAGAGCATCGAGGACTATATAGCGCTGGGGGGCTATTCCGCGCTGGCCAAAGCCCTTGTCGAGATGAGCCCTGAAGGGGTATTGGATACTGTGAAGAAGGCCAACCTCCGTGGCCGAGGCGGTGGGGGCTTCCCCGCAGGGACGAAGTGGGAGACCACCCGCAACGCGCCCGGTAAAACGAAATACGTTATCGTGAACGCCGATGAAGGCGACCCCGGCGCATACATGGACCGCAGCCTGCTGGAGGGCAATCCCCACAGCGTGCTCGAGGGCCTGATCATTGGCGCCTACGCCATCGGCGCGCACGAGGGCTACGTCTACGTTCGGCAGGAGTATCCCTTAGCCGTGGAGAACCTCACCATTGCCCTGAACCAAGCGAGGCAGTATGGTCTGCTGGGCAGAAACATCCTCGGCTCCGGTTTCAGCTTCGAAGTCACTATCCACCGCGGCGCCGGTGCCTTCGTCTCCGGCGAATCCAGCGCCCTGATGAACGCCATCGAGGGCAGGGTGGGCGAGCCGCGTCCGAAGTACATCCGCACCGCGGTCAGCGGCGTCAGGGAGAAGCCGAGCAACCTGAACAACGTTGAGACGTGGGCCAATGTGCCGCTGATCATCGACAGGGGGGCCGACTGGTTCACCGGCATAGGTACAAAGGGTAGCAAGGGTACCAAGATCTTCTCCCTTGTCGGCAAGGTGAATAACACTGGCTTGGTGGAAGTACCTATGGGGATGACGCTGCGCCGGATAATCTACGATATCGGGGGCGGTATCAAGCAGGGCAAGAAGTTCAAGGCGGTCCAGACCGGTGGGCCGTCGGGAGGGGTCCTGCCGGAGAGCCTCCTTGACCTCCCCGTTGACTTCGACCAGCTTGCCGAGGCCGGCTCGATGATGGGCTCCGGCGGCATGATCGTGATGGACGAGGACTCCTGCATGGTGGATGTGGCCCGCTATTTCCTCGACTTCCTCTCCGGTGAGTCCTGCGGCAAGTGCGTGCCGTGCCGTGAGGGCATAAGGCAGATGCTCCGCATACTGAACAGGATCTGCGAAGGGGAGGGCAAGAGTGGGGATATTGGGCTGCTGGAGGAGCTGTCCGCGGTGGTACGGGATTCATCCCTGTGCGCTCTGGGGCAGACCGCGCCCAACCCGGTGCTGAGCACGATAAAGTATTTCCGTGAGGAGTACATAGCCCACATCGAGCAGAAACGATGCCCCGCGGGCGTGTGCAAGGCCCTCGTCAGCTATTACATAGTGCCCGATAAGTGTCAGGCGTGCCAGATCTGTGCCCGGGAGTGCCCGGTGAGCGCCATAAGCGGGGGCAAGAACCTGGTGCACGTTATCGACCAGGGTAAGTGCACCAAATGCGGAACATGCATCGAGGTATGTCCCTCGAAGTTCGATGCGGTGGTAAAGCTCTCCGGGAAGCCGGTTCCGGCAGCACCGCCGCCGGGGACAGAAGTAACTCGAAGCAGAGGGAAGAAGCGATGAAGAAGGGCGCCTCAGTCACTCTAACCATCGACGGCAAAGAGGTCAGGGCCAAGACGGGGATGACCATCTTGGAGGCGGCCCGAAAGGCCGGCATTTATATCCCCACCCTGTGCCACAACGATAAGCTGGAGCCCTACGGCGCCTGCCGCATATGCACTGTGGAGGTCTCCCGAAACAAAAAAACCAGGCTGGTTACTGCCTGCGTATACCCCGCAGAGGACGGTCTGATCGTAAAGACCGATACCCCCCGTGTGATTGAGATCCGAAAGATGCTCCTTGAGCTGATGCTGGCATCCTCCCCGTCTAAGATGATTGAGGACTTGGCGCGTAGGTATGGCGTGACCAAATCCAGGTTTGAAGCGGATAGGACCAACTGCATCCTCTGCGGACAGTGCGTGCGATACTGCAACGAGGTCAAGGGGGCCAATGCCATCGGCTTCGTCGGTCGCGGCACTGAGCGCAGGGTGGTTTTCTTCCCCGAGATTGCCTCAACGGTGTGCGCCAGCTGCCGCGAGTGCTTCAGCCTCTGCCCCACGGGCAAGCTGCCGTCGGAGACCGACGGCGTGTCTTTCACCGACCTGACGCTCGAGGACTACCTCGGTGCAGACCGGCGTAGCGTGTAGAAAAGTAAGAAGGGTGACCGTAATAGTGCCCCGGTCTATGCGCATGATGCACCATCTTATCCGTCAGCAACTGGAACAGAGAGAGGAGTTGCTTTCACCCCATGCAGCCAAGAGCCGGCTCACCCGCGGCCGGCAGCGTGCCGAGCAGTCCTGCCCGATGAGGACCGAATTCCAGCGGGACCGCGACCGCATAATACACTCCAAATCCTTCCGCCGTCTGATGCATAAAACGCAGGTTTTCATCGCCCCCACCGGCGACCACTTCCGGACCAGGCTGACCCATACCCTTGAGGTATCGCAGATCGCCCGTACCATTGCGCGTGCATTGAACCTGAATGAGGACCTGACCGAAGCCATCGCGCTGGGACACGATCTGGGCCATACCCCGTTCGGCCACATTGGTGAAGAGGTGCTAAACGAGGTCTACCCCGAGGGATTCCGGCACAACGAGCAGAGCATCAGGGTGGTGGAACTGCTGGAGAATGAAGGCCGGGGGCTCAACCTTACCTGGGAGGTTCGGGACGGCATCCTGAAACATTCTAAAATGGGAACCGACGTTCTGGAGAAACAGGGAGATGACGCCTTCACTCTGGAAGGGCAGATATGCAAGCTGGCCGACGCCATCGCCTATATCAACCACGACATCGATGATGCCATACGGGCCGGCGTAATCGCTGAAGACGACCTGCCGGCTGAAGCCACCAGCATTCTGGGAACCTCACACCGGCAGCGGATCAACAATTTGGTGGCAGATGTCATCGATTTCTCCTGGTGCGCCACCGGGGGAAATGAAGAGCCGGTTATCGGTATGAGCCCGAATGTACGGGACATGACCAACACCATGCGGCAGTACCTTTTCCGAAAGGTGTATAATATACTTAGTGATGAGGCGGAGAGAGACAGGGATGTGGTGCGTATACTGTACCGCCATTTCACCGCGCGTGAGCAAGACCTTCCCCCCGAGTACAAGCTACGTGATGAAAGCGTTGAGCGCAGGGTGGTGGACTATATCGCCGGTATGACAGATAGGTATGCAAAGGATATGTTTGATAAACTGCATCCAGACGGCAGGCTGAGAAGATGAGCGTTATCGATGACGTGAAGGATCGTCTGGACATCGTGGATGTCGTCTCAGATTACGTCACCCTCCACAAGTCGGGGCGTAACTTCAAGGCGCTGTGCCCGTTCCATACCGAGAAGACCCCCTCCTTTTTAGTCTTCCCCGAGCGCGGGACGTGGCACTGCTTCGGCAGCTGCGGCATCGGCGGCGACGTGTTCTCCTTCATCATGAAAAAGGAAGGCATCGAATTCGGAGAGGCCCTCAAGCTTCTGGCCAACCGGGCGGGGGTGACGTTAGTATCCAAGCAGAAGGATCAGGCTAAGGAGAAACTGACCGAGAGGCTATACCAGATAAACGAGGCGGCCGCCTCATACTACCACGGGATGCTGCTGGATGGGAAAACGGGGCAAGCCGCACGGGACTATCTGAACCAGCGCGGCATCTCACCGGAAACGATACACAGCTTTCAGCTCGGCGTCAGCCCCGATCGTTGGGACGCGTTGCACCAGCACCTCGAGGGTGAGGGCTACAGGAGGGATGAAATGGTTAAAGCCGGCCTGGCGGCCGAAAGGGAGGGGGGAGGGCTGCGCGACCAGTTCCACAACCGGCTTATGATCCCGATCCGGAACGAAGCCGGCAGGGTGGTCGGCTTTGGCGCCCGCACCCTGGACGGCTCCCAGCCCAAATATCTCAACTCGCCCCAGACAGCGGTCTTCGATAAGAGCAGCCTGCTCTATGGACTGGACCGTGCCAGAGAGGCGATTCGGGAGCAGGAGCAGGGCATCATCGTTGAAGGCTATATGGATGTGCTCACCGCTCACCAGCACGGAATAACCAATGTGGTGGCCCCGATGGGCACTTCATTGACCCCGAAGCAGGTGAGCGCCATCAAGCGCCTGACCAGGAATATCGCGCTGGCGCTGGATGCGGACGCCGCCGGCGAGCAGGCGACGCTCCGCGGGCTCGAGGTTGCCAGGGAGGCGCTGAGCCAGAAAATCGACCGCAGGGAGAGGGGCTGGCTGGAGGCAGACTCCAGGCTGCAGGGGAAGCTTAAGGTCATCCTTATGCCGAGCGGCAAGGACCCCGATGAGGTGATAAGGGAAGACCCCGATGGCTGGGCGAGACTGGTAAATGAGGCTACCCCGGTGATGGAGTATTTCTTTAAGGCGGTAACAGCCAGGCACGATCTGGGCGACGATAGCGAAAAGGCAGCAGCGGTGGATCATCTGCTGCCGGTCATTATGGAGATTGCCGATAAAGCTGAAACAGAGCTTTACCTGAAACGCCTCAGCCAGATGGTGGGGGTGTCCGAGAAGACCTTGGTCGATAAAGCGGCTCAACTGAAACCTACGGCACGCGAAAAGACGAGAACGGCCGTGCCGCTCCCCGCCACCCCCGTCTGCGGCCACCCACTGGAAGAATACTGCCTCGCGCTGCTGCTGCAGAATCCGTGGCTGCAAGACCACGGGGGCGCCCTCTCTCCCGAGCATTTTGAAGCTACGGAAAACCTCGAGATATTCCTCGCCTGGCTCAATACCCCTGACGTGGAGACACTGCGACAGGGCCTCGACAGCAGTCTCCACGATCATTTCGACAGCCTGGCGAATAGAGTTCCCCCCCCGGCTAGCGAACGGGAAAAGGAGACTGCCCTTGCCGACTGCACCCGGCGGCTGTGGGAGCAGCGGCTGCGCAGGCTCAAATCGCTGGAAGAGGCTCTCCTTGCGGAGGCGGAGTCTGAGGGGGATAAAAACGTCATAAAGGAACAGGTGGAAGCATTGTTGCAGAGGGCATTGGAGCCAACAACCCAGCTGAAAGAGGTTTTTGAAACAGCCAAAAGAGAACGAAAAGGGGTCAGACAATGACACTGGGAGAGAACGAAGACCTGGATAAGCTGCTGCACCGCAAGAGGAGCATAGGCCACTCCGAAGGCGAATCCGATCTGAGGCCGGAGCATGCCCTGGAATCTCTGGCCGACCTGTATGCCGCCTTCTCCGGCAGCGATATAGTCCTCGAGGGATCGAAAGCCCGCAGCGGATGGCCGGAGCAGGAGGTCGCTGACACTGCGGAAGAGGAACCAACAGATCAGGAACTCGAAACCGATGTGGAAGTGGAGAAAGCGCTGGAACTGGAAGATCAGGATGTCATCGATGACCCGGTGCGGATGTACCTGCGGGAGATCGGGAACGTGTCCCTGTTGAACGCTAACGATGAGAGGGTGCTGGCGAGCAAGATGGAGCAGCACCGCCATATCAAGAAGATTAAGGAGGAATGGCTGGAAAGATATGGCAACCAGCCATCTGCCACTGACATAATGATCTCCATGTTGGAGCAGCTGTGCCAATCAGCCCCATTCATCGAGGTGCTAGAGAAAGAGCTCAAGCTGCCTGATGCAGCGAGCCTGGCCGACAGGATCGCCGCCCCTGGCTTCCGCGAGGCCATCGACAATGCCCTTGACCAGCAACTGCTGGCCACTATAGCCGCACGCGTGGACGAGAGCCCGGCTGACGTTGGATCTAAAATGGTGAACCTGTCGCTCAACAGCAGCCTGCTGCCACCGGGCGTCCTCAAGACAATAGCAGGAAAATCACCCAAAGAGGTATCGGAAGCCTTATCCAAGCCTGATTTCCTTATCATCCTCCAGTCTGAAGAGAGGGAGCTCGCGAGCCACCTGGAAACGGTTGCACGCGAGGCGGACAAGGCAGAAAGGCATCTGACCGAGGCCAACCTGCGTCTGGTGGTCAGCGTGGCTAAGAAATATATCGGCCGGGGAATGTCGCTGCTAGACCTGGTTCAGGAGGGCAATATCGGTCTGATACGTGCGGTGGAGAAGTTCGACTACCGCAAGGGTTATAAGTTCAGCACATACGCTACCTGGTGGATCCGGCAGGCGATCACCAGGTCCATCGCCGATCAGGCACGCACCATCCGCATCCCGGTCCATATGGTTGAGACCATCAACAAGCTGCTGCGGATCAGTCGCCGGCTGGTTCAGGAGCACGGCCGGGAGCCTACCAGCGAGGAGATCGGGCATGGCATGGAGGTCACCCCGGAGAAGGTGCGGGAGATCATCAAGGTATCCCAGGAGCCGGTGTCGCTGGAGACCCCCATCGGTGAGGAGGAGGACAGCCACCTCGGCGATTTCATCGAGGACCGCAGCGCGCTGCCACCACCCGATGCCGCCTCCCATCAGCTCCTCAAGGAGCAGATCGACGATGTGCTTTCCACCCTCAATGCCCGCGAGCGCCGTGTACTGCAACTGAGGTTCGGGCTCGAGGACGGCCGCAGCCGCACCCTGGAAGAGGTGGGGCGGGAGTTCGGGGTTACCCGGGAGCGCATACGCCAGATCGAGGCTAAAGCCCTGAGGAAGCTGCGCCATCCCAGCCGCTCCAAGAAGCTCAAGGACTATGTGGACTAAACTGAATCAGAAGATTATCAGGACCGGGTTCCTCGCCATGGGGGCCGCCTTCGCCCTGTTGCTCTTAGTCATCGGCATAATAGGTTACTACATCAGCGGGGAGGCACCGACCGACGCATGGAATGCCCGATGGATTAAGCCGAACCAGTCCGCAGCTGACGCTCTGGATGACAAGATCGATATCCTCGAATACCAGCTGGAGTGGGCTGCTGAAGGGGAGTGGCTGGTGCTGGAGATCACCGACTTGGAGGCGACATCGAAGATCTACTGCCTTTCCAGAGACGGGAATCTTTCTATTGATTTGAAGTACCCCCAGGTCTACTTCAGCGACGGTAAAATACGGGTCTTCGCCCAGGCCGATCTTGTTATAGATGTGCAGGTGGCCTCTGAGGTCAGTGTAGATGTTCAAGACGGTATGCCGGATGTGACCGTTAAAAATCTCCATCTCGGCAAGATACCGGTTCCCAAGACGCTGATAAACACCGTCATGACCGCTCTGGAACACGGTGTAGAAGAGCGGTGGGGATCTCTCAACGTCTCACTCACGGATATCACTATCGAAGAAGGCTCGATGATAATCACCCTGATGAAGGAATAGCCTAGCGCAGCATCGACTTGAGGGAGCCGATGCCCTTCCCCCGTGCCATCTGCTTCATGATCTTTTGTGTCTGACGAAACTGGTTAAGCAGTTGATTTACGTCCTGCGGCATGGTGCCGCTGCCCCTGGCAATTCGGCGCCTCCTGTGTCCATCGATGATCTCCGGCTGACGGCGCTCCTGAGGGGTCATAGACAGGATAATGGCCTCGATCTTCTTCAGCTTCCTATCGTCCACCGCATCGGGGAACCGGCCGGCGATGGAGGAAAGACCGGGAACCATCTCCACCAACTGGCTGAACGAACCCATCTGCTGCATCTGCTTAAGCTGACCCAGAAAGTCCTCCAGGTCGAGGGTGGCATGCCTCACCTTTTTCTCCAGCTTCCTGGTCTGCTCCTCATCGAAGGTCTTCTCCGCCTTTTCGATCAGCGTCAGCATATCCCCCATACCCAGTATCCTCGAGGCCAGACGCTCGGGATGGAATATCTCGAAATCATCCGGCTTCTCCCCGGTACCGATGAATTTAACCGGGATGCCGGTGACCGCCTTGATCGACAGGGCCGCCCCGCCACGGGCATCGCCATCTATCTTAGTCAGGACGAGGCCGCTCAGCCCCAGCCTCTTGTGGAACTCCTCGGCAGCTCGCACCGCGTCCTGTCCGGTCATCGCGTCTACCACCAGGAGTATCTCATCAGGATCGAGTGCCCGCTTGGCATCCTCGACCTCCCGCATCAGCTCCGCATCGATGTGGAGGCGGCCCCCGGTGTCGGCGATAACGCACGTGGAGGCCAGCTCGCCCGCCCGCTTCAGGGCATGAGTGCAAAGATCGGCGGGCTTCGCCGCAGCGTCCTCCCGGTATACGGGGATATCCAGCTCCTGTCCCAGAACAGCTAGTTGCTCGATGGCGGCGGGACGGCGCAGGTCAGCGGCAACCAGCAGCGGGCGCTGCCCCGACCCCTTAAGGTGAAGTGCCAGCTTGGCTGCGGTGGTGGTCTTGCCCGACCCCTGCAGCCCGACGAGCATGATTACCAAAGGCGGCCGGCCCCTGGTCACCAGATGCGCTGCCTCCCCCCCGAGGACAGAAGTGAGCTCCTCACTGACTATCTTTATCACCTGTTGCGCCGGGGTCAGGCTCTCCAGCACATCGCCCCCCAGCGTGCGCTCCCTGAGCCTGGCGACGAACTCCTTTACCACCTTGAAGTTGACATCGGCCTCCAAGAGTGCCAGACGAACTTCCCTGAGCGCCTCATCGACGTCCTTCTCGCTGAGCTTACCCCTTCCCCCAAGCTTTTTGAAAACGCTGTTGAGTCTATCGGACAGTACATCGAACATATTGCACCTCTGCTAACCACCATTTTAATTGCCTCACCGTTGGTTATCAACCTGTAAGCCGTCGGTTGGGGTGTGATAGAATAAGGGCACGTTAGCAGTATTGGTTAAACTATGACTTCGCTCACTTTCTATGGCGGCGTGGGGGAGATCGGCGGCAACAAGATACTTGTGGAAGCCGATGGCACTCGTATCTTCCTCGACTTCGGGATGAGCTTCAACCAGTCAAACCTGTACTTCGCTGAATTCCTCCAGCCCAAGAAATACAATGGGGTGATGGATTTCATTGAGCTGGGTCTGCTGCCTCGACTGGAGGACATGTCCGGATTGTATCGTACGGACTACCTGTCCCACTGCGGCATGGGAACCAGTCCTCGGGCTGACTACGATGCGGTGTTTCTGAGCCATGCCCACGCCGATCATTCTGCCTACATCCATTTCCTGCGGCCGGATATACCTGTTTACGCCTCGGAGATAACAAGGAGGATACTGGCCTCGATGGAAGAGACCTCCGCCGGCGGTTTCAACGAGTTCCTCACCTACCAGAGGACATTCGAAACGCGGCCCAATAAGAGGGGGGAAGGGGTCACCAGGGTCAAGGGGGAGGAGGCGAGGGAGCCGAGGAATTTCAGCGGACTGGCGCCGGGCGATACGGTCGCTATCGATAATCTAACGGTGGAAGCGGTTGCGGTGAACCATTCGATACCCGGTGCGACCGGGTTCCTTATACATACCCCTTCCGGCACAATCGTCTATACCGGCGACCTG
Source organism: uncultured Dehalococcoidales bacterium (assembly GCA_964448395.1). Lineage (GTDB taxonomy): Bacteria > Chloroflexota > Dehalococcoidia > E44-bin15 > E44-bin15 > CAYUWM01. The sequence continues at coordinate 20,062 of CAYUWM010000017.1, forward strand.
CGGTTCCACGGCTACGGTGGCGATCTTACGCAGCAATTCGTGGAGCGCGCCGCGATGGCGCATCCCGTTGCGCTGATCTGTGAGGGCACCCGCATAGACCAGAGCGAAAGCCATTCCGAGCAATACGTACAGGAAAAAGTAGCCGAGGTTGTCAGAGGAACCAGCAAGCTGGTCATTGCCAACTACCCGTGGAAAGATATCGAGCGGCTGAAAAGCTTCCATGAAGCGGCCAGGGCCACTGGCAGAAAACTGGCGCTGAACCTGAAGCAAGCGTATCTCCTGAAAAAACTCGAAGGCACAGATGCCGGGGCTCCCGCGCTCGATGACGACAATATCGTTATATATATCGACCGCAAGGGCTGGGGGTTGATAACCAGGCCCGATTGCCCCGACTACCCGCCGAATGTTGTTGAGCAGGATTACAGCGCCTGGGAGCGGGAGTTCCTCAGCTATCCCAACCGCGTAACCTGCGAGGATATCCACAACCACCAGAGCGATTTCATCGTCAGGATCGATTTCTTCGACCTCACGGATCTCATCAACATCCGGCCGGATAAGGGTTCATGCTACATCCGTTCCGTCACCGAGCCGTTCGACGATGAGGGCCAAATCGAGCACCGAAGGGTGGAGAACTGGCTCAAGCATTTCGACCTCATGCCTTACGAGCAGGTTCACGCCTCGGGCCATGCCTCCGGCCCCGAGATAAAGGGGCTGGTGGAGGAGATCAACCCGGCGGTGGTATTCCCGGTGCATACGGAATCCCCCGCGCTCTTCAGGGAAATAAAAAGTGTAGGGGTGGAGACACCCGAGCTGGGCAGGGAATACAGGATATGATCCCGGTCAAGCTGACCCTTTGCAACTTCATGCCGTATCGGGAGGCGGTGCTCTCCTTCGCCGGAATTCATGTCGCCTGTCTCTGTGGCGATAACGGCAATGGGAAGTCGGCCCTCCTCGACGCGATAACCTGGGCGCTGTGGGGAAAATCACGGGCGAAGAACGATGACGATCTTATTCATCACGGCATGACCGAGATGGGTGTAGAGCTCGAGTTCACCGTCGGGGGTGAGCTCTACCGTGTGATCCGCAGACGGTCAAGGCCTAAAGCGAACCGTCCCGGCCATTCCACCCTTGACCTGCAGGCAGCCAGTGGCAACGGCTTCAGGTCGATCGCCGGCAACTCCATCCGCGAGACAGAAGCGAAGATCGTCAAGACGCTGCGCATGGATTACGACACCTTCGTCAATAGCGCCTACCTGCTCCAGGGGCAGGCCGACAAGTTCAGCAAAGCGGAACCCTACAAGAGAAAGGAAGTTCTGTCCAATATACTGGGCCTCGCCCGCTACGATGAACTGGAGAGGCGGGCGAAGGACTGCGCCAGGCAGATGGAGACTGACGGGAAGGTCATACTCGGCGAGATAGAGCGCATAGCGGAAGAGCTAGTACATAAAGACGAGTACGAATCGCGATTGCGGGAGGTGGAGAACACGGTCACCGCAGCCGACAGAGAGCGACAGGTGCTGGCAGACGGGATAAACCACCTGGCGAGGCGGAAGAACGATCTCGAATCGGGGGTGAGACAGCGTGAGGAGCTAGAGGCCCATATCAGACAGGCGGAATCGGCGATACGATATCTCCAGGATCAGGTAAGTGAATACAAGAAGAGAGCGGAAAGATACCGGCAGGTGCTCGCCAGCTACGATGAGGAAATAGCCAAAGCCAATGCCCGTCGCGATGAGCTATCCCAACAGCAGAATACACTAGACGAGAAGAGGAGCGAGAACCAGGAGATCTCCGGCAGAATACACCACCTTACCTCCACAAACAAGCGATTGAAGGAAGAGATGCAGGAGCTCAGGGAAAAGATAACCATGCTTAAGCAAGGGGAGGCCGACTGTCCGCTGTGCGGTACCGAGCTGGGCGTGGGGGGGAGAGAGAAGATAACGGAGAACTACCAGAAGCAGGGGCACGATAAGAGAGAGACCTTCCGCACCAATGAAAAGGAGATCAAAGAACTGGAGCAAACCTCGAATACACTGAGGCAGTCTATGGTTGAACTGGAGCGCAAGGTCACAGAGGAGAAGGCGCAGTTGGAGCGGCGGACTGAGGCGCTGAACAGGGATCACAGTGAGGCTCAAAGCTCCCTTCCCCGTGAGCAGGAAGCGATACAGAAAGCCGAAGGGGAACTGCAACGCTGGAGTTCAACCCTGGAGGCCGATACCCGCAGCACGGAGGCACTAAACGCCGATCTCTCAATCCTCCCCGGGCTGGAGGCTGATTTGAACGCGGCGCAGAAGAACCTCGATGATTTGACCCAACGGCAGTCCCAGGCACGCCAGGTACTGGGCGCGATTCAGGAGAAGCTGGAGCGCATCATCTCTTTGGAGCAGATCAAGAGGGATAGAGCGGAGGAAGCAAAGGGGATTGCCGCCGAGAAGAAGATTTACGAGGAGCTGGCCCTGGCCTTCGGCAAAAAGGGAATCCAGGCGATGATTATCGAGAACGTGATTCCCGAGATAGAGGAAGGGGCCAACCGTCTGCTATCCAAAATGACCGACAACCGGATGAGGGTGAAGATTGAGACGCAGCGTGCCTATAAGAGCAAAAGAGAAGGGGAACTGGAGACGCTGGATGTCAACATCTCCGACGAACTGGGAACGCGACGCTATGAGATGTACAGCGGCGGCGAGGCATTTCGCATCGATTTCGCGCTGCGCATCGCGCTCTCCAAACTGCTGGCATACCGTGCCGGGGCACCGCTGCGGACGCTGATCATCGATGAGGGGTTCGGCTCACAGGACGCCAGTGGAAAGGAGCGCCTGGTGGAAGCGATAAACTCTGTCCAGGGCGACTTCGATAAGATTTTGGTCATAACGCATATCGAAGAACTGAAAGACGCTTTCGATAGACGAATCGATGTGATAAAGACTGCAGAGGGCTCCAAGATTGAAGTCAGCTAGCTATTGACAAACAAACGGAAGTGTGATAATATAATATAAAATAATTTAATATTCGCCTAAATCACCGAAGGGAGGTGGTTTTTATGGCGGTCGCAATAGAAGCAAAGATAAAGAGAAGGGAGCCGGCTGTAGTAGCCTTCATTGCGGTGAAGGGACCTTACAGCCTGATAGGCGAATCCTTCGGTAAGCTCCGCGTGTGGATAGACGAACAGGGCTATATACCCGCACTTCCCCCCGTTGGCGTATATCTGAACAGCCCCAAACAGGTGCCGCCCGAAGAGTTGCTGTGGGAACTCCAGATCCCAGTGGTTGGCGATGCGGACCCCACCGAGCCTGACGAGCAGGGTTGCGGTTTCAGGCAACTGGATGAAGCGACGCTGGCCACCGCCGAGCATCAGGGGGCGTATGATCAGGTACCAGCCCGCTTCGGTGCGCTGCGCCAGTGGATTGCGGAAAACGGTTATGAGATAGCCGGTCCGCCGGAAGAGGCTTATCTGAGCAAAATAGAGGATGCACCACCGCAGGATTTGCTCACCGAGGTCAGGTTCCCGGTAATAAAGAGATAAAAGGCCTGCGCGTTGCCTAGATATACCAGCACACACCACCGCTCGGTGCACTATAAACCGAGAACGGCTCACTGGCTTTTCAAATACGCACTGGAAGCTTACGAGAGTGAAGACACGCTCAGGGAGAAACACCGGGGCAGATTCTACCGTTACCTCAGCGGAGAATACCACAATGTCTTCGGCGTTCAGGTAGCCGACACCCAGGGTTTTGTCCTCAGAGACCAGCATAAGCACTCCCCCTATATAATCATTGCCTTTCGCGGAACAGACGTCTCCTGGAAGATGGAGGGTTGGCGCACCAGCCTGATCGCAACACTGGGCACCGCACCGTGGTTGAAGGTGAAACACAAACGGCTGAAGGCCCATCTGGGTTTCGTCAGGGCATATGGAGCTGTGCGGGCGGAGGTAGTCGCCGCGGTGAAGGATGTGAAGCCCGACAGAATATACGTTACTGGATACAGCATGGGGGCGGCGCTGGCGACGCTGGCGGCGCTCCATATCCAGGCGCGGTTCCCCTCTATTCACGTTACCATGTACAACTTCGCCAGCCCGTGCATTGGAGACCACGATTTCGCCCGGGTATACGACGAAACGGTCCCCGACAGCCATCGCGTGGTACACGATGGAGACCTCGTCCCCAGCCTAAGGCTGCTGTTCGAGCACGACATTCCGGTTCGATTCGAGTGCTGCCACGTGGGACAGGAACACCTGCTCCCCCGCCATCCGAAGAGCAGATCGCCGCACCATGAAAAGATATACTACCTGGAGCAGCTCAAGGCAGAGGCATACGGATGATCGATCTCGACTCTGCTGCATGAGATACTAACCATCGAATCCTATGGCACTTGACATCGAGGTCGTCCCTGTGATACAAATGTGCTGCCAAGCTAAAAGGAGGTGCCGATGTCAACCGAAGTTACGATCAAGCAAGCTGAGCCACGGACAGTGGCTTTTATTTTTATGAAGGGCCCCTTCGACCAGATAGAAGGAACTTTCGGCAGGCTCTTCGGCTGGGTGGGGCAAAAGGGATACGCGCCTGCCGGCCCGCCGCTGGGAATATACTTCAACAGCCCGGAACAGGTTTCCCATGACGAACTCATGTGGGAACTGCAGTGTCCCCTGAGCGGTGACACCCCCCCTGCCGAGCCAGATGCAAGCGGGGCGGGCGTAAAGCAGGTGGAGGGAGCCGAGGTCGCCTCCACCGTGCATAAAGGCCCGTTCGACGAAGTGGGTAAGACCTACGGCATGCTCTGGGAATGGATGAACGCCAACGGCTACGAGATCGTCGGCCCGTCGGAGGAAGTGTACTTCAGCGACCCGTGCACCACCCCTCCCCATGAACTGACCACCGAGATTCGTTTCCCGGTGCGGAAGAAATAGCCGCTACCCTTCAACTTCTATCATACGCAGGGCATAAGCGGCGGTGGTGTTGACCCACACATCCTCGTCCTGCGCCGCCGACGTAAGAGCAGGGATAGCCTCTCTGGCCTCCGATCCCAATTTGGCTAACGCCTTGGCCGCTGCTCCCCGCAGGTCGTTGTCATCGTGCGTCAACACCTCGATAAGAGCCGGAACCGCCGCCGCGTCGGCGATATGCTCCAGATACAGCACCGCCCAGTATCTAACCTCCGGGTCCTTGTGCTTGAGCATCTCTATATATGTCTGTATCTCGCTTCCGTTCAACCGATGAATTCCTTATCTGTAACAGCCGAAGGCTCGGCCTAAGCTGCTACCTGCCCCCCAGCTTGGCGATGGCGTCGATGGCCTCTTTCCTGAGCCACTTGTCCTCGTCCTTCTCCAGCTCGAGCAGGGCGGGCAGCGCAGACCGGTCGCCGATATTGCCCAGCGCCTCGGCGGCGTTGCGCTGGGTGACTTCGTCGTCATCCTGCAGACATTCGATAAGCATGGGCACCGCCGCCTTAGCATCGGGTCCGATGCTCCCCAGTGTGGCAGCCGCCGTGGAGCGCAGGTCGCGGTCGTCCAGCCCCTCGATGAGCAGCGGGATGGCGTCCCTGGAATCGGGGCCGATTCCGCCCAGCGCGCTGGCGGCACTGCGCCGCATGAACCGGTCCTTGTCCTTCATCAACTCGATAAGCTTGGGTACCGCGGCCTTGGAGCCGGGTCCGATATCCCCCAGTGCGCCGGCAACGGTGTAGCGCGCCTGCCAGTCATCCAGCGATTCGATAAGGGCGGGAACTGCGGAGTCATCGCCGATCCTGCCCAAGGCGTGGGCGGCCCCGTTACGCACGTACTCATCTTCATCCTTCAGCGCCTCGGCCAGCGCCGGAACAGCCGCCTTGGCGGTAGGGCTGATCTCCCTCGACAGGGCGGATGCGGCACGCTGCCGCACCCCCTTGTCCTCATCCTGCAGATCGTGAACCCGCACGAATGCCTGCTCCCCGACCCTGCCCAGCGCCTCGGCGGCCCGCTGCCTCACATCGGAGTCCTCATCCTTGAGCGCCTCGATGAGGGCCTTTATAGCGGAGTCTCCGCCGATCTTGCTCAGAGCCATGACCGCCTGTTCGCGCACCATGGAGCTCTTGTCTTTTAACTTCTCAGCCTGTTTCTGGACTTCCTCTTCAAGCATGGCCTGCCCCCTTTTCTCTCCCGCAGTCCGATTGTGGCGGATGAAACACTATATCACCTAACGCGAACCATCGTTTGAGAATGCTACGGAAGCGAGTTTTGTCGATCTCTTGTCGCCCTTCTCTCGGCACGCTCCCCGACCCACGGCAGCATGAGACGGCTCCCCTGATAAGCCTTCACCATCAGTATGACCCACGCCGCGAAGGAGAAAAGCCCCAGCAGCGATAGGAGCACCATGAACAGGATGTTAACATAGGGCACCATAAGCAACAGCCAAAGGACGACGGCGGCCAGGGTGACCACCCCGAAGAAGATGATCGATTGCATGGCGTGGAAGCGGACGTAGTCGTCACCCTTCTCTACTGCGAGGAACAGCAGCCCGGTCACCCAGCCCAGTAGGTACGACATAAGGGCGGCTACATTAGGCTCCAGGCCCGCTACGGCCTTTCTCTCTTCTTCCATCACTCTCTCCCCTCGGCGGTATCACATTATATCACATGCAGCCACAGGTGCTCAGCGCTGCCGAACGGCGGGACGCAGGAAAACAAAGGGAGGCGGACATGAAAAGTACGCCCCCCTCTATCGACAATAGTACGATGGATAAGGTCTATTTACTTACGAGTATTTCTCGGCTAGATCGCCGGCGACCGGCAGCTTGAAACGTTCGCCTTGGTAGGCCTTCACCATGAGCAGGATCCACAGTATGAGGGTGCCGATCCATAGTATGGCGCCGAGTATCGCTCCCACGAACGGCACCATGAACAGGATGCCGAAGATGATACTCAACACGGTTATTGCGCCGAAGACGATGATGGACTGCATGGCGTGGAAGCGGACGAAATCGTCCTTCTCTATGAGGAAGAATATCAGCCCGCTTATCCATCCGAACAAATAACACAGCAGTCCGGCTACATTGGGTTCCAGTCCCGTACCTTTATCCGTGCTCATCCTTTACCTCCTTTTTGATATGGCGACATTATACCACTTTTTCGGTGCCGGGGTACCACTTCTCCCACTCTATCTTCTCCAGCGCGTCGGCGGCTGCCTTGCGCACATCTATATTCTCATCCGCCAGCGTCTCCATTAAGGCCGGTACCGCCTCCTTATCGCCGATTTCGCCGAGGGCCACCGCCGAGTTCCAGCGCACGAAATAGTCCTTGTCCTTGAGCGCCCGGGCCAGGGTGCCCACCGCGAACCTCGCCTCGGGGCCGATGGATATCAGGGCGGCGGCGGCGGCGGTGCGCACGTCCTTGTCGTCGTCCTTGAGCCCCTCGATGAGCACGGGCACCGCCGGCCGGCCGATAGAGCCCAGCAGCAGGGAGGCCCGCGCCTGCACCACCGGGTCCCTGCCCCGCAGCGCCTTCAGCAGCCCCCTGAGGTCGCCCTTCCGCGCCAGTTCATCAACGTCTTTCTTGAAAAAACCCATCGATATCCTCAATGATCCTTACAGGCCGATATCCCCGGCGATGCCCTGCATCGCAGCAAGCCCCAGCCCGACGAAATCCTCCAGCTCCAAACCGAGCGTGCCGCAGCTAGCGATATGCTCCCGGCTGGCGCCGGCGGCGAACCGCTTCTCTCCGAATCGCTTCATCAGGGACTCCGCCGTCAGCCCCCCAAGCTTCTTGTCGGGACGCACCAGCGCCCCGGCGACGATCAGTCCGGTCAGCGGGTCGGCACAGAACAGCGCCTTATCCAGCAGCGACTCCGGGGGCATGCCGTGCGCCTTGTTGTGGCGCAGTATCGCCTGCGCCATCTCCTCCGTGGCGCCCAGCTCCCGCGCGATGTCAGCCCCCAGCGCGCTGTGGGCGCTCATGTCGCCCTTGGTCAGCTCGACATCGACATCGTGGAGCAGGCCGGTGAGGCCCCAGGTGTCCTCGTCCTCGCCGAAGCGCCGCGCCAGCGCCCGCATGATCGCCTCGGTGGCCAGCAT
>CAYUWM010000018.1:0-26312 GCA_964448395.1 uncultured Dehalococcoidales bacterium
TGCTGATTCTTCTATTCATTACTCATCCCTCACGGGTACACGCCCTGGAAGCCGTCCTCACCGTGCGCCTCGCACCCCGCGCCTATGCATATGGACGCGACGTCACCACTAATAGTTGTTAACCATAGGTAGCTGCCGTTACAGCCTGTACAACCATCAAGGTTGTCTCCGCCAGCAGCGCAGTTCTCTGCATGACACATTTCAGTCGCGCGAAACCACATACTATCACCTTGTTTATTTAAGGCTAATAGTGGACACATAGCTACAATATAGTAGCTATCAGATTGAACCACTTCTGAGCCATTCACTGCCACAGGTGTGTCATTTACTATTGGAACTTCCTGATTGTGAGTGTTTTTGTAGCTGCCTATCGCATCTTCCATCGCCCATCTGCCCCTGGCGTAAAATGCGCCGGTATTGTACATCACGTGGTCTGTATCCCCTGCAAAAGGCATAACCAAAACCCCGAAACTTACGCCCAACACGATTACAACAAGCAATGATAGAATGGCGGGCCTGCTTGTTAGAAACTTCTTTGAACGCCAAGGCATTGCTTGTGTCCTGCGAAGCAATACTGCTATCGACCAAATGCATAATATAATGCTCATTGCGCTAGGACCCCAGTAATCCCAGCCTCCATGAACATACTCAATTAGATCTCCAGCCCAGACACGTACAAAAGCCCATATGACTACCAAACCGCCAATCAGCAAGGCCAGCAGCAATACAGCAGGCCAGTTTTGAAGCCATTTCATCTCTGATGTTGTAGAATCCGGCTTTAGTGCAGCAGTGGTTCTCCAGTAACGTTTGCTATCAAATAGAAGAAGTAACGATGATATAAAGCACAAGGTCAGGGTGCTTCCAATCAGGGCGAACCACCAGACCCACCTCTTCTTCAGTATTAACAGCAATACGGCAGGGATGAAGAGCAGGATAACAGGTACGAAAGCAAGTGGATTCCCAACCCACATGGAAGTATAGGCAGAAGTTGACAATTCACCTGGGCCACCAAGGACTGCGAACCAGAATAGGCCATATATGACCATGAGAAAAGCGGCTATTGTAGTTAATGCTGGTAATTGAATACGACCCCTGATGAAATCTTTATTCACCTGAAATGCTATGATCAGAACTGCTCCTACTGGTAGAGGGAGAAGTATCCACCACCATGAAGCTCCCATATGCAGAAGCACCTTGAAAACCACGAACCCAAGTATCCACACAAAGGCGAACAGGGTTAGTGCTGGGAGGAAATTCTTATTCTTCATTACTCTGCCCCCTACTTATATAGACGCCAGACAGGGGTAAAAAGTTCCATTTGATGTGCCGCAAGCGTACATCGGGGGAACGGGTTTGTCAACCTGTGTTGGAGAGGGGATGGCAGCTCTGCCGGCCGCTTATTGTTGTGAGCACACCGTGCCACACTTGCACAGTCAGCACATCTTTTCCTGCGGCACGCAGACCTTGCCCTCAGGCTCGCCGCTCACCTGCCAGTTGCACTCGTCGTTGGTGTGCGGCATGTACGGCAGGTATTCCTTCACCAGCTTGGCCCAGGCGATGTCGCCCGGCCTGCCGTCGGCGGTGGGCCACTCCCCGTATGATGCGTTGTAGGTGTAGATCGCATCTTGGATAGCGTCCCGGTCGTAGACACAACCCTCAGGGCCTAGGGTGGCGGTGGGCCCCGGCCACGACCAGTTGGGCGTAACCACCGGGAGCGATGTCCCCGTGGGGAAGGGAGAGGCTGTGATTATAATCGTGGGCGTGGCGGTCGATTGCGGTTTAGTCGTCAGAGTCGCCGTCGGCATCTGCGTCGGTGTGGGCGTGGGCTGCGCCCCCTGCCCGCCCTGGCACGAAGCACTGGTGAAGAACAGGACACTGATCAGCAGTATGGTAAAAAAGCTGATGACTCTAGAGTGTCGCATAAACATAAACTCCTTAAAATGCCCACCATACCAGCGCGCCGATCACTATGAACATGGGCCCCACCACCCATGCGCCCTTGAACGCACCCAGCTCCAGGTTCAACGGGAGCGGCAGCTTCAGGGTGGTGAAGCATACGCCCAGCGCCAATAGAACGATCCCGAATATCTCCATTTTATCCTCCCCCTTCCTGCCCCTCCGCCTGCAAAATTACAAGAGGATACATCATCAAGCCGCGTTTGTCAACCTCAGTTGCATAATCTGGTATAATGGCAGCGAGGTGTTGGTATGAAATACTGGGCAATGACGGCGGCAGGTGCAGTGCTGTTCATAGTAGGGTTGTTATTGGGCATGCTGCATATATCGGCCGCTTGGGCATCGATACTATTTATAATAGGAACTGTCCTGCTGGTGATGTCGCTGGGCAAGGTGGGGAAGCCGGAGTACACCGCCGGCGATGGGGAAAAGGGCGACAAGGACGTCGGCACTTATCAGATTTAACTGGTCTATCCCCTCTCCGCTACCACACGATGGTGTACCTGACGATGGTATCATCATAGTCCGGCTCCTCGTAGCCGTTGTCCTCTGAGTAGCTGTTACCCACCACCACGACCACCTCGTCGTCGAACTGGGGCTCGATGAAGACCATCCCCCGGTCCACCGTCTCGAAGGCGGCTACGGAGTGGGCCCGGTCGACGGGGAACTCCATGTAGACGTACGCGGCGCGCAGGCCGGCAGCCTCGGCGTTATTGCTCAGGTCGCTGACGAAATCGACGCAGGTGTACACGTCTTCCTGGTACTCGTTCCCATCGGTGGGATCCCGCTCCAGGAAGTCCATCAACTCATGGTAGGTGGGATTCCTCAGGGTGTAACCGCTGCCCGCTCCCTCGACGGCGCCGACCTTGTATCCTTCATAATAGCCCTGCTGGTGGCCGTAGAAATACCCCGCATAGCCGATGACGAAGAGGAGTATCGCTACCATCAGCGTGAGCAACAGCCAGAGTACACGTGTCATCCCGCTAAAATCCTCTGTCTTTAGTTTACCTGACCGTCCACCGATGTCAAGCGATGGGTTGAATGGGACATAGGGAAAGAGTATCATATGGGGAGCAGCGTCAGAGGTTTATCCGGTGAAACTCACTGTTCAAATCGCTCCCAAGAACGAACGGGGACTCGAATTGAAGAACCCGGTGGTCGCGGCATCCGGCACCATCGGCTATGGAACGGAATATGCCGATATTGTGGATATCGAGAGGCTGGGGGCCGTTGTGTCCAAGGGGACTACACTCAAGCCCCGCCGCGGCAACCCGCAGCCGCGCCTGTTGGAGACCGCCTCAGGCCTGCTCAACTCAGTGGGACTGGAGAACAAGGGGATCGAGGCGGTGATCGCCGAGGAGGCTCCGATATGGGCCACGTGGGACGTTCCGGTGCTGGTGAACATCGCCGGTGACGGGGTGGATGAGTACGCCGAACTGGCGTACGCGCTGGATAGAGTAGATGGGGTGAGCGGCATCGAGGTGAATATCAGCTGCCCCAACGTGGCGCGCGGCGGGATGGAGTTCGGCACCAGCCCCCGGGACGCTGCCGACGTGACCAGGGCGGTGAAGGGACATACCACTTTACCGGTTATCGTCAAGCTGACGCCGAACGTGACCGATATCGCCGAGATCGCTTGCGCGGTAGAGGAAGCGGGCGCCGATGCCATATCGCTGGTCAATACGCTGAGGGGCATGGCGATCGATGCCGAGGCGAGGAAGCCGTTCCTCGGTGGCGTCACCGGAGGCCTTTCCGGGCCGGCGATAAAGCCGGTAGCGTTGTACATGGTGTACCGGGTGGCGCGGGCGGTTAAGCTGCCGGTGATCGGCGGCGGCGGTATTATATCGGCCAGTGATGCCATCGAGTTTATCATGGCGGGGGCCAGCGCGTTCTGGGTCAGCACCGGCGTGCTGGTGGATCCCGATGCGCCGCTCGATGTCCTCGACGGCGTTATCGAGTTCATGGAGCGCGAGGGGGTGGAGGATATCGCTGATCTGGTCGGCGTAGCCAGTTCTGCTTGACAATAAGTGGGCGCTGTGATACCTTTTGCCAATAATCGTTCAATTAATTGTATCGGGAATATGGATTGAGAAGCGATTCAGTAAAGAAAGGGGTAGCGAGAGCTCCCCACCGGTCCCTGCTGCGGGCGGTGGGGCTCACCGACCGTGAGCTGGACCAGCCGTTTATCGGCGTCGTGAACAGCTTCAACGAGGTGGTCCCGGGGCACATCCACCTGAACGCGATTGCGGATGCGGTCAAGGGAGGGGTGAGGAGCGCCGGGGGCACCCCCTTTGAGTTCAACACTATCGGGGTGTGCGACGGCGTAGCCATGGGTCACCTGGGGATGAAGTTCAGCCTTCCCAGCCGCGAGCTCATAGCCGATTCGGTGGAGATCATGGCGCAGGCACATGCCTTCGATGCCCTGGTGTTCATCCCCAACTGCGACAAGATAATCCCGGGGATGCTGATGGCGGCGGCTCGGCTGAACATACCCTCGATCTTCGTCAGCGGGGGTCCGATGCTGGCTGGCAGGCTGGGTAGCAGGCCGGGGGAGAATTTCGATGTAAATACCATATTCGTCGGCGTGGGCAAGGTAAATGCGGGAGAGATGAGCGAGGGCGAGCTCGACGAGCTGGAAAGGATCGCCTGCCCCGGCTGCGGGAGCTGCGCCGGCATGTTCACCGCCAACACCATGAACTGCCTCACCGAGGCACTCGGCATGTCGCTTCCGGGCAGCGGCACCATACCGGCGGTAGACGCGCGGCGCATCGGGCTGGCGCGGGAGACGGGCATACAGGTAATGGAGCTGCTCGATAAGAACGTGTGCCCTCGCGATATCCTGACCAAAGCCGCGTTCCAGAACGCTTTCATGGTCGACATGGCATTGGGCGGCAGCACCAACTCGGTGCTGCACCTCATCGCCATCGCCCACGAGGCGGGGGTTGAGTTCCCGCTTTCGGAGATAAACGATATCAGCGGGAAGACCCCACACCTGTCGAAGCTGAGCCCGGCAGGGGAGAACCGCATAGAGGACCTGGACCTCGCCGGCGGCATCGGGGCGGTGATGAAGGAGATCGAGCGTCTGCTCAATATGAAAGTACAGCGGGCATCGGGCAAATCGCTGAAGCAGGAGCTGGCGGAGGCCCAGGTGCGCGACAGGGAGGTTATATTCCCCTTCGACCGACCACACTCGCCGACAGGCGGTCTGACCATGCTCTTCGGCAACCTGGCGCCCGAGGGGGCGGTGGTGAAGAGCGCCGCCGTCTCGCCGAACATGATGTCCTACCGCGGCGAGGCGCGGGTGTTCGACTCCGAGGAGGACGCGACCGAGGCCATCCTCGCCGGCTCCATCGGGCCGGGGCAGGTAGTGGTCATCCGTTACGAAGGGCCGAAGGGGGGGCCGGGGATGAGGGAGATGCTGGGCCCTACCTCGATACTGGCGGGCATGGGCCTTGCTGACAAGGTGGGGCTGATCACCGACGGCCGTTTCTCCGGCGCCACCAAGGGGGCGGCTATCGGCCACGTATCGCCGGAGGCGGCGGCTCGGGGCCCTATCGCAGCGCTCAGGGACGGCGATACGGTAGTGCTCGACATCCCCAACCGTCGCATTGATGTTGACTTGAGCGAGGGGGAGCTAAAGGACCGTCTGTCCAGAATCCCTCCTTTCGAGCCGAAGATAAAGACGGGGTACCTTTCGCGCTACGCCGAGAAAGTGACCTCGGCGGGCAGAGGGGCGGTTTTCGAGACTTAGGGGGAGAATATGAAGCTGACCGGAGCGCAGATACTTTGTGAGAGCCTGATCAAGGAAGGCGTGGATGTTATGTTCGGCATCCCCGGCGGGGTGCTGCTGCCGTTCTATGATACCCTGCCTGAGTACCCCAAGATCCATCATATCCTGTGCCGCCACGAGCAGGGTGCGGCTCACGCCGCCGAAGGGTTCGCCCGCGCCACCGGCAGGGTCGGCGTGTGCATGGCTACTTCGGGGCCGGGGGCCACCAACCTGATCACCGGAGTCGCCTCGGCCTATCTCGACTCTGTCCCGATGGTGGCCATAACCGGGCAGGTGGCCCGCCCCTTCATCGGGAAGGACGCCTTCCAGGAGATAGATATCACCGGCATCACCCTGCCGATAACCAAGCACAACTACCAGGTGATGTCGGCAGACGAGATGGCCAGCATGGTCAAGGAAGCGTTCCACATCGCCGGCACCGGGAGGCGAGGCCCAGTGCTCATAGACGTTCCCAGCGATGTGCTGGTAGAGGAGACCGAGTTCCGTTATCCGGAGAAGGTTTCGCTGGCGGGCTACAAACCCACGCTGCGGGGGCACCCGGCGCAGGTGAAGAAGGCGGCAAAGATGATTAACGATTCCCAGCAGCCGTTGATCATCGCCGGCCAGGGGGTGATAGTCTCCGGGGGCTGTGCCGAGCTCAAAGAGCTGGCGGAGAAGTGTCAGATACCGGTGGTGTCCACGCTGCTGGGGCTGGGAGGCTTCCCCGGCACGCATCCGCTGTTCCTGGGGATGCTGGGGATGCACGGCAGCGCGCACTGCAATTACGCGGTGAATGCCGCCGATCTCATTATCGCTGTCGGGATGCGGTTCGACGACCGGGCGACGGCGAGGGTGTCGGGCTTCGCTCCCAATGCCCAGGTGATCCATATCGATATCGACCCTGCCGAGATCGGCAAGAACGTCAAGGTGGATGTGCCCATCGTGGGAGAGGTCAAGAACGTGCTCAAGTCGCTCAACGCCGAGATGGAGCCGCAGAACCACGGCGCCTGGCTTTACCGCATAGAGGAGTGGCAGCGGGAGTGCCCTCCGTTGCAGATACGGGAAACGGCGAGCCTGCTGCCCCAGTACGTGATGAATCAGATATACGAGGTCACTAAGGGCGATGCCATTATCGTTACCGGTGTGGGGCAGAACCAGATGTGGGCCGCTCTGTATTACAAGTATGACCGGCCGAAAAACTTCATCTCCTCCGGCGGTCTGGGCCCCATGGGGTTCGAGCTTCCGGCGGCGATGGGAGCACAGGTAGGGCGCCCCGGCGATACCGTGTGGTGCATTGCCGGCGACGGCGGCTTCCAGATGACGCTGCAGGAGCTCGCCACTATCGTTCAGGAGCACCTCCCGGTCAAGATAGCCATCCTGAACAACGGGTTCCTGGGCATGGTTAGGCAGTGGCAGGAGCTGTTCTACGGGAAGCGCTACGTGGCCACGCCGCTGAGCGGCCCCGATTTCGTCAAGCTGGCGGGGGCCTACGGCATCGCTGCCGAGCGGGTGACCGACAGGATGCTGGTGACCGGCGCCATAGAGAATGCCATGGCTCACGCAGGGCCGTACCTTATCGATTTTCAGATAGAGCCGGAGGAAAACGTGTTGCCCATAGTGAAGAAGGGCGAGACCATAAGCGAGATGATACTGGAGAAGCCCAGGGAGGGGGTCAAAGCGAAGTAATGACGAAACATACTCTGATAGCGCTGGTTGAAGATAAGCCCGGGGTGCTCAACCGGGTGTCCAGCCTTTTCCGCAGGCGGGGGTTCAACATCGAGAGCATAGCGGTTGGGCATACCGAGACACCGGGGATATCGCTAATGACCATCGTGGTAGACGGCACGACCGTCTTGGTGGAGCAGGTGAGGAAGCAGCTGGACAAGCTCATCAATGTGGTCAAGGTTACCGACATAACCGACGACAACCTGATCTCGCGGGAGCTGGCGCTGGTTAAGGTCAAGTCGACCCCGGGCACCAGGGGAGAGATAATAGAGATAGTGGATATCTACCGCTCCAAGATAGTAGACGTTTCCGCCGACTCGGTGGTGGTTGAGATCACCGGCGACGAGGAGAAGCTGGGGTCCCTGCTACGTCTGCTGAAGGGCTACGGCATCAGGGAGATAGCCCGTACCGGCAGGATCGCGATGTCCCGCCGGACTGCCGGGCCGGTGCCTGGAGAGGAGCAAGCCCACGCCAAGGGTAAACGCGCGATGAAAGCGGTAGAGCCAGAGGCATAACGCAAAACGATAAAAAGGAGCTAGACATGACCAAGATTTATTACGACAAAAACGCGGACTTGAAGCTTATCAAGAACAAGGTTATCGGGATCATCGGCTTCGGTAGCCAGGGGCACGCCCATGCCCAGAACCTGAGGGACAGCGGCTGCAATGTGATCGTTGGCGAGTTGAAGAACAGCGCCCCGTGGAAGGACGCTGTCAAGGCCAAGTTCGAGGTGTCGTCGGCGGATGAGGCGGCCAAGAAGGCGGATATCGTGGTGATGCTGGTTCCCGACCAGCTGCAGAAGGAGATATATCACAGCGCAATCGAGAAGCATCTCAAAAAAGGCGATATGCTGATGTTCGCCCACGGGTTCAACATCCATTACGGCCAGATCGTACCGCCGCAGAACGTGGACGTGACCATGATCGCACCCAAATGTCCGGGTCACATGCTGCGCCAGCTGTACACGGAGGGGATGTGCCCGCCGGCGCTGGTCGCCGTGCAGCAGGATGCGTCGGGTAAGGCCAGGGAGCTGGCGCTGGCATATGCCAAGGGCCTCGGCTGCACGCGGGCGGGGGTCTTGGAGACCACCTTCGCCGAGGAGACGGAGACCGACCTTTTCGGGGAGCAGACGGTGCTCTGCGGGGGGGTCACCTCCCTGATCAAGGCCGGCTTCGAGACGCTGGTGGATGCCGGCTACCAGCCGGAGATCGCCTACTTCGAGGTGTGCCACGAGCTGAAGCTGATCATCGATCTGATATACCAGGGGGGCTTCGCCTATATGCGCTATTCGGTGAGCGATACCGCGGAGTACGGCGATTACTCGCGGGGTCCGCGGGTCATTGACGACTATGTCCGCGAGGAGATGGAGCAGATACTCTGCGAGATACAGGACGGAACTTTCGCCCGAGAGTGGATACTGGAGAACCAGGCGGGGCGCCCGGTGTTCAACGCCGCCCGCCGCAGCGAGGCGGAGCACGAGATCGAGGAGGTAGGCGCAAAGCTACGGGCGATGATGCCCTGGCTCAAGGGCAGGAAATAATCGTTTATCATCCTTTGAAGGGGTGAATGCAGGCATTTTGCCGGTGGTTGAGATATGAGCGCGACGAAGGCCAAGAGCGAGAAAGCGGAGCGGGTGATAATCTTCGACACCACGCTGCGTGACGGCGAGCAGGCCCCCGGGGCCACGCTCAACATCGACGAGAAGCTGGAGATCGCCCGCCAGCTGGAGGGGCTGGGCGTCGATGTCATCGAGGCCGGGTTCCCCATAGCATCGCCGGGCGATTTCGAGGCGGTCAGCCTGGTCGCCAAGGAGATCAAGAACTCCGCCGTCTGCGCACTGGCCCATGCCAACGCGGAGGCCATCGATTATGCATGGGAGGCCATAAAGGAGTCAAAGAATCGGCGGATACACGTCTTTCTGTCCAGCTCAGACATTCATCTCAACTATCAGCTGAAGAAAGGCCGCGCCGAGATGCTGGAGCTGGCCTGCGAGATGGTCAAACGGGCCAAGCGGTATGTGAAGGATGTGGAGTTCTCCCCGATGGATGCCACCCGCACCGATCCCCGGTTCATCTATCAGATCACCGAGGCGGTGATAGATGCGGGGGCAAACACGGTGAATATCCCGGATACGGTGGGGTATACTACCCCCAGCGAGTTCGGCAGCCTGATAAGGGGTATCTTCGAGAACGTGCCCAATATCCAGAAGGCGGTGATCAGCATTCACTGCCACGACGACCTGGGGCTGGCGGTGGCCAACAGCCTGGCGGCGCTCGCCGAGGGGGCACGGCAGGTGGAGTGCACCATCAACGGCATCGGCGAGCGTGCGGGGAACGCCTCCATGGAGGAGATCGTGATGGCGCTACGCACCCGAAAGGATTTCTTCGGGCTGAGCACCAGCATCGACATATCGCAGATATACAAGACCAGCCGCCTGGTGAGCGAGCTAACCGGATTCTCCATATCGCCCAACAAGGCTATAGTGGGGGCCAATGCCTTCCGCCACGAGTCGGGGATACATCAGGACGGGATGCTGAAAGAGAGAACCACCTACGAGATAATGGATGCCCGAGATGTCGGGTGGCCTTCGAGCACGCTGGTGCTGGGGAAGCACAGCGGGCGCCACGCGCTGAAGACGCGGCTGGAGAAGATAGGCTACACCCTGAGCGATGAGGAGCTCGACCGCGCCTTCACCGCCTTCAAGGAACTGGCCGATAAGAAGAAGGAGATCACCAACCGCGACCTCGAATCGCTGGTGGCGCAGGAGATGCGAACCACGTCGGAGGCCTACCACCTGGAGCAGGTGCAGGTGTCCTGCGGTGATCGGAGCGTGCCCACGGCCACGGTGCGGCTGGTCGACCCCGACGGCAAGACGCTGGCAGATGCCGCCCTGGGCACGGGGCCGGTGGATGCGGTGTGCCAGGCGATCAACCGGCTGGTGGGGGTGCCCAACAGGCTCATCGAGTTCAGCGTCACGTCGGTTACCGCCGGCATCGACGCCATCGGTGAGGTGACGATACGTATCGAGAGCGAGGGTATGATCTACACCGGCCGCGGCGCCGATACCGACATCATCGTCGCCTCCGCCAAGGCCTATATCAATGCGTTGAATCGTCTGCTGGCGGCAAGAGAATGAAGGCAGTTTGTAATGGATGAAGAGAGGCTGGAGGGCCGCATAAAGGGCCTGGAGCAGAATCACAAGATACTGTTGATACTGATATTGGTGAGCCTTTCCTGCAGCCTGATAGCGCTGGCGATAACCTTTGTGGGATTATTCACCGCTGGTTAACTGGCTGCGAAGATGGCAGAAACCAATCCCGTTACATTGACAGCTTACTGTGGCCTCGATTGCAGCCAGTGTTTCGGCTATACCAAGACGATCAGTGAGGCGGCGAAGCAGCTGCGGCGCACCATGCGGGCGGAGAAGATGAAGCAAGTGTGGCCCTCTATGCCGTTCCTGGGCGACTACGAAGCTTTCAAGAAGGACCTGGATGCCCTCGCCGGCCTCAGGTGCAAGGGCTGTCGCGATGGCGGCGGGAATCCCTTCTGCAAGATAAGGAAGTGCGCTCAGAAGCTGAATTATGAAGGCTGCTGGGAGTGTAATGAGTTCGAGGCCTGCGACAAGCTGACCTTCCTCGAACCGGGGCACAAGGATGAGCATTTGAGGAACCTGAGGAAGCTGAGGCGGCCTGCAGCTTGATGACGGGGTTATGGGGGTAACGGTTGTCACCTGAACTGGAGATGGTGCTGCGCCTGCTGTTGGCAGTGGTGCTGGGGGGCATCGTGGGTTGGGAACGTCAGATGGCCAAGAAGCCGGCCGGGCTACGGACCCATCTGCTGGTATGCATCGGCGCTACCCTGTTCACCCTGGCGTCCATCTACGGTTTTGAGGGAGGTGATCCTTCGCGGGTAGCCGCCGGCATCGTGGCAGGTATCGGTTTTTTGGGCGCAGGAACGATCATAAGGTCGGGAGAGGGTATTTTAATCGGGCTGACCACCGCCTCCAGCATCTGGGCGATTGCCGCCATCGGTATGGTTGCAGGTGCAGGTTTGTATATATTGTCAGCGGTGGGCACGGCGGTGATGCTTATCGCGTTGAGGATTTTTAAGAGGTTCGAGTAGAGATGACGGGTTCGACTATAGCTGAGAAGATACTGGCGGCGCACAGCGGCAGGGAGCAGGTCACCCCCGGCGAGTTGCTCAACGTCGCGGTGGACGTGGTCCTATCCAACGATATAACCGCCCCCATCGCCATCAAGGAGTTCGGGCGCATCGGCGTCTCTAAGGTATTCGATCCGACTAAGGTCATAATGGTGGCCGACCACTTCGTGCCCAACAAGGACATCCCGTCGGCGGAGCAGGCTAAGCTGATGCGGGACTTCGCCCGCGAGCATGGCATCGTGTATTTCGAGTCGGGCAAGGGAGGCATCGAGCATGTGCTGCTGCCGGAGCGGGGGCTGGTGCTGCCCGGCGACGTGGTGGTGGGTGCCGACTCCCACACCTGCACCTACGGCGCGCTGGGGGCATTCGCCACCGGCATGGGCTCCACCGACATCGCCTGCGCCATGGCCACCGGCGAGGTGTGGATGAAGGTCCCACCGACGATCAAGTTCGTGTACCATGGCAGGCTCAACAAGTGGGTCAGCGGCAAGGACCTCATACTGTACACCATCGGCGATATCGGCGTTGACGGGGCGAGGTACGCGGCGATGGAGTTCGCCGGCGAGGCGATAGGCGCCCTCTCCATGGACAGCCGATTCACCATGGCCAACATGGCCATCGAGGCCGGGGGCAAGGCCGGACTGTTCCGCGTCGATAAGAAGACGCGGGCGTACCTGCAGAAAAAGGCGGAGCGGCCCTATACCGCCTATGAACCGGATAAGGATGCCGCTTACCAGCAGGTTATAGAGTACGATGTATCCAGAATAGAGCCGCAGGTAGCCTTCCCCCACCTGCCGTCGAACGTCAGGCCGGTGAGCCGGGCGGGCGACGTACGAATCGACCAGTCGGTCATCGGCAGCTGCACCAACGGCCGTATCGAGGACCTCGAAATCGCTGCCGAGGTGCTGAAGTGGAATAAGGTCCATCCTGATGTGCGGCTGGTAGTGCTCCCCGGCACCCAAGAGGTGTACATGGAGGCGCTGCGCCGCGGGTACATCGAGACGTTCGTGCGGGCGGGCGGTGCGGTGAGCACGCCCACCTGCGGGCCGTGCCTCGGCGGGCACATGGGGGTGCTGGCGGCCGGCGAGCGGGCGATATCCACCACCAACCGCAATTTCGTGGGGCGCATGGGGAGCGCCCAGTCCGAGGTTTACCTGTCCAACCCGGCGGTAGCCGCCGCCAGCGCGGTGCTGGGGCGCATCGGTAGCCCGGACGAGGTGGTGGAGTAAAAGTCGTATGAATATACAGCGCGCCAGACACCGCATTTTGAACAAGATTACAGTTGTGACTGTGGGTATTTTAGTCATTGTCGGACTGGTGGTCGCGGCAAAGCTTTTCTTCAAGGGTTTCATACTGGGTATTGCAGCGGCACTGGTGACCTGCATCATCGTGATTGTATGGATGAAGAGGTCTACGGGAGGGGATAAATAGAGGCGGGGAGGTGAAAAATGGGTATTTTTAACTGGCTCTTCGGGAAGAAGAAAAAGAAGAGGAAGAGGCGCCCGGCATCGGGCAAGCGCCCGCTTCCGGCGGGGCAGAGGCCCAAGGGCGCGCCGCCCGCAGGGGCTAAACCGGCCGCGGAGGCGGCGAAGACTGTGCCGCCGCCGCCCGCAGGCTACTTCGAGGTGCCGCTGCCCGACGGGGACGGCGTATGCTCTGATGAGGAGTGCATTTGCGGCGGCGTGGTGATCGCGCGCGGCAGCGGCTACCTGTACGTCGACCGGGAGACGGTCGATTTTCGCGGCAACGCCCCCAGCGTGGAGCAGGCGCGGGCCAAGGAAGAGCGGGTGCGCTCGCAGATGGGAGATTTGGACGAGGTGGCGGCGGTGATGCACGGCAGGACCACAGCGTTGCTGGTCTGCGAGCAGTCGGCGCGGCGGAAGGGTATCGACCTGGAGGTTGCGGCGGCGGACGCGAGGCACTGGTGGGAGACCGGGCAGGCACCGCTGCGCGCCACGCCGGAGGCAAAGCCAGTGGAGGCCAAGCCGGCGAAGGCCGATGAGCCGGTCGCCGATAAGCCTGCGAAGAAACCGAAGCCGAAGGCGAAGAAGAAGGCCAAGCCCAAGGCGAAGACAACGGAGGCGAAAGCCAAGAAGACAGCGCCTAAGGCTAAGAAATCGACCAAGAGTGCGGCTAAGAAGAAAGATGAAGAAGGAGAAGTTGAAGCTCAAGGGTAGAGTTCATAAGTACGGGGCGAATGTGGATACCGACGCCATCATACCGGCGCGGTATCTGAACGTGTCGGAGGCGGAGGAGCTGGCGCAGCACTGCATGGAGGACATCGACGAGGAGTTCCTCCGGCGGATGCAGCCGGGCGATATCATCGTCGCCACCACCAACTTCGGCTGCGGCTCGTCGCGGGAGCACGCCCCGCTGGCGCTCAAGGCGGCGGGCGTATCGTGCGTCATCGCGCAGAGCTTCGCCCGCATCTTCTTCCGCAACGCCATCAACATCGGCCTGCCGCTGCTGGAGTGCGCGCAGGCAGACGAGATCGATGCCGGGGACGATCTGGAGGTGGAGCTTCAGGAAGGGCAGATAAAGGATATCACCAAGGACAGGGTGTTCAAGGCTGAGCCGTACCCCGATTTCATGATGGGCATCATATCGGCGGGGGGGCTCATCGAGTATACCAAGGGGAAATTGAAGGGAGCCAAGTGAAGTTCGATATAGCATATCTTCCCGGCGACGGCGTCGGCCCCGAGGTGGCGGCGGAGGCGGCCAGGCTACTGGTGGCGGTCTGCAACAGATTCGGCCACGACGTCACGCTGCACGAGGGAGATATCGGCGGCATCGCCATCGACCGCCACGGCGAGGCGCTGACCAAGGAGACGCTGCGCATGTGCCGCCGTTGCGATGCGGTTCTGCTGGGAGCGGTGGGCGGACCCAAGTGGGACGACCCGCTGGCAGCGGTGCATCCGGAGGACGGGCTGCTCGGCCTGCGTAAAGGGTTGAAACTGTTCGCCAACCTGCGGCCGGTGAAGGTGCTCCCCATGCTGGAGAACTCCACCAACCTCAAGCCGGAGGTAGTCAGAGGCGTGGACCTGATCGTTGTCCGCGAGCTGACCGGGGGTATATATTTCGGCAGGCCGAAGAAGCGGTGGCAGACGGCCAAGGGGAGAAAAGCGGTGGACTCCATGCTGTACTCGGACTACGAGATAGAGCGCATCATGCGGGTCGGCTTCGAGATAGCCCGCAGCCGCCGCAGGAAGCTGGCGTCGGTGGACAAGGCCAACGTGCTGGTATCGTCGCGCCTGTGGCGGGAGGTGGCCGTCGAGGTGTCGAAGGACTACCCCGACGTGCAGCTGCAGCACGTGCTGGTGGACGCCTGCACCATGCGCCTGATACAGAGGCCGTCGGAATACGATGTGCTGGTGGCGTCCAACATGTTCGGCGATATCATCACCGACGAGGCATCGATGCTCGCCGGCTCAATGGGGATGCTGGCGTCGGCCAGCCTGGCCGGGGTGCCCGAGGACGGGGTGCGGATACACGGCATGTACGAACCGATACACGGCAGCGCGCCGAGCAGGGCGGGGAAGAACATGGCCAACCCGATAGCCACCATCATGAGCGTGGCGATGATGCTGCGCTACTCGCTGGGGCTCCCCCAGGGGTCGGAGGCCATAGAGCAGGCGGTGACGGACGTGCTCCAGGCCGGATACCGTACCTATGATATCATGAGCGAAGGTAATACCAAGGTGGGCACCAAGGAGATGGGGGAATTGATCCTGGAGCGGGTCGCTTAGGAGGGATTCGCCAGTGGCAGAGGTACAGCTGTATGATACCACCCTTCGCGACGGGGCTCAGCGCGAGGGCATATCCTTCACCGTGGAGGATAAGCTGCGTATCGCCAGAAAGCTGGATCAGTTCGGCATCCACTTCATCGAGGGCGGCTGGCCCGGCTCCAACCCCAAGGACGAAGAGTTTTATGTCAAGGCCCGAGATTTGAAGCTCGGCAACGCCACCCTGGTGGCCTTCGGCAGCACACGGCGCCCCAAGGCCAAGGCAGAAAAGGATCCCAACCTCCGCGCCCTGCTAGAGGCCGTCACCGACGTGGTGACCATCGTGGGCAAGAGTTGGGACCTGCACGTCACCCAGGTGCTGGAGACCACGCTCGACGAGAACCTGCACATGATCGCCGACTCTATCGGCTACCTGAAGTCCAGGGGTAAGCGGGTGTTCTTCGATGCCGAGCACTTCTTCGACGGCTATAAAGCCAATGCTTCTTATGCCATCGACACGCTGAAGGCCGCTGCGGATGCC
The DNA here is from genome assembly GCA_964448395.1 of uncultured Dehalococcoidales bacterium. Classification (GTDB taxonomy): domain Bacteria; phylum Chloroflexota; class Dehalococcoidia; order E44-bin15; family E44-bin15; genus CAYUWM01. Next base: position 15,875 of record CAYUWM010000018.1, read on the forward strand.
GGTGCCGAGTGCGTCGTTCTCTGCGACACCAACGGCGGTGCGATGCCCGGCGACGTGGAGGCCGCTGTCAGCGCGGTGCATAAGGCGATAGGCACCCCGCTGGGGATCCACGCCCATAACGACGCCGAGCTGGGGGTGTCCAACTCCCTCGCCGCCGTCGCCGCCGGTGCAACGCAGGTGCAGGGGACCATCAACGGCTACGGCGAGCGCTGCGGCAACGCCAATTTATGCTCCATCATCCCCGCCCTCAAGCTCAAGATGGGCATCGACTGCGTCAGCGACCAGCAGCTCGCCATGCTAAACGAGGTATCGCATTTCGTCAGCGAGGTGGCCAACCTAGCGGTGGACAGCCACCTTCCCTACGTGGGCGCCAGCGCCTTCGCCCACAAGGGGGGGCAGCACGTGGCGGCGATGATGAAGTGGGACGAGAGCTATCACCATATAAATCCCCATTTAGTGGGGAATGAATGGCGCACGCTGATATCGGAGCTTTCGGGCAAGGGCAACATCATCCACAAGGCCAGGGAGCGGGGACTGAACGTCGCCACCGAGGGCGAGGAGGCCCGCGCCGTGCTAAAGCGGGTCAAGGATATGGAGAGTCGCGGCTTCCAGTACGAGGACGCGGAAGCCTCCTTCGATTTGCTGATACTCCGCGCCCAGCCGGGATACCTCCCTCCGTTCGAGCTGGTGGATTTCATGGTGGTGGTGGAGAAGAGGAGACGTCCGTCGCTCAAGAAGAACGAGGAGGAGATGCTGTCCGAGGCCACGGTCAAGGTCAAGGTGGGTGATGAGGTGATACATACCGCCGCCGAGGGCAACGGCCCGGTGGATGCGCTGGATGCGGCCATGCGCAAGGCGCTGATGTTCTTCTACCCCCAGCTTGAAGTGGTGCGGCTGGTGGACTACAAGGTTCGCGTCATCGAGGGGGCTCGCGGCACCGATGCGCGGGTGCGGGTGGTTATCGAGTCCACCGACGGCGAGCGCGAGTGGAACACCGTCGGCAGCTCGACCAACATCATCGAGGCCAGCTGGCTGGCGCTGGCCGACAGCCTGGAGTACTGGCTGCTGCAGAAGGGCGCCAGTCCCCCTCAGGGATAGCGGACGCTTACCCCGCCTTCCCCACCGGGATTATATACATCGGCGCCAGTTCCTCGGGCAGACACATCGCGGTGCTTAATTCGTCGTCATCGAATGCACCCACCATCACCGTGTCCAGCCCCAGAGCCACCGCCTGAAGGGCGATGTTCTCCGCCGCGTGGCCGGTATCCATATGCACATACCTGACCCCCCGCTGGCCGTAGAGATCGGTGGTGCGCCGGTAGACGCCACAAATGATTATATCGACCGGCGCCTGCGCGATGAACCCCTGCTTGAACGAAGAGGCCTCGATCAGCTTCTGCCTCTGGTCTCCCTCCATGTGCAGATATAGCGAGTGATTGGGAACGTCGTAGCGGTAGATGCCCGCCGCGAGCCCCTCTACCCTGCCCGCGACGACAAACAGTTCCAGCGGGTAGGTGGAACCGGCGCTGGGCGCCGCCCTGAACCTGTCGCCGTGGGTGATCCCCTGCGCGGCCCACAGCAGCTGCGACAGGTGAGCGATAGACAGGGCCTCTGCGGAGTATTCCCTGACCGAGCTTCTCTTGGCGATGGCTTCCTCCAGGGACGTCTGGCCCTTGACCTTGGGTGGTGGTAGTTTGATTTGCTTACCGCTGTTCATTCGATTCCTCCTGCGGTGTTGGCCCTGCTCACGCGCGATATCTGGCTGGATCGACAGTAATCCGGGAGTAGCCCAGCCCCCTGAGTTCTGATTCAACTCGCTGCCTGATTGAGTCGTCATTGAAGAGTGCCAGATCGTCGGGGCCGATTTCGACGCGGGCGGTGTCGCCGTGGTGGCGTACGCGGAAGTCGGTAAAGCCCAGCTTCCGCAGGGATTCCTCCGCTCTGGCAATCGTGTTCAGGAGATTGGTCGTGACCGGCGTACCGTGCGGGATGCGGGTGGCGAGGCACGGCGATGCCGGCCTGTCCCAGTTAGGCAGGGTGAGGTCTCTTGCGAGGGAGCGTATCTCTTGCTTGCTGAGGCCTGCTTCTGCTAAAGGGCTGAGGATGCCGAACTCGGTGACGGCTCTGCTGCCGGGACGGAAGTCGCTCTGGTCGTCGTAATTCGTGCCGTCGACCACATGCTTCAGACCTTCATCGATGGCGATACTATGCAATCGTTGAAAAAGGCGCTGCTTACAGTAATAACACCGCTGGGGGTCGTTGGCAGTGAACAGGGGATCATCCAGCTCATCGGTCTGGATAACGAGGTGTCGTATGCCGATATGCTGGGCCAGAGCTTCAGCATCGGCAAGCTCCGCGGCGGTGCGGGTTGGTGAGGAGGCAGTGACCGCCAGCGCCCGCTGCCCGCAGGACTCGTGCGCCAGGTAAGCCAGCAGGGTACTGTCGACGCCTCCCGAATATGCCACCAGCACCGAACCGAGCCCCTCGATAATGGTTCTAAGTCGCGCCAGCTTTGTCTCCACCCGTTCTCAACCTGAAAGCGCTTCTTGCCATTAGTTCTATTGCTCAGTTTCGGGCTTCTTGGACCTGGGCAACGCCAGTCTCAGAGCTTCCCTTATCGACGACGCACCGAGCAGTGCCATCCCCTTCGGGGCATCGAGGTTCTTCGCCTTGGGGAGCAGGCAGCGCTTGAAGCCCAGCTTGGCCGCCTCGTTCAGCCTCCGCTCCAGGTGGGGCACCGACCTCAACTCGCCGGACAACCCCAGTTCGCCGATGGCGGCCAGCTCGGGGTCGATGGCGACATTGCGCAGGCTTGAGACGATAGCCAGAGCAACACCCAAGTCGGCAGCGGGCTCGTTCACCTTGAGGCCGCCGGCGACATTGACGATGATGTCCTGATTCCCCAGCGCCAGGCCGGCCCGCTTTGTGAGGACGGCGGCGATCATCAGCAGACGGTTGAAGTCGATGCCGTTGGAGATGCGCCGCGGCGGGCCGTAGCCGGTGTTGGTAGTCAATGCCTGGATCTCCACCAGCAGCGGCCGGGTGCCCTCCAGCGTGGGCACCACCGCCGAGCCCACCGTCTCCCCACCGCGCTCTGCCAAGAAAACCTGTGATGGATTGGCCACCTCTACCAGCCCCTGGCTCTGCATCTCGAATATGCCCACCTCATTGGTGGAGCCGAAGCGGTTCTTGACCCCTCTGAGCAGCCGGTAGGCGCTGAAGGATTCCCCCTCCAGATATAGAACCACGTCGACGATATGCTCCAGCACCCGGGGGCCGGCTATTGCCCCATCCTTGGTCACATGCCCGGAGAGCAATATGGGGACGTTGGCCGGCTTGGCCCACTGCATCAGCCTCATGGTGCACTCGCGAATCTGGCCCACGCTCCCCGGCGCTCCGCCCAGCTCGTCGAGATAGGTGGTCTGGATGGAGTCGATGATGACCAGATCGGGTGATTCCTGGGACAGGTGTTCCGCGATCATTTCCATATTGGTCTCGGCCAGTATGAAGAGCCGGTCCCCGTCCACGCCCAGGCGCTTCGCCCGCAGCCTTATCTGACCCGGTGATTCCTCGCCGGCGATGTACAGCACCTTGCCCCCATCCCGCGCCACCATCGCGGCGACCTGGAGCAGGAGGGTCGATTTGCCGATCCCGGGGTCGCCGCCGATAAGCACCAGCGAGCCGGGCACGATGCCACCGCCGAGGACCCGGTTGAACTCCGCCATGTTTACGGCTATCCTGGGGGTCTCCTTGGTGGGAGCCTGAGACAGCTCCAGCGGGGTACAGAAGATGTGGGCGGTTCTCGACTGGCTTACCGGGGTGCGCAGCGTCTCCACGAAGGTGTTCCACCCCTCGCAGTCGGGGCAGTGTCCGAGCCACTTAATGCTTTCCCTGCCGCATTGCTGGCAGACGAAAATTTGCCCTTTGCCCACAGTTATCCCTCCGGGGTATTATACATTAGTTGTCGGGGTGCCTCAATTGAAGAGCATTCGGGGTCCGTCAAGATGAAAAACCCCGGTAATCCCGGGGCTTGTGTGCCGTTTTGCTGTCGTTAGCGTCCCTACTGGGCCGGTTGTGTAGCTACCTCCAGGGTGCGCAGCACGATCATGCCGTCCTCGCAGTCCACCAGCACGGTATCCCCGATGCCGAAGTCCCCGCGAAGCAGGGCCTCCGAGAGGGGATCCTCCACCAGGTCCTGTATCACGCGTCGCAACGGGCGCGCCCCGAACACCGGGTCGAAGCCTTTATCACCGAGCAGCTCCTTCGCCGCGTCGGTCACTTCCATCTTGATCGCTTTATCGGCAAGCTCCTTCCATACATCGCGGAGCATGAGGTCGACGATCTGCTTTATATGATCCTTGCTCAGCGCGTGGAACACCACCGTGCCGTCGATGCGGTTGAGGAACTCGGGGCGGAAGAACTTCTTCATCTCCTCGAGCACCTTGTCCTTCATCCTCTCGTAAGCCTGCTGCTCGGACTTGGACTCCTCGGTCTTGGTGGCGAAACCCAGCGTGGAATCCCGCTTGATCAGTTCGGCGCCGATGTTGCTGGTCATTACAATGATAGTGTTGCGGAAATCGACCCTGCGCCCCTTGGCATCGGTGAGGTGGCCGTCGTCGAAAATCTGCAGCAGGATGTTGAACACGTCGGGATGCGCCTTCTCGATCTCATCCAGCAGGATGGCAGAGTATCCCTTGCGCCTCACCGCCTCGGTCAGCTGCCCGCCCTCGTCGTAGCCGACATAGCCCGGCGGCGCTCCCACCAGCCGAGCCACCGCGTGCTTCTCCATGAACTCCGACATGTCCAGCCTGATGAGGGCGTCCTGGCTGCCGAACATGAACTCCGCCAGCACCCTTACCAGCTCGGTCTTGCCGACGCCGGTAGGGCCGAGGAAGATGAAGCTGCCTATGGGGCGCCTGGGGTCCTTGATACCCGCCCGCGCCCGCCTGACCGCCTTGGCTATCGCTGTGATCGCCTCATCTTGACCCACGATACGCCGGTGCAATACATCTTCCATCTGCAGCAGGCGTGATGACTCATCGCTGGCCAGGCGCGTCACCGGGATCCCGGTCCACATACTTACCACTTCCGCTATCTCCTCCGCGGTGACCACGGGCTGATCGGCTTCCTGCTCCGGCTCGGGCAGCTTGTCGTCGGTTTGGGGTTCCTGCTCCGCTACCTCAGCGCTGCCATCGTCCTGTGCAGCAACGAGGACTTCTGCCTTGCTCTCTTGGCCAACGGTTTCAATTTCATGGATGGCATCTTTCAATGTGGAGGCCGCAGAAAAATTCCGGATGCGCACCCTCGATGAGGCCTCGTCTATGAGATCGATGGCCTTATCAGGCATAAAGCGGTCAGGGATGTACCTTGCCGCCAGCGACGCTGCTGTGGTTATCGCCTCATCGCTTATGATCAGCTTATGGTGCTCTTCGTATCGGCTCCTGATGCCGTACAGGATGGCTACGGTTTCTTCAACCGAGGGCTCCTCTACCGTGACCGGCTGAAACCTGCGTTCCAGTGCAGCGTCCTTCTCCAGGTGCTTGCGGTAATCGTCGGCAGTAGTCGCCCCGATGCACTGCAACTCACCCCGCGCCAGTGGCGGTTTAAGGATGCTTGAGGCATCGACGGCTCCCTCAGCGGCCCCTGCTCCGACGATGGTATGTATCTCATCGATGAACAGGGTGCAGTTGCCCGAGGTTTTTACCTCTTCTATAACCTTCTTCAGTCGCTCCTCGAACTCGCCGCGGTACTTGGTGCCGGCCACCAGTGATCCGATGTCCAGCGTCAGTAACCGTCGATTAAACAGGGTCTCCGGTACCTCCCCGGCGGCTATGCGGTGAGCCAGGCCTTCTACAATGGCCGTTTTGCCCACACCGGGCTCGCCGATAAGGCAGGGATTGTTCTTTGTGCGCCGGCTGAGGATCTGGATGACCCTCTCTATCTCTTTATAACGTCCGATGACAGGGTCGAGCTTCCCGGCGCGTGCTGCCTCGGTCAGGTCGACGCTGAGCTGGTCCAGCGTAGGGGTCTTCGAAACGGGGCGTATGCCCGCAGAGGATTGTGACACGCTCTGATTGAGGAGACGCACGGTCTCCGCTCGCACCTTGTCCAGGCTGATGCCCAGGCTCTCCAGAACGCCGGCAGCCATCCCTTCACCTTCGCGCAGCAAACCGAGGAGCAGGTGCTCAGTGCCGATGTAGTTGTGGTTCAAGCGTCGCGCCTCGTCCACCGCAAGCTCGATAACCCGCTTGGCCCGCGGTGTCAACCCGATCTCACCGCTGACGGTCTTATCCCCGCGGCCAATGATATATTCCACCGCGCTGCGCACCTTATCCAACTCCACCCCGAGATTGGCCAGCACCTTGGCTGCAACGCCTTCGCCTTCCCTGACCAGTCCCAGCAGTATATGCTCCGTCCCGATATAGTTATGATTGAAGCGCTGCGCTTCCTCCTGGGACAGCGTTAGCACCTTTCGTGCCCTCTCGGTGAACTTCTCGAATCTACTCGGCATCTATCTCTCACTATCTGGATACAAACAACCAGATTATATTATTTTAACACATTTATCGCTGAAAATAAAGACAGCGCAGGTGTGCCGCTATGTGCAGCGGCGGCCTGCGCGGGTGGAAAGCGGCCTGCCATAGCCGGAGCATCTGTCACTTTTTTACAATGCCTGCTCTATCGTCCCACCACCGATCACTACATCCCCATCGTAGAACACGACCGCCTGGCCGGGGGTGATGGCCGTCTGGGGCTGTCGGAACTTCACGTGCGCTACCTCGTTTTCCGGTAGAGGAGTAACGACCGCGTCCGCTTCACGATGCCGATATCTTATTTTAACCTTTAACTCCTGCGGCTGCTGTGGCAAGCCCCCCGATACCCAGTTTGCGTGGGACGCGATAAGCTCATCGCTATAGGCCTCCTCCTTACTGCCCACGATGACAGCGTTTCGTTCGGCGTCGATTCTATTCACATACAACGGCTCAGCGAATGACATGCCGAAGCCCTTACGTTGCCCGATGGTACAAAAAGGAATCCCGCGGTGTTCCCCTAAAACGTTCCCCTCGCGATCCAGTATCGGCCCCGGCTCAAAGGCTTCAGGAATATAGTCCTTCAGGAACCTGCCGTAATCGCCATCAGGGATGAAACAGATATCCTGGCTCTCTTTCTGGCGCTCCGCTGTCAATCCATATTCCCTAGCCCGCTGCTCCACTATCGCCTTAGTCAGACAGCCTAAAGGCATCACGATACGCCTGAGCTGTTCCTGCCGCAGCATGGCCAGAACGTAAGATTGATCCTTCCTTCGGTCAACGCCCTTAAGGAGCAGATATCTCCCATCGGTCTCATCCCTCTCGATCCGCGCGTAGTGCCCCGTCGCCATTAGGTCAGCGCCCAACTCGACAGCGCCGGTCAGCAGGGCGCCGAACTTCACATGCTCATTGCACCTGACGCAGGGATTGGGTGTCCTCCCCCGGCTGTATTCGCGGCAAAAATCAGCGATCACCTTTTCGTTAAATATACCCCGTAAATCTACCACGTGATGGGGAATATCTAGCCGATGCGCTATCCTCCTCGCTGCCGATACAACATCTTGACCGTGCCCATCTGCCTGCCCGCCCGACTCACCGGCGCCGTCGCGCGGCGGCCCGACCCGCATCGTCACACCGAAGACCTCATGACCCTCCTCCTTGAGCATAACGGCAGCCATGGAGGAATCCACCCCGCCGCTCATCGCTACTGCTACCTTCACCATGTCCTTATATTATCATATCCTTAGAACCTAGGCAGTTTAGCTTGCCAGCCACAAACACAACCTGTTGCTCCTGCAACCAGTTGCATTATCCATCAATCCGATTTATAATGCTTTCGTGAGTACCAAAAGTGAACGAGGCCTGACCGAGACCCTGCGCCAGAGAGGCTACCGCCTGACGCCGCAGCGGATGCTGGTGCTGGAGGCCATCGAGGCCAGCGATGACCACATCAGCGCCGAGGAGATCCACAGCCAGGCCCATGCCAGATACCCGTACATGAATATCTCCACCGTATACCGCACCCTGGATCTGCTTAAAGAGCAGGGCCTGGTAGCCGAATCGGACATGGGGGGCGGCCGTTTCCTGTACCACCCGGTGGGTAAAGCCCATCATCACCACCTGGTATGCCGTAAGTGCGGCAAGGTTCAGGATATTGATGTTTCGGCTTTCGAGGGCCTGCGGAATGAACTTAAGTCCAGCTACGGTTTTGATGCGGTGTTCGACCACATGGCTATCTTCGGGACGTGCAAATCATGCCGGGATTAATATATTTTTTGATTTATAGTGCAACTAGTTGCAAATGCCAACAAGTGCTGGTAGCGGAAAAGGAGGCGAGATGAAAATCTGTATTACCGGGAAAGGTGGCTGCGGCAAGAGCATGGTTGCAGTCCTGATGTCGAAGCTACTGGCGGCCCGTGGCTACAGCGTGCTCCTGGTCGATGCGGACGAGTCCAACCTGGGGCTGCAGCGCCTGCTGGGGATGGAGCACGAACCCAGGCCACTGCTTGAATACCTCGGCGGCAAGCCGGCGCTGCAGAAGAAGATGATCGATGCGTTCAAGCAGGCCACCGGCGAGCCGCAGATGGTAATTCTGCCGCAGGCATCTATCTCTCTATCTGACCTTCCACCTGACTATATAGCCAACGTGGATGGCATAAGGGTTTTGCAAATCGGCAAGATCGAACACCCGATGGAGGGTTGCGCCTGCCCCATGGGCGCGCTGGCAAGGGATTTCCTGGGCAAGCTAATTCTCGGCGATAGGGAAGTGGTCATCACCGACCACGAGGCCGGGCTGGAACACTTCGGACGCGGTGTAGAAAGCGGCGTGGATCTAGTCTTGATAATAGTTGACCCCTCGTACGAGTCGGTGTTGCTGGCCGAGAAGATAGGCTCGATGGCCAAAGGCTTCGGCGTCAGGACCCTAGTGGTCCTCAACCGGGTAACCCCCGACGTGATAGATGAAATGAAGAGGGAATTGGGAAAGAGGGGCATGGAGGTTTCCGGCAGCATCGGCTACGACCCGGAGGTATTCCGGGCATGCCTTAAAGGAGAGCCGCTGAATGCCTCCCTGGCGAAAAAGGACATGGCGGCGCTGATCGATGCTATCGGATTATAAGGATTATAAATGAAATGTGATCGTTGTCAGCAGGAAATCCCGGAGGGCGATCGTTTCACCCACGGCAGCCTGAACCTGTGCGAGGACTGCTACCTGGAAGAGGTCAGCAGGCCTCAGGTCTGCGACCCGTGGGCGGCATACAACGCGCAGAGTTGCAGGGAGAACATGGGGCTTGAGGGAGAGGCGGGCCTTACCGAATTGCAGCAGGCCTTGTACCAGTTCGTGAAACAGAAAGGGAAAGTGAGCATAGATGAAATACTGGCGGCATTCGACCTGTCGCAAAACGAGCTGATGACCAGCTTCGCCGTCCTCCGGCACTGCGGCCTGGTAAGAGGATGCAAGGAGAACGACGAGATCTATCTTACAACGTTCGACCAGGAATAAACGGAAGGAGACATATGAAGAAGCGCCCACATCGAATACTGCTAATCGCAACCCTGTTGGTCGCCCTGATTTCGGTAACACTATTTACCTTTGCCTGTACCTCAACAGCACCGACCGGGCCGGTCACCTACACCATCAGTGACCCCACCGGCGACTGGGGCTATCCCTCCCCCTACCTGCGCTACTCACGGGGCCCCGGCCATATAAGGATGAGCTTGATATTCGACACGCTGGTGTGGAAGGACGCCGACGGCTTCATCCCCGCCCTGGCCGAAGACTGGGAATATATCGAAGCGGATAACGCCTATATCTTCCACCTGCAGCACGGCGTGACCTGGCACGACGGCGAGCCGTTCACCGCCGATGACGTCGCCTTCACCGTCGATTATATGAAAATCCACCCCGACCCCTTCGTCACCCTCGTTGGACCCAGCGGGATCAACCGGTCTGAGATTATTGATGACTACACCATCAAGCTGTATCTGGAGCAGCCGTACGCCCCCTTCCTCACCGACATCGCCAACACCATGGTTATACTGCCGCAGCATGTATGGGACGGCGTTGAAGACCCGATGAGCTTGACCGGACCGGAAGCGGTCATCGGCACCGGGCCGTATACACTGGCCGACTACAGCAAGGAGCACGGCACCTACCTCTACGAAGCTTATGAGGACTACTACATGGGCAAGCCCGAGGTTGACCGCATCATCTTCGACAAGGTCAGCGACGAGATGGCCGCGGCCGCATTAGAGCAGGGCACGGTGGACGCTGCCAGCATACCCGCTGACCTGGCGGCCGACATGAAGGATGCCGGTTTCGACGTGATACTCTGCCCCTACGGCTGGAACGCCAAGATGACCATCAACCACCAGAAGGAGCCCTTCTCGTCGCGGGAGTTCCGCCAGGC
>CAYUWM010000019.1:0-26124 GCA_964448395.1 uncultured Dehalococcoidales bacterium
TCCGGAACCCAGTTCGACCCCGAGCTTGTGCAGGCATTTATACGCGTTTCTAAAGGGCAAAAATAGATTGCGTAGCTATCTAAACCGTGCGACTAATATGATGTAATTTAACAATCTGCCGTCGTGTGCAGAACTGCACATTTTATTATTGCGTTAAATGAAAAGGGGCCACACGGGTGGCCCCTTACCCTACTATCAACGAATCTATGATCTGCCGATACGAAACACCTTGGTTCCGCAGTTGGGGCATACGCCGCTGGTTGCCGGACGGCCATTCTTCATCTTGATCTGCTGAGGATTCTTGATCTCTACCTTCTTCCTGCACTTCATACAGTATGCCTGCATCACTACCTCCTTCTTTGGTTTCGACGAGAGATTAACCGCATTTCACTTGTAAGTCAATAGTGAAATGAAAAAACACCTCACAGTGAATTGCACAATATACCATATGTGTTAGGGAGGGGTGTGTAACGATAATGTTTAATGCTAAAAAAAATCCTTTTTGTTGATACTTATTTCTCTAGTTTCTCTAGCGCAAACCGACGGTCAAGTGGCACCCAGAACTCACGCACCCGTTGTTTAGCTTTTCACTCAAGTCTCCGCGGTTATGAGCCGCCAGTCCTGTCATCAGTAATCTCGGTCAAGAGGCTGCACTTCCGCCACGAAATAGCGGTGAAAATTGTGCGGCAGGCTGTGATAATCGATGGATGATATTGCATCAGAAAAATCTCTAGAGTTTAAGGTGTTCCAGAACAGGGCTGTCCTCCCCCGCAAGCTTCCACTTTTTGCGTCATCGATAAAGGCTGCTAAGGTTTTGCCTGTATAGGTGCCATCCAGCTTGATCCCTTCACATTCTCTCATCAGGGACACTGCCTCCATTCCCTTATTTGTGAAGAGCGCGTATCGTTTGCCGGAATAATCGTCTCTGATGTCAACATCCGTTGGGGAAAACTCGAACCCGGGGAAAGAAGCATCCCGAGAATGAAGTAAAGAGGCGGTATTGTTGATTAGTTCAATCATTCCCCTGACATTGACAAATTTTTCACTGGTTACTCGTACCGATATTACCCGGCTATTGAGCTTTGCAACCCTGAGCCCTAGGGTCAATCCGGCGGATGTGCCCATCGTGCCGCAGGCGACGTAAATATAATCTGGTTCAGGCATTTCACCATCGGTGATTTGCTTTTTTAATTCAAATGCCGCATTGATAAAACCAGCGACGCCAAGGGGCGAAGTGCCGCCAGGAGGAATGAGGTGGGGGAAGCGCCCGTTCTTGATCCTGCAACGCAGAAGCTGATAGAGGGTTGCCAGATATACTAATGGCATATTTCTTGCAGATTCCAACCCTGCCCCGCATGAGTGTAGTTCCGCACCACAGTAGTGACTCATGAGTAAATTGCGTCGGACATACTGGGCATTTGGCTGAGGTATTAACATCGATATGCTCTTCAAACCGACCTGTCGGGCGTATATAGCCGTGGCCAGTGCATGGTTTGACCCGGCACCGCCAAAGGATATAGTCTCTCTCGCTCCAGAGCGCAGAGCATTACCCAAAATGAACTCCAGCTTTCGCGGCTTGTTACCGCCATAGAGCTTACCACTAAGGTCATCGCGTTTTATATAGAGCTGACTGATGTCTAACTCAACTCCTAACCTTTCGAGCTTCTGCACCGGAGTGGGAAATTCACCGAGAGGTGTGTAAGGAAGCCTCTCTCGCAGCAGCGGGTACTGCTCAAACAGCGGAATCACTTCTATTCGTTCCTTCACTAACAGTCACGCAAGTCAACTCTCAGGTTCTCTGTTTCTATGACGGCTACGATGACATATTAGCATCGGTGGCTCCCGTTAGCAATCCGGTGGTAGTGAGGGGATTAAGTTCCTGACACAGATCGGAGAGGGGCGTTACTTGGGGAGTCGATTGAACAAAATGGGCAATTGTGCAGTTGCTATATCTTCCAGAAGCTGGTGAGGTTCTGGTAATCCATCATCCCACTTTCGCCGATGTTTTCAATCTTAATACCAGCCTCAACAGCCGCAGCTAAAGGATTCAAGCCTCCGAACAACACCATGCCAATGCGATTCATCCCTACCTCGATCTGGCAGACCGACTCGCTGATATTACCCAGGACGTAGACCCCGTTTATGCCGGCTTCTTTAAGTGCTGCTACTGTATCTTCTACCAGCCCCCGTGCCGGTGCGGGTATCTCCCGGAAATTGGCCAGCACTTTGCCGTTTCCGGTCCGCGACGCTTCCAGGACGCTGGTCATGCTGGCCCTGATATACTGCTCAGAGGGGTCGATTGAGGTACCAGCGTAATTGATTATAGCCACGAAACGCCTCGGGAGCGCGTTCCTTATCTCTAATACTCCGCCGAATCTGGATTCTATCGGCACTCCTGCCTTCAGTAAAACGCCATTTACAGTAACCCCACATATCGTTGCCAAGCCGGTCTTACCTTCAGGCACAACGATGTCGCCTAATTTTTCACCTTCCGATGCCACTGCGACCATTTCACTTACACAGAAGCCAGCCTTGATTGCCTCTCCTATGGGCTCCAAGGCTACCTTGAATTTATCGTTATCGATAAGAGAAGTATTGATGGCTACCTGGCCTGTTTGTTTAGTTGGGTTGAAGTTAATACGGAAGGCGAGCAGTTCCAGACGCTCGAGTATGAAGCCAACCTGGTCCGGCGCCAGTGCTGCTTTGAGTTCTTCTAATCCAACAGGAGTGATGCTCCTCCCGTCCCGGCCCAATGGCTTGGTATAGCCGCGTTCGTCCATTATCCTGAGGTGGTATCTGACCGCTCTCTCGCTGAGGAATATGCCGTGGCGCTCCAGCTCCCGGGCTATCGTTATTGATCCCAGAGGTTCAGAGGACTCGCTCAACACCTTCAGGATAGCGATGATCTTCCGCTCTGCATCCGACATGGCACCGTGTAACAAGTGAACCCCTCTTAAATTACCTGGATTAGAGGACACCATTATACCACGTCCATTATCTGTCAACCTCCTGTTAATTGGGGAAGATGCTGCAACTGAATCTATATGATAGGCAGATACCTCTCAATCTCGTATTCGGTTACCTGCGCGCGATACAGGTCCCATTCAATCTTTTTGTTCACAATGAAGGCGTTGAAAACGTGGTCGCCGAGGGCCTTTCGCGCCAATTCGCTTTTCTCAAGTAGCTCAATGGCCTCCCACAGGCTGCCCGGCAGCATTCCAATACCCCTGCGCTCCCGCTCTTCCGGGCTCATCTGATAGACGTTTTCCTCAGTGGGCTTCGGTAGCTCATAGCCTTTATCTACGCCTTCCAGACCCGCTGCCAGCATAACGCTGAAAGCGAGGTATGGATTGCACGCCGGGTCCGGTGACCTCAGCTCCATCCTGGTGGCATTCTCCTTGCCGGGCTGGTACTCGGGCACCCGTATCAGATCGGAGCGGTTGCGTCGTGCCCAGGTAATGTATACCGGCGCTTCGTATCCGGGGATCAATCGCTTGTAGGAGTTAACCCACTGGTTGGTGATACACGTTATCTCAGGTGCATGCTTCAATAGGCCGGCGATAAAGCATTTGGCCATCGGTGATAGATAGTACGAATCGTTGGCGTCGAAGAATGCGTTTCTGCCATCCTTGAACAGCGACATGTGGACATGCATACCGCTGCCGTTGATGCCGTAAACCGGCTTGGGCATGAAGGTGGCATAAACACCGTGGTTCAGCGCGATCTGCTTAACCACCAGCCGGTAGGTCATTACATTGTCGGCCATAGTCAGGGCATCGGTGTACCTCATGTCAATCTCATGCTGGCTGGGGGCAACCTCGTGGTGCGAATATTCCACGCCTACTCCCATCTCCTCCAGCGTCAGTACCGTCTCACGCCTCATGTCGGAGGCAGCATCGAGCGGGGTCATATCGAAGTAGCCACCGCGATCTAGGGGCTCCGTTCCGTTCTCATCCCTGAAGTAGAAATACTCCAGCTCCGGGCCCACGTAAAACGAGTAGCCCCGTTCAGCAGCCTGCTGCAGGTTTCTCTTCAGAACGAATCGTGGGTCTCCATCGAAGGGCTCTCCGCCGGGCCTCAGTATGTCGCAGAACATCCGAGCTACTGCTTTGTGTTCTTTCGGCCTCCACGGGAGCAACTGGAATGTATCGGCATTGGGCATCGCTAACATATCGCTCTCATCGATGCGGGCGAACCCCTCGATCGATGAGCCGTCGAAGCCCATGCCCTGCGTCAGCGCGTTCTCCAGCTCCTCGACGGTGATAGCAAAGCTCTTCAGCATACCAAGGATATCGGTGAACCACAGCCGGATGAACTTTACATCGTGCTCCTTTGCGGTGCTCAGTACATATTCCTTGGCTTCTTCTCTTGCGTTAGCAGTCATTTTAACCTCCCTTTCTTTATATACCCGAATCATTTATCTTAGACGGCGCTATCGCCTTCGTCTCCAGTCCTGATGCGGATGGCGTTCTCTACAGGGATGATAAATATCTTGCCATCTCCCCTTTCACCGGTCCTGGCTTTCAGCATGATGGCCTGCACTGCCTTACCGAGATCATCGTCGAGTACGACCACCTCGATCTTCAATTTGGGCAGGAATGCCACGTTGTAATCCCCGGCTCGCCATTGCAGCGTTATCCCGTTCTGCCTGCCGCGGCCGCTTACCTCCGATACTGTCATCCCCAATATGCCCATCTCCCTCAGTGCCTCCCTGACCGGCTCCAGCCTCTCCGGCCTGATCGTCGCCTCTATCTTCTTCATGGAACTATGCCTCCATAAGCCCTCTCGCCATGCTGTGACAGGTCCAGCCCCACAACTTCCTCATGCTCTTTTACCCGCAGCCCGATTGTCTTGTCCACCAGCTTGCCTAACAGCCAGGTGGCGGCGAAAGCGTAAACCCCTACAGCAGCGACCATGGCCAGCTGCTTGGCAAGTTGCATGCCGTTGCCCGCTATGGCCCCATCAACCCCGCCAACGGCAGCGGTGGCAAAGAGTCCCGCAGCCAGGATCCCCCATACGCCTCCTACCCCGTGAACTGCCCACACGTCGAGCGATTCATCCACCTTCCTCCTCATCCTGAACAGTATGCAGTAGTAACATATCAGCGATGCGACAATGCCAATGGGTATCGCCATAATTGGCTCCACGAATCCAGCGGCGGGTGTGATCGCTGCGAGGCCAGCTATTGAACCGGTTGCAGCACCGAGCACTGAAGGGCGGCGCTGTAACCAGCTGATGATCACCCAGGTTACCGTGGCGGCGGACGCCGATACCATTGTGGTGACGAAGGCGCTGGAGGCCAGGCCGCCGGCGGTCAACGCACTGCCGGCGTTAAACCCGAACCACCCGAACCACAGCAGCCCCGCCCCCAGCAGCACCATGGGTATATTGTGCGGCTCCATAGGCTCGCCTTCCCTGAATCCCTTGCGATGGCCCAGCAGGAACGCCAGCGCCAGTGCCGACATCCCCGCGTTTATGTGGACAACCGCACCACCAGCGAAGTCTATAGCACCGAGGTTGGCCAGCCAGCCTCCACTTCCCCATACCCAATGGGCGATTGGACAGTAAACTACTGTAAACCACAGAACCGCTAACGCTAAGAAGGCGCTGAACTTGGCTCGTTCCACGATGCCGCCGGTCCACAGAGCAACCGTGATGATGGCGAACATGCCCTGGAACATCATGAAGGACAGATGAGGTACCGTCGTTGCATACGTTTCGGAAGGCGCCTGGCCGACGCCGGTCAATCCGGCAAAATTGAAGCTGCCGATAAAACCACCGGCGTCATTACCGAAGCTGAAACTGTAGCCGTACAGCACCCACAGTACCCCGATAACGCCAAGAAGAACAAAGGTCATCATCAAGGTGGATAGCACGTTCTTTCGCCGCACCAGGCCCCCGTAGAACAGGGCGAGGCCGGGCATCATCAGCATCACCAGCGCTGTGGATATAAGAACCCAGGTGGTATCTCCAGAGTCGATCATCTTGTGCTCAGTTCTTTATCGATACTTCCACGATGTTCTGCCTGGCTATTGCGCCCTTCTCATCGCCCTTTCTCACGAAGACGTGCATCAGCCCCAGCACCTCATACTGTCCATTCACCAGGTTGTTAGTGTGCCAGCTGACCGGGAAGTTCTCGTGTACGTCATTTGACTCTCCAATCTTGATCCAGGTATCCGTGCCTTTCTTGCGGTAATACCAGGGATTGGTAATGTCAACAACCACCGCTGGCAGACCGAGTGCTTCGAGCTCTTTCTCCAGCAGGTCGTTGTCGAGCTGCTCCCTCAACTGGACCGTACCTGATAAGGTACGTGATACCGTCGAGGGTACTATGAAATGGGGTCCCCAATCGTACGACATAAGATACACCTCCTGCTATGATTCATTGTGCCTACTTACATGATAGGAGGCTTGTGTTACCGCAAGTTTTCGGGGATGTTACGGTCTTGTTACGTTGTGGGGGTAGTCTGCAGGGATGTCGTGAGATAATCCGGCAACGGTTGTACTGAGAATGTCTGCTCTTCGTTTTGCAGGGAGGCAGCCACCGCCTTTATAGTATCCAGCGAGGTGAAGCAGGGTATGCGCTTCTCCACTGCGGCACGGCGTATCTCGAAGCCGTCGCTGAGAGGCCCGCGCTCGCCGGTCACGGTATTGACCACTGCACCCAGGGTCCCGTCACGGATTATATCGATAATATTAGGATAGCCCTCGCTCAGCTTCTTGCTGATGAACGTTACCGGTATCCCCACACCTTCTATCATCGTCGCCGTGCCCTCCGTAGCGTACAGCTTAAAGCCAAGTTTATGCAGTTGTTTAATTATAGGAAGGGCTTCGGGCTTGTTCTTGTCAGCAATACTCAAAAGTATTGCGCCCCCCCGGATCGGCATCAGGTCCGCTGCCAGTAATGCCTTCGCCAGAGCTGCTTCGAAAGTGTAGTCTACGCCCATTACCTCGCCGGTGGACTTCATCTCGGGGCCGAGATAATAATCCACACCGCTCAGCTTCGACATTGAAAATACCGGCGCCTTGACGGCCACCAGCCCCTGCGATGGCCACAGGCCGGTATCGTATCCCTGCTCCTGAAGGTTGGCTCCTAGCATCACCTTTGTGGCTACCTGTACCATTGGAACACCGGTGACTTTGCTGATAAATGGTACTGTCCTGCTGGCGCGGGGGTTGACCTCCAGAACGAAGACTGACGAATCGCCTTGCTCATTGGGCATGATCACGTACTGGATGTTCATCAACCCCTTCATCTGGAGCGCGATGCCAATCGTGACAGAATATTCAACGATGGTGTCTATCTCCTGGAGGGTAAGGTTTATCCCGGGGTATACCGCCATCGAATCCCCGCTGTGAACCCCCGCCCGCTCAATGTGCTCCATGATCCCGGGAATCAGCACCCGCTCTCCATCGCATATGGCGTCAACCTCCACCTCCTTGCCCTCCAGGTACTTATCTATAAGCACCGGGTGCCGGGTGTTTAGCTCAATGGCCCGTTTCATATATTGAATTAGCTCCGTAGCGTTGTTCACTATCTCCATGGCGCGGCCACCCAGCACGTAGCTCGGACGCACCAGCACCGGGTATTCGATTGTCTGGGCTATATTCAGCGCCCCTTCGATATCGGTCGCCGTGCCTCCCGGGGGCTGGGGGATGCCCAGCCGGTTCATCAGGTCCTCGAAGCGGTAGCGGTCCTCCGCCTGATCGATAGACTCCGCACTGGAGCCGATTATGGGCATTCCGCCCTGCGACAGCGTCTCCACCAAGTTGATGGCGGTCTGACCACCGAACTGGACTATCGATGGCGGCGCCCCGGCCCCATTGCCCGCCTCATTCTCCAGTATGTCCAGCACGCTCTCCGCGTCCAAGGCCTCGAAATAGAGCCGGTCCGAGGTATCGAAGTCAGTGGACACGGTCTCCGGATTGGAGTTGATGATGATGCTCTTGCACCCCGATTCCTGCAGGGCCCAGGCGGCGTGCACGCTGCTGTAGTCGAACTCGATTCCCTGACCGATGCGGATGGGGCCGGAACCTATTACGACCGCTTTGTTCCCGGCCAAAGGCTCAGCTTCATTCTCCTGTTCATAGGTACTGTAGAAATAGGCGGTCTCGGCATCGAACTCCGCAGCGCAAGTATCCACCATCTTGTAGACAGGGGTGATCCCCCACTCTTGGCGCAGACTCCGCACTTGTTCAGCCAACCTGTCAGCCAGGATACCGATCTGCTCATCGGAGAACCCCAACCGTTTCGCTTCCAGCATCAGCTCAGGATTAAGAGATTCCGATAACAGACGCTGCTCCATCTGTACCAGGTTATTCAACTTGCTGGTGAACCAGAAATCTATTCCGGTCTTTATCGATAGTTCTTCTGGGTTCATGCCGTTACGTAGCGACGCCATCAGCGCCCATAGGCGCTGGTCGCTTGGTCCAAGTGGCGGGCCAGCCTCGTCCCACTCGGGGTCCTTCCAATGCAATGACTTGTTTCCTATCTCCAGTGAGCGTACTGCCTTCTGCAGTGCCGCCTCGAAGGAGCGGTCGATGGCCATTACCTCTCCGGTGGCCTTCATCTGGGTGCCGAGCTTGCGATCGCCCAGCGCGAACTTGTCGAACGGCCAGCGCGGTATCTTGACCACGCAGTAGTCCAGCGCCGGCTCAAATGACGCCATCGTCCTGCCAGTGACACGGTTCTCTATCTGGTCCAGGGTTTTGCCCACCGCTATCTTGGCGGCAACCCGCGCTATGGGGTACCCCGTAGCCTTGGATGCCAGAGCTGAGCTGCGGCTCACCCGTGGATTCACTTCTATTACGTAGTACGGGGGCAGACCGCTTTCCAGTTTCTTTTTAAACACGTCTCCATTACCACCAGGCGGCCAGTGGTCTGCCAGCTTCTGATGCGGAGCTAAAGCCAGCTGTACGTTGCATCCACCCTCAACGCCCAGTGCCTTTATGATGTTGAGGCTTACCGAGCGCAGCATCTGGTATTCCTTATCGGTCAGCGTCTGTGAAGGGGCTACTACGATGCTGTCGCCGGTGTGTACCCCCATGGGGTCAATGTTCTCCATATTGCAAACGGTGATGCAGTTACCGTTGCCGTCCCGCATCACCTCGTACTCGATCTCCTTCCAGCCGACGACGCTTTGCTCGACAAGTATCTGATGCGCCGGGCTTGCCGCCAAGCCTGCGGTGGCGATGAGCTTGAATTGTTGCATGGAGGATGCATGGCCGCCCCCGGTACCCCCCAGCGTGTAGGCCGGGCGTACCACCACCGGCAGCCCGATAGCCTCCACTGCATCCTGTGCTTCTCTGGTATTCGTCGCGATGTAGCTCAGCGGAACTGGCTCGCCTATATCTTCAAGCATGCGCTTGAACAGCTCACGATCTTCCGCCCTCTCGATAGTCTCTATCGGCGTGCCCAGCGGCCGCACATTGTATCTCTGCAGGACGCCTGCCTTGGACAGGTCCACCGCCAGGTTGAGGCCGGTCTGCCCCCCCAGCGTCGGCAGCAAGCCATCGGGACGCTCCCGCTCGATGATGCGGGTGATAACGTCTACCGTCAGCGGCTCGATGTACACGATATCGGCTATACCCTCATCGGTCATGATGGTTGCCGGGTTGGAGTTCACCAGCACTGTGGTAATGCCTTCTTCACGCAGCGCCTTGCAGGCCTGCGTGCCGGCGTAGTCGAACTCCGCCGCCTGCCCGATAACGATGGGCCCCGAGCCGATGACAAGGACCTTACTGATATTCGACATCTTCTCCCTTAACCATGTTCGGACTCTATCATCTCCACGAAGTGCTCGAAGGCATCCACGCTGTCATGCGGTCCTGGTGATGCCTCCGAGTGGTACTGGATGCCGAAAATCGGCAGTTCGCGGTGGCGTATACCCTCCACCGTGCCGTCGTTGTTATTGATCTGGGTCAGTTCCAGTTCGACCCCTATTGTGTCCGCGTCCACCGCGTACCCGTGGTTCTGGGCGGTTATGCGCACCCGGCCATTCAGGTCTCGCACCGGCTGGTTGCCCCCCCTGTGGCCGAATTTCAGCTTGAATGTATTGGCTCCAAAGGCACGCGCCAGCAGCTGATGCCCCAGGCATATGCCCATGATGGGCTTCTTGCCGATCAGCCCACGTACAGTGTCTACTATATAGCCCAACAGTTCGGGATCACCGGGTCCCGGAGAAAGCAGTATCCCGTCCGGCCGGAGGGCTAGTATATCCCGCGCCGACGTAGTCGATGGAACGATGGTGCAGGCACACCCCAGCAGGCTGAGGTAGCGCATGATGCTGAACTTGACCCCGCAGTCCAATACGACGATGTGATACTTAGAATTCCCTATCGAACTCCACTGGTAGGGCTTGTCGGTGGTAACCTGCTTTACGAAGTCTATATCGTCGTAGCGCGGCAGCTTTCCGAGCTTCTCGAGGGCATCTTGCGGGGGCTCACTGGTGATTATGCCCATCATCACCCCTGCCGAGCGCAGACGGCGAGTTATCGCCCGCGTGTCCACACCGGCCAGGCCGGGGATGCCATTCGCTACAAGATAATCGTGAAGTATGGAGATACTCTGCGAGTGGCTCGGCAGCCGGCACTCCTCCCGGACCACGAACCCCGTCACCTGGATGCGGTTTGATTGGAAATCCTCTTTGTTTATTCCATAGTTCCCCTGTATCGGGTAAGTTGGCATCACGATCTGCCCGGCGTAGGAGGGATCGGTCAGCATCTCCTGGTACCCGGTCATGCTGGTGTTGAACACCACCTCGCCGGTGACTGAAGTGTCGGCACCAAATGAATAGCCCTCATAAACGCTGCCGCCTTCGAGGACTAAATACGCCTTTTCGCTCATTCTCAGCTCGCTTCATCTGTCTGGTGATTAATGTTTCACCTGTATCCTTTTACGCAAATCATATCTACCTCAATCCTCTTCCCACGTATGCTTGAGGTCGCCATCCACGGTGCCCTTTACTTTCTCCCTCTCCTCGGCGAAATCGAAGCCGGTCCAGATACCGATAGAACCCAGCACCGAGTTCTGGGGATGGTATTTTCGGAAGATTTTAAAATAGTATGCCGCCTCCCGGCTGTTTATTGTTGCCTTGGGATTCTCGGCCTTGATGCGCTCGAACTCCTCTTCACTCATCTCGCTGTGGGCCAGTTTTTCTCCCAGATCCTCACACCCCGCCCCCTGAGTATACTGGACCTTATACCGCCACAGTATTTCATCGGGGAGGTATCCGGTGTCCTGAAAGGCCATGCGCAGGATCCACTTCTCGATCTTGTCTCCCACATATTCGGACTCACGAATCTTGAGTTCAGGAGGGATCTTCATGGAAAGGTCAACCATCTCGACATCAAGGAAAGGCACTCTCAATTCCAGGCTGAAGTACATACCCATGCGATCTGCGCGCTGCAGGTTGATATTGTGCAGGTTGCCGATGCAACGCCTGGCCTCCGCATTCAGCTTATCCACGGGGTAGTGTTTCATATAATGGTAGCCGGCGAATAACTCATCTGCACCCTCACCGGTGAGGACTACGGTAACGTGTTCCGCAGCACACTTGCAGGTGAAGTAGCAGGGGACGGCACAGCGCACCAGCGACGGGTCATAGCTTTCCAGCTTTCGGATGACTTCAGGCAACGCTTCGTAGTAATCCTCTTCGGTGAAGATCATCTCGTGGTGCGTTGAACCTATGTGTTCGGCTGCGATGCGTGAGGCCTTGAGGTCATCGCTTTCATCGCCATGCTCGTCCTTCATACCCACGACGAAGGTATGCAGGTGGGGGATATCCTCAGCGGCGATGGCGGCCACCAAGCTGCTGTCCAAGCCACCGCTGCAGAAAGCACCGACATGTATCTCTTTATCCGAGAGCAGCCTCTTCTTTACCGCGCGGATGAAGGTGTCGCGGATTTGCTCACAGGCCTCGTCCACATCTGTTAACAGGTGATCTTCGATCGGAGGGATTTCATAGTACTGCACGAATCCATCTCTCGGTGTGTAGTAGTGACCAGCAGGGAATTCATACACTTCTTCCACCCCGGCCAAGCTCATGGCGCTCAACTCGGAGGCGAAATAGAGGTTGCCATCAATGTAGCCATAGTATAGGGGCTTGATGCCAATAGGGTCCCGCGCCAGCATGAAATCCTCCCCATCGAAGATAGCGAAGGCGAACATGCCGTCCAGTTCCCTGACACACTCAGGTCCCTTTTCGCGGTAGAGATGCAGTATCACCTCGGTGTCGGATTCGGTTTTGAACTGGTATTTGGATACGAGCTGCTCTCTCAGCTCCCAGAAGTTGTAGACTTCACCATTACATATAATCCCTAAGTCGTCGTTACCGTTGGCCAGTATCGGCTGGTGGCCGCGGGCAACATCCACGATTGACAGCCTTGTATGGCCTATAACGGTATGGTTGAAGTTGTGGATACCACGGTCGTCCGGCCCGCGATGCGGCATGGCATCCAACATACGATTAATCGTTTTTACATCATCTATTCCAATACATCCTGCTATTCCACACATGAGTTAAACCTTCTTTCCAAGTGTACTGTTTTATGAATATATATGCATCGGGTCAAGGGTAGTCGCCTAAGCGACTTCTGAACATTCTCTTACGCAATGTGTGCGTATTGTGTAGAGGTGTTCGATTCAGCATTCCTTACCGTTCTCTATGAACCTGTACCCCACATTCCTTACCGTCTCTATAAATATATGATTAGCATCCTCCAGCTTGCTCCTCAGCCTGCGCACATGCACGTCTACCGTCCTGTCACCGCCGTAGAAATCATAGCCCCAGACCTTGTTCAGCAGCGCCTCGCGGGTAAATACGCGGCCCCGGTTGCCCACCAGGAAGCGAAGCAGCTCGTACTCCCTGAAGGTCAGCTCTATCGGCCTTCCACTGATGGTAACCTCAAACTTGGCTGTATCTATTACCAGATCTCCGTGCCTGATCAACTCACCTATATCACCATGCCCTTTACCGACAGTTCGTTTTATTCTCGCTATCACTTCAGACGTATCCCAGGGTTCGACAACGAAGTCATCCACCTTATTGGAGGAATCGAAATAGCGTAGAGAGTTCTTGGATACCAGCGCGATGACGGGGGAATGCCATTCACTTTTGATCTTCTTTGGCAAGCCCCATATGCTAGAATCGGGCGACACGCCATCGAGCTCTACCAATGCCAGGTCAGGGGGCCTCTTGGGGGACTGCCACTCCTCCTGCTCATCGTAAGATGCAACCGAGCATATAAAGCCTTTGTCGGAAAGCTCCGCAGCTAGCTCCCTGACATGCTCAGTTTCTGGAGATACGATTAGTACTCTGCGCATTTGGAATCAACCTCAGGCTGTCCTTTAAGCCCCTTATAACTTGCTAGCTGTCTGATATCAATCATTCCGCTCATCGCGTGAAGCATCACGTTTATACCAGCCTCTATTGCAGCGGCTACCGGGTTTAACCCGCTCTGCAGTACCATACCTACTTTGTTCGGCTCGACTGGTATCTCACATACCGACTCATTTGGCTCCCCCAAAATTATTAAGCCTTTAAGCCCGATATTCCCTATCTTCTCAATAACCGATTCGGCCGCGCCCCTGCATAGCGCCGGTATTTCATGAAAGTGGGCCAGTATCCTTCCGTTTCCCGTACTGGAAGCCAACCTGACTGAAGTTAACTTGCTGATTGCTAATATCTCTATTGGATTTAAAGAGCAACCGGAGTACTCAATCAGCTCGATAAATCTAACAGGCTCGCCATTCTTGATTTCCAGAACACCTCCAAACCGTGGGTCAAGGGGTATGCCTTCCTTTAAAAGTGCACCTATTACTGCGATGCTCGATACGGTCGCTAGGCCTACCCTACCGGCAGGTATGACGCCCGCTCCAAGGCCTGCACCGCTGTACGCAACGGTTACACGGTCACTGACACAGAAGCCGGCATCGAACGCAATCTGCATGGCATCGACCGCGGCATTCAGGTCAAGCGTGCCAATAATTGAAGTGTTAATTGGTAGTTGCCCCGAACCATTACCAGGATCGAGCGTTGACTGATAGGACAGAGCCTTCATCTTGGATGCTATAGACCCCATGCGGTCGCCTACAAGTGCGCTTTCGAGTTCCTCTATACCTTTGGGTGTGATTGATCTGCCGTCCCTTCTGCCTTCGAATCTGGTCAGCCCCCTCTCGTCCATCAGCTTCAGATGATAACGGACAGTACGCTCACATAGGTTTATCCCCTGCAGCCCGAGGCGATCGGCAATGGCACGCCCGCCCAACGGCTCCCTGGATGCATTCAGCACCCCCAGGATGGCCAGGGTTTTCCGTTCAACCTCGTGATTATCCTGTCCTATCATCGTCAACCTCTAATAGGCATACAGTCTGCCGTAGGGCCTGAGCCATAGAGGAAACAGTTTGATAAACTTATGCTTCAATATCTCATCCAAGCTGTAGCCGAAGTAGTCGGAGAACTGGCCAACGTATTTCTGGAGGTTCGCTTGGTCCTCATCGTCCAGTTCAGCTACGCCCACTTCCTTACCCAACTGAAACTCCTCAACCGTACCTCTGAGATAGATGACACCGCCGTGCATACCTGTACCAATAAATCTGGCTTTGTGCTTCTCACCGGCGCCGAGATTCAATCCAAGGAGAATGACGATTCCGCCAGCCATGTACTCTCCGAAGAAGTCCTGTGCGGTGCCTCCTATGACCAGAACCGGCTTCTTATCCCCGTATTCCTTCATGTGTATAGCGGCTCGATAGCCGACGTCCTCTCGTATGAAGATCTTGCCGCCGCGCGCCGCCAGGCCGGTTATATCTCCGGCGTGGCCGTGAACGACAATTTCACCCTCGTTCATGGTATTACCGCAGCCGTCCTGGGCATTCCCGTGGACAACGATCCTGGGGCCGTCCATGAAGGCCCCTAGGTCATTCCCCGGAACCCCGAATATTTCAAGCTCAACAGGCGCATTCAGGTCCGTACCCAGATATCGCTGACCGTAAACGTTTTGCAGCTTAATCTTCCTGCTGCCGCTTGATACCAGTTCACGCAGCCGCTCGTTGAGTTCACGGTGCCCCATTCCTGTAGCATCAATCTCTGTAACCCTGTCAACCACGGTGTCTGCAAAGTTTCTTGTCATTTCAATCTCCTGCCGCGCGTACTCCTAGTATTTCTAGCTCGGTGTCTGTCAGCCCCACTCCCCTCAAGTGCAGGCGGTTGCCCCTCAGGCTCTCGATGGCGTTGATCCCCATACCCCCGAGAATCTCCTTAAGCTCCAGGCTCCATCCCCGCAAGAGGTTAGCCAGCCGTTTTGCCCCGATATCCGGGTTAATCCTCTTGGTCAAGAACAGGTCGGTGGTGCATATGCCCCAGGCGCACTTTCCGGTATGGCACTGCTGGCACAGGCAACACCCCAGGGCGACCAAGGCAGCAGTGCCGATGTAAACCGCATCCGCACCGAGAGCGATCGCCTTAGCCACATCGCCACTGTTGCGGATGCCGCCGGCAATTACCAGGGAAGCCCGGCTGCGGATGCCCTCCTGCCGAAGGCGCGTGTCTACCGACGCCAGCGCCAGCTCTACGGGTATGCCCACATTGTCCCGGATGATCTTGGGCGCAGCCCCGGTTGAGCCCCGCAGGCCGTCAAGCACGATCATATCGGCACCGGCGCGCACCATCCCGCTGGCGATGGCAGCCGAGTTGTGGACCGCCGCAATCTTGACCGAGATCGGCTTAATGTAGTTGGTTGCCTCCTTTAGGGCGTGAACCAGCTGGGCCAGGTCCTCGATGGAGTAGATATCGTGTTGAGGTGCCGGCGATAGGGCATCGGTGCCCTGGGGGATCATCCTAGTCATGGAGACCTCAGAGCTGACCTTCTCTCCAGGCAGGTGTCCCCCGATGCCGGGCTTGGCCCCCTGACCGATCTTGATCTCGACGATTCGCCCTGCATCTAGGTACTCAGCGTGAACGCCGAAACGTCCTGAAGCTACCTGGACGATGGTGTTATCCGCATATTGATAGAGCTTGGGATGAAGCCCACCCTCTCCCGTGTTCCACAGTGTGCCCATCTCGGTTGCGGCTCGTGCCAGGGACTGGTGGACGTTCAGGCTCACCGCGCCGTACGACATGGCGCTGAACATGATCGGCACATCGATCTTGACCTGGGGAGCGATTTTGGTCTTTAACTTAGTAGTGCCTGAGTCGATTTCGAGATGGTCAGGTTTGCTGCCGATATATGTAGTGAGTTCCATCGGCTCACGCAGCGGGTCGATGGATGGATTGGTGACCTGGCTGGCGTTAAGCAACAGATGGTCCCAGTAGACCGGGTAACCCTTGTCATTCCCCATACCGGTGAGCAACACTCCGCCGGTCTCAGCCTGCTTGATAATATCCTCAATATACTCCGGGCGCCAGTTTAGATTATCGCGATAGTCCAGCGGCGCCTTGCTGATGTTCAGGGCATGTGTCGGGCAGAACAGGACGCAGCGGTGACAGCCGACGCAGGTCCCCTCATGGCTCTTCACCTCGTCATCCCAGGCATCGTAGTAGTGTGTATCGAATGAGCACTGGTTGACGCACACCTGACACTGAATGCACCGCTCGGGGTCTCGCTCAACTATGAATTTCGGTGGCAAATAGGTTTTCACCTTGAGTGCCTCCTTCCATTGGCGGCTTCCTTACCGGAATGCCTTTGCCAGCCAGATATTCCTTTACCTGACTGATCGAGTATGTCTTGTAGTGAAATATGCTGGCTGCCAGAACGGCATCGGCCTTACCATCCACCAGCACTTCATAAATATGTTCCAGTTCTCCGGCGCCGCCGCTGGCGATGACCGGCACGCTTACCTCTTCGCTAACCGTGCGTGTGAGCTGTATGTCGTACCCTCTCTGTTGACCATCATGGTCCCAGCTGGTAAGAAGCAACTCGCCTGCTCCCGAATCGACTGCTTGCTTGGCCCATTGGATCGCATCGATGCCAGCCGGGTTCCTGCCACCGTGCGTCAGCACCTCCCACTTATCTTTCTTTGTATCGGGGACGCGGCGCGCATCTATGGCTACCACCATGCACTGCGAGCCGAACCTCCTAGCCCCATCTGATATCAGTTTGGGGTTTCGCACCGCCGCCGTATTGATACACACCTTGTCGGCACCCGCTTCCAGCATCTTACGCATATCATTGACGTTACGCAGTCCACCACCTACGGTGAACGGTATGAAAACCTGTTCCGACACCCGCTCCACTATTTCAACCATGGTGTCTCGGCCCTCGGGCGTGGCTCCTATATCCAGGAAGACCAGCTCATCGGCGCCCTGCTGGTAGTAGAACGCCGCCAGCTGGACCGGGTCACCGGCGTCACGCAGATTGCCAAAGCTGGTGCCCTTTACCACGCGTCCGCCGGTCATATCCAGGCAGGGGATGATTCGTTTGGTTAACAAGGTGTGTCACCCCCTTTGATGCCTGCCATCGTCTGGGGCACTATCGGCCTTGCCAGGCTGCCGATGATGGGCTCCCCTCCCATCGGTATCCACGCCCGATCCAGATCGGGACAGATGAGGCGTATAGCAGATTCTTCGGACGATAGATAAAGGGTGCTGTCCTTGATGCCTACGGTGAGTGGGCGCAGCCTTACCCTGTCGGTCAGCCCGATCATCTCACCCTGGTGCGCTATGATTATGGTGAACGGCCCGTTCAGCAACAGGCCACCGTATACCTGCCGCAGTGCCAAATACAGTTCTCTGTCTGCGCTATTGCTGCGCTCGATATCATCCCAAAATGGAGGAGCCAGTACCTTGGCCACTATTTCCATCGGCAGGCCGTGTTTGCGAATCAGCAGGTCCACCGCATAGGCCACGACCTCGGTATCGGTCTGCATCGTGCACTTATATCCGTACTCCTCCAAGAATCGCCGGTTGATGCCGTACGAAGATATTTCACCGTTATGGACCACTGTCCAGTCCAGTATATTGAACGGGTGTGCTCCTCCCCACCAGCCGCGGGTGTTGGTGGGGAACCTGCCGTGCGCGGTCCATAGATAGCCCTGGTACTGGTCCAGGCAGAAGTACTCGGCGATCTCCTCAGGGTAACCCACCCCCTTGAACACGGCCATATTCTTGCCGCTGGAGAACACGAAGGAGTCCTTAATCCCGGTGTTTATCTCCATCACCTTTGCCACTATGTAGTCATCAGCTGGTTGGTTACCGCATCTCTGCGGATCGACCTCAAGGAAGTAGCGCCACACCATCGGCGGATCCACGATGGCTGAGGTTGGCCTGGTCGGAACCTCCTCCGCTTTTTCGATTTCGAAGCAGTCCTTGAGGAAGCATTCCACCTCGTCCTTGGCCTCGCAGTTCAGATACATGATGTGGAACGCGTAGTACTCGGGATAATCCGGATACAGACCGTATACCGCAAACCCACCACCGAGCCCGTTGCCGCGGAAGTGCATATTGGCGATGGCCTTTACTATCCCCTCACCGGAGAAGCACTTACCGGAGGTATCCATCGCTCCAAAGATGGAGCAGGCATCGATCACCTTGCCATCGCGGTATGGGTTGTTGGTTCTGATTAAATCATCCATCGTAAACACCTGAAACAGGGTTATCACTCACCGGAATAGTCTTCAACCTCCTCTTCAGGAGGCAAAGCGGGGGCTGCTACCCCCACCAGCGGAGGCGCCCCCAGACGTTCCTGCCACAGCGCCTGCGGTAGGGATATCAGACCGAAGTCGTCGTCCAGAAGCTTGTGCTTGAATTCGCCCACGTCTGTTTTCTCTCTCATCAGGCTGTATAGAATACCTGCCTTGTCGATATCACCGATGCAGATCACGCCCACGACCACGTTGTCCCGAAGAAGCAGCTTCTTATAAGTCCCATCATTAGCTATGCTTAAAGCCTCATAACCATCGTCCGGTGGTACTACACCGGCGGATACTATATCTACGCCAAAATAGGTTAGCGAGTTTAAAGCAGTACCACCGGAGTATTCTTTTGCAGCGCCAGCCATATTGAACCCTGCGACCCGGCCGCCTATATAGGCGCTGGGCCATATTGGAACGGCTCGATTAGTGTCGAGAATGAAGTCGTAGGCTTCAACTGCGTCCCCACAGGCATATACATCCGGATGACTGGTGGCCATTGTCCGGTCTACAACGATCCCGCGGTTCACCTCGATACCGGTTCCCTGCACCAACTCGACACGCGGTACTACCCCAATGGCCACCACCACCAGGCTGCAGGGTATCGACTCTCCGTTGTCCAGGATTACACCCGAAACTAGATTCCCGCCTTTGATCTCAGCCACTGTCTGATTCACTATGACCCTTACGCCGGCCTTCTTGACCGCTTCCGTAGCCATAGCGGACCCCGTCTCGTCGAGGATCGTGTTCAGGATTCTGTCCTTCATCTCAACAACGCTGACCGATACTCCCCTCTTAACAAGAGCCTCAGTGACACTGATACCGATAAGGCCTCCGCCTATTACCACCGCTGAGGAGCCATCGGTGAGGAATTCATCAATGGCCTTGGCATCATCCAGTGTCGTGAAACTGAACACGCCCCTCTTATCGAGGCCGTCGACCTTCGGGATTATGGGGGTGCCGCCGCTTGCTATCAGCAATTTGTTCCAGGATATGTGCTCACCGTCTTCCAGCCCTACCTCATGTTTTTTGAGATCGAGATTGACGGCTTTCTCGCCGGCGACGAGGCTTATGCTATTTGAAGAGTAGAAATCAGCTGGTCTGAATAGCATGCCATCAAAATCACGTTCTTTAGAGAGGTATTTCGAGATGAGCGGGCGGGAGTATGCGGGATAAGGCTCTTCCGTCACTATGGTAATTGAACCCGCAGTATCCACCTCTCTGATGGCCTCTGCGGCTGCGATACCGCCAGCCGAGTTACCGATTATCAAATACTTCGTAGTGAGATTTGCTGCCATTTCAACTACCCCTGACGCCAGCCATCTTCAAGAAATTGCTGTACATTCTTAGCCCCGGATTGCCACTCTTCTCCGGGTGAAATTGAGTTGTCACCAAGTTGTCGTTGGCTGTGATGCTGCATATCGATACCCCGTATTCTGTTGTGCCGATAGTGCCTTCATCAGTATCCGGAGCAGCGTAATAACTATGAACGAAATAGAAATCTTCTTCGTCACCGATCCCTTCAAATATAGGGTGTTTCTTGGACTGCTTTACCTGGTTCCACCCCATATGTGGTATTTTGAGGCCTGTCGGCAAACGCTTTACGGCCCCCGGGAGAATCCCCAGACACTGGCAACCCCCATCCTCTTCGGTTGAATCGAACAATACCTGCATACCAACACAGATAGCCAAGACTGGCTGCCCATTGGATACGGCTCGCCGAATCGCATCATCCAAGCCACGGCTCCGCAAGCCTTCCATGGCATACGATGCTGCACCAACGCCGGGGAAGATGACGGCTTCGGCATCGAGTATATCGGTAGCCTGCTGTGTTACCTTAGTCTGGTGTCCCAATTTTGCTAAAGCGTTGGTCACACTGCGCAGGTTCCCCGCGCCATAGTCGACTACTACTATCAAATTCCCCCCTCGATAGTGATTAGAACCAGGGCTTCATTGGGGCAGTTGGCTACACAGGCGGGCACCTCACGATCCGGGCACAGGTCACATTTCGATATGATATGCCTTTCTTCATCCCTGGTTAGAGCTCCATAAGGGCAGACCAGCAAGCAGGTCCAGCATCCCATACATTTCTTTTCATCAACTGTTATTAAACCGCTCACAGGATCTCTCATCATCGCGCCGGTAAGACACGAGTATACACATACGGGTTCATCGCAATGCCGACACTGAACCGAAAAGCAATGCTGGCCGTTTCGCTCTATACGTATGCGCGGCAATGGCTTTGGGGTTTCTCTTTTAAAAGCCCTGATAATGTCCTTCGATGTCGAATGTTCGGCTTGACAGTATACATGGCATAAGCCGCAACCCATGCACAGCTCTTCGTTAACGTAGACTCTCATCTTCTTTACTGCTCCTTGTACAGGCATACGGCAACCGCTTTCCGTATCATTTATAACACATGATTATATCCTTGTCAATACTATTGCGCCAATTTTGAAAAAGTCGTTTATGGGTCTAGAGCGGTCATAAATAGCATTTATATTGCCGCTAGTGGCGAGGTGCTACAAAGGGGACTAACGCATTACGTCAGATTGTGACTGCTTGCACAAAATAGTTTTTTGTTCAGTCCAAGTCCTTCAGAATGGTCACTTGGGTGCCCCTAGGTGACTAGTGTTCGAATGTTCAGAACTAGGTTTTTGCGGACAGTTTGGCGCCCCCAAGTGACGCGTGTTCAAGCGTTGAATTTAATTTGCCCCATCTATGATGGTTACATATCCAGAAGCAATACAACCGATTCTCATGCCAACAGCACTAAGTTAAAAGTAGTACAATCATTTGGGGCAGGTTCGGATTAACGCGTAAACAAAATGGGAAAATGAGATGAAAATACTCGTAATTAACTGCGGAAGCTCAACGCTCAAGTTTGATTTCATCAATATAGAAGTGAATGATGCATCTCATGGGCAAGAGAGTCGGCTTATGCACGGTATCTTCGATGGGATCGGCGCTAAGGTAACTATGAGGCTTACTGTTAATAACAACGAGCAAACAGTCGAAGAGCTGGAATTACCTAACCATACTGAAGCAACTGAGCATCTACTGAATTGGCTAGAACGCCGCCGCCATCTAGGGTTAAATAGCATCGAGGCTGTAGGCCATCGGGTAGTTCACGGCGGAGACCAATTCATCGAGACAACTCTTATTAACGACGATGTTGTAAATTCTATTGAGGCTCTCAGTATCCTGGCGCCACTGCATAATGAGCCTTCAATCAATGCAATCAAAGCCGTGCGGGGAGTTATTAACAACGATATCCCTATGGTAGCCGTCTTTGACACCGCATTTCACTGCACCCTACCTGAGCGGGCGTGGCGATATGCATTACCAAATGAAGTCGCGGCAAGGCATCATGTCCGGCGTTATGGTTTCCATGGCTTAGCTCATCGCTTCATGACAGAGCGTTATGCCGAGATATCCCAACGATTGTTGGGGCAAGTGAATCTGATAACACTGCAGCTCGGCAACGGCTGTTCTGCGGCGGCGGTAAAGGGCGGCTGTTCGGTGGACACGTCCATGGGTTTTACCCCATTGGAGGGCCTCATGATGGGGACTCGCTCCGGGGATATCGACCCCTCAGTGGTGGGTTATCTATCCCGTGTTGAGGGCGTCGATGTTCAGGAGGTAGACCACTGGCTCAATACTCAGTCGGGGCTGTTTGGCGTATCGGGGCGCTCGATGGATATGAGAGAGCTGTTGGAAGCAGAGTTACAGGGGGACGCTTTATCTGCCCTAGCGATAGATATGTTCTGCTACCGTGTTCGGAAGTATATCGGTGCTTACCTAGCCGTATTAGGCGGAGCAAATGCAATTGTATTCGGAGGTGGCATCGGAGAGAATGCGCCATCAATAAGGGCTCGCATCTGTGACGGCTTGGAATGGTGTGGGGTGGCATTAGATGAAGCTAGTAATGTCGCAACTACGGGAACGGAAGGGCGAATTAGCGCTGACGATTCTGAAATACAAGCTTATGTAATTCCGCCTGACGAGTCGTTAGTTATTGCTCGCGATACTGTAGATTGCCTGAAACGACATTGGATGAAACCGATTAATGGTTAACAGTAACACCGAGAAAGCCAGCGTTGGAAGTAGAAAGAGGAGACGGTGATGAATGACAATACTGAAGCGATTCGCATGGAAGAATCGGTAGTCGCTTATCGCGAGAGAAACAAGGCGGCAGATCGCTGGGCGGCTGGCTATGGGGTTATTGAACACTCTGTGGAAACACAGTACAGGGTATTTAATATGGCGGAAAATCTGGCTATCAACGGGGTAAAAGGGGACGGTGTGCCGCTGTTCGATGTGCTACATGCCGCCGATCGTGTAGCCAGCGCTGCTATGTGGGTAGTAGTGCATGAGACCTATGCCCGCAATGTATATCTGGATGGACGGGATTTGGTTTCTGAAGACTTCAAGCCCAATCCAGAAGGACACACTGGCGGCGCCCTCAATATGGTTCCCGCATACACCGGCTATATGGCTGTTAATGTTGTCACCGGGGACACTCGCTCGTGGATTATGGGTCAGGGTCACTGCGTCGCCGCTATCGACACGATAAACCTGCTCCTAGATAACATGACCGAGGCGCATGCCAAACGTTACGCTGTTACTAATGAAGGGCTCACGCGATATGTCCGCGACTTCTATTCCTACCGCTTAGGGGATGATGGGAGGCAAGACTCGCCATTGGGAAGCCATGTCAACCCCCATACCGCTGGCGGCATGGCCGAAGCTGGCTACCTCGGTTTTGTAGAGCTGCAGTATGTGCACATGCCACTGCCTGGAGAGCGGCTGGTAGTTTTTCTCAGCGATGGTGCATTTGAAGAGCAGAGGGGTAGTGATTGGGCACCGCGGTGGTGGCGTGCCGATGACACCGGCTTGGTGACTCCCATCATGATCAACAATGGCCGTCGCATAGACCAGAAAACGACTATGTCGCAGGGGGGCGGCGTAGAATGGTTCCTGCAGCACCTTAAACTCAACGGGTTCGATCCCATTGTCTTCGATGGCCGGGATCCGGCAGCCTTTGCCTGGGCTATCTTCGAGATGGAATCACGCCTCGAAGCCGCCGCTGAGGACATACAAACTAGGGGTGCGAAATATCCGGTGCGCTTGCCGTACGGGATAGCTGTAGCTCCCAAAGGGGCGGGTTTTTACGGCGAGGGGACTAACCTGGCGCACAACCTGCCTCTGGGGGCTAATCCCTTCACTGATATCGAAACAGCCCATAATTTTAACGAGAGCGCCCGACGGCTGTGGGTCCCTTTAGCGGGGCTGAAAGAAAGCATCACGGAATTCCAGCATCATAAAACATCCGGTCGTCCCAAGGAGCGGGAACATCCTTTAACGCAGAGGAACGTGCAATTGGAAGAGGTGCCTTCTGTGGTATCCCGCCCCATACCCAATGATAGGAGAGATATGTCGAGATGGACTCGATCATCCCCGATGTCCGCAGTGGATGCCATGTTCCTCGCTACGGTCAAGGCAAACCCTCATCTGCGGCCGCGGGTGGGCAATCCGGACGAGATGCGCTCAAACCGGCTGATCGAAACCCTCGAGGCCCTCAAGTTTCGCGTAGCCG
Source organism: uncultured Dehalococcoidales bacterium (assembly GCA_964448395.1). Lineage (GTDB taxonomy): Bacteria > Chloroflexota > Dehalococcoidia > E44-bin15 > E44-bin15 > CAYUWM01. The sequence goes on from CAYUWM010000019.1 coordinate 24,225, forward strand.
ATCCAGAACCCGGCATCCCTGAAGACGTGCACGGCTCAGTCATCACCGCACTGAATGAAGAGGCAGTGGCTGCTGCAGCGTTGGCCAATAAGGGTGGCATTAATCTAATCGCTACCTACGAAGCTTTTGGAACAAAGATGCAGCCGCTGGTGCGTCAGGAGGTGATTTTCGCCAACCATTGCAATGAGTTGGGAGCCTGTCAGCAAGGGTGGCTCTCTGTACCGATAATGCTTACCTCAGGTGTTTGGGAGAATGCCAAGAACGAGCTGTCGCACCAGGATCCATCCATGGCTGAGACAATGTTGGGTGAGCTGTCAGATGTGTCGCGGGTGATGTTTATTGCCGATTACAACACCGCCGCCGTCGTAATGCATAACGTGTACCAAACACGGAGGCAGATCTGGACAGTGGTGCTAGCGAAATACGAGGCAGTACCTGACCTGTTTACAGCCGAAGAGGCATCTTGTTTGCTAAAACAGGGCGCGGTTCGCCTTGACTGGGCTGGCCATAAAGTGAGTGAGCAGCGACTGGTGCTTACCGCAATTGGTGGCTACCAGCTGGAACAGGTGTTGAAGGCCTCATTTCGGCTTGCTAGGCATGACATTGCACATTCCGTAGTCTATATGCTGGAGCCCGGTCGGTTTCGCACTCCTCGTAGCAAAGGTGAGCAAGCACATGCAGCGCCGGATGACTTTAGGAATGACCTCTATCCGGATTCGGTGCTCGATCGTATTTTTGTAGTTCATACCAGGCCTCATACCATTCTAGGTGTCCTCCAGCCTATTAATACTGGCAGTGAGCATACCGTTTGTCTAGGCTTTATTGGGCAAGGTGGAACGCTGACCACTTCTGGGATGCTGTTCGTTAACCGATGTACTTGGGGCCACATCTTAATCAAGGCTGCAGGGCTGCTTGGTATCCCGCGAGAGGAGTTCCTTACCTCTGAGGAGATCGCAGCTCTGGATGGCAAAGCCAACCCAGCAGGGGTGATATTATAAGTAGGTGCCTTGTTCACCCGCATACCTACATGGAGCATTGAACATTTCATCATTTGTTTAGCTTCCCCAATTACATTGCCTCTTTTAAAACTAGCTGCATTCTCTCTCTAACTCTTATCTTTACATATGGTATAGTATCAATAGATACGTGTATGCCAGCCAACGGAGACAGTTTTTCTGATTGGGGGCTGTTGTGTACCCCCCCCCACCCCCCACGGGGTGGTCCCGGCACTTCCGGCACTTCTGCAGGGTGATTATGAAGTGCCTGAGGTCATTCGCGGTGATGGCCGAGATGTCCTTGTCCTCGCCCAGGAAATCGGCGAAGTAGCGCACGCTGGAAGTGATCCACTCGATGGTACGTGGGCTGCGGCCCTTGGCCTGAGCGCAGATGCGATAAGCTGCCAGCGCGTCGGAGAGTGTAGTCACGGCGTTCTCCTCTTGCTGACAGCTTATATCGGGGTCGGGCTTTTGACCATGTAAAAAAGCTCGGTTTTTTTCAAGCAGTCGCCCCTCTACGAGTGAAAGCGTCCCTGGCTGGATTCGAACCAGCGACCCACTGCTTAGAAGGTAACAACGTTTTCTTGCTGGTTCTGGGCGCGAAGCTGTATCTGTTCTTGCCGGATCCCCGGATAAAAAACTGCCGAAGCAGTGGGTCTTTTCAATGCGCTATCTCTATCGTTGAGCTCTCCAGATTTGCAGGTGAATCACCTACTTTGATTATAATCCTCGGACGTTGAAAGTCAAGATGCACAGGTTATTAGAATGCTATGTTGGTTCTGTTTGAAGGACTGGGGTTAAGTTAAACAATAAGGTGTTTTGTTCACTTAGCTAAAATCTCCTGCCCCCTTTTTGAACTGCGTCGCCTTCACGCCATATTACATTGACACCCTGTCACTGCTAAT
>CAYUWM010000020.1:0-2379 GCA_964448395.1 uncultured Dehalococcoidales bacterium
ATCCTTGACACTCCAATCGCCACACAATACAATGGATGCTGCGCCGAGGTAGCTCAGGTGGTAGAGCACTGCACTGAAAATGCAGGTGTCGGCGGTTCAACTCCGCCCCTCGGCACTTTTTCGTATCTTGGGCAGACCTAGGTTCGCTGGCAAGTGCGATTGCGTAATCATCAGGCTGGAATTCTCCCGATTGTTTTATGTGGTTTTTTGTATTTCTATTGTTGACAAATCGCGGGCATAATGATACCAATTAAACCAGAGGTTATATCATGGCTGAAGAGATAAAGAAGATAGTGTGCGGCTTCTGCGCCAGCCACTGCCGCTACAAGGTGAAGGTAGAGGACGGCAGGCTCATCGGCTTCGACCGCGCCGGGGTGAAGGACTCGATGATGGCCCAGATGTGGGCCAAAGTCATCGCCGGCTGCCCCCGCGCCAACGCTGCCGCTGAGTTCGTGTACCACCCCGACCGGCTGAACTACCCGCTGAAGCGCGCCGGCGAGCGCGGCGAGGACAGGTGGGAGCAGGTGAGCTGGGAGCAGGCGCTGGACGAGATAGCGCAGAAGCTCGATAAGATACGCCGCGAGCACGGGGCGGAGGCGCTGGCGATAACCAGCAGTGGGGAGCAGAACGCGGGCGAGGAGATGCGCGTGCGCTTCCAGTCGCTGTTCGGCACCCCCAACTTCCTCGGCCCCCACAGCTGCGGCATCGGCATGGTGTTGAGCCACCTGCTGTCGGGGTGGATGATATTCATGCCCGCGGTTAGGCCGGAGACCAAGTGCCTGCTGCTGATAGGGGCCAACCCGCACCAGGCGGGGCCCATGCTGTGGAACGTCATCCGCGAGGCGGTCAAGGTGTGGCTCAAGCTCATCGTTATCGACCCCCGGCGCACCGCCGTCGCCGAGGAGGCCAGCCTGTGGCTGCAGCCGCGGCCGGGCACCGACGGCGCGCTGCTGCTGGCGATGATACAGACCATCATCGCCGAGGGGCTGCACGATAAGGCCTTCGTCGATAAGTGGTGTCACGGCTTCGATAAGCTGTCCGAGCGGGTCAGGGATTTCACCCCGGAGAAAGCGGCAGCTATAACCGGCGTGCCTGCGGAGAGCATACGGGAGGCGGCGCGGATGTACGCCACCGTCAAGCCGGCGCAGATATTCCACACCAACGGCCTCGAGGAGCAGGCCAACGCCACTCCGGCGCTGCACTCGCGGTACATACTGGCGGCGATAACCGGCAACATCGACGTGCCCGGCGGCGATGTCATGATGGAGCCGCACCCCACATATCGCGTGGATGCCGAGTACGAACTGATCGAGAAGCTGTCGCCGCAGCAGAGGGCCAGGATGATCGGCTCCGACAAGTTCAAGCTTTACTCGTGGCAGACGTTCGAGATCATGCGGGAGAACATCGCTAAAGTGCGGGAGCAGCCGCTGTCCAGCCCGTGGATAACCGGCACCGCCCACGGGCCGCTGGTGTACCGCGCCATGCTCAGCGGGGAGCCGTACCCGGTGCGGGCGATGCTCACCGTGGCCAAGAACCAGCTGCTGACCCTGCCCAACGCCCGGCTGGTGCACGACGCGCTGATGAGCCTCGACCTGCACGTGGCGATGGACGTGTTCATGACCCCCACCTGCCGCATCGCCGACTACGTGCTGCCCGCCGCCTGCTGCTTCGAGAAGGACTCGCTGCAGGGGGGCAACTACACGCTGTACCTGCAGGGCAGCGAGGCGGCGATCGAGCCGCTGTACCAGCGCAGGCCGGAGTTCTACCTGTGGCGCGAGCTGGGGGTGCGTCTGGGGCAGGAGGGGTACTGGCCGTGGCGCACGCTGGAGGAGCTGTACGACGAGAGGCTGGAGCCGCTGGGGGTGAGCTTCCGGCAGTTCATGGACGGCAAGGGCTACGACAACCCGCCGATGAAGGAGAGGAAGTACGAGGCGAAGGGCTTCGGCACGCCCACCGGCAAGTTCGAGCTGTACTCCACCATGCTGGAAAAGCTGGGCTACGACCCGCTGCCGTACTGGGAGGAACCTAAGCGCAGCCCGGTCAGCGACCCGCAACTGGCGCGGGAATACCCGCTGACGCTGCTCGCCGGGGGCAGGAACCGCCGCTACTACCACTCGCAGGACCGGCAGATACAATCGGTTCGCGATATCAGCCCCGACCCCATCGCTCAGCTCAACCCGGTTAAGGGCGGCGAGCTGGGCATCGGCGACGGCGACTGGATGTGGATCGAGACCCCCGTGGGCCGGGCACGGTTCAGGTGCCGCCATTTCAGCGGCATCGCCCCCGACGTGGTTCAGGCGGAGCACGGCTGGTGGTTCCCCGAGAACGGCGACGGGCTGTGGCGGTCGAACATCAACGCCGTCCTGGACGACGACCCGG
>CAYUWM010000020.1:2479-26029 GCA_964448395.1 uncultured Dehalococcoidales bacterium
TCCACCGCCGTCATGATCCACGGGGGCCGTCTGCCGGGCAGCATATCCCTCGCCGGGGAGATAATCAAGACCTTCCTCTGCCTGTATATCGCCTATCTGCTCGTCGGCGAGCTGTGGGCCTACTTGGTGATGCTCATCGCCGCCTCTCTCGGCCAGATCTGGAGCGTATGGCTGAAATGGGCCGGCGGCCGGGGGCAGACCATATTCGCCACCGGCTTCATGGTGCTGTGCCCGATCCCGTTCCTCATATCGGTCGCATTCCTGGCGGTCATCTTCTTCACCACCAAGCGCTTCCTGCTCAGCAACCAGCTGTGGCACCTGTTCGCTTCGCCGCTGCTGCTGCTGGCCCTGCTGTTCAACCCGACGATCCCGATACTCAATTTCGGGGAGCATTCGTGGGGCTACGCGGCGACATCGGCGGTGCTGTGCGGCTTCTTCCTCGTCAAGCACCGGGCGGCCACCGACGATATAGTGACCACACAGGCGTGGGGGGCGTACAGCCGGTAGGGTGGCACGATGTGGTACTTATATCGGGCGGTAATCACCGTCTTCATCGCCCTGTTAATAGATTAGAATCGCATGACTGCACAGGAATATAAAGACGACAGGAGGCTGGCTGCCCCGTGCGGGCTGTACTGCGGGGCGTGCGTCATCCGTTCGGCGGTAAAGAAAAACGACCCCCAGCTCATCGAATTCATCGCCGACGGGCTTGCCAGATACCTCGGCCACCCGGTGGGGGTCGAGGATGTTAGTTGCGATGGATGCCTGTCCGCGGAGAGGGCCGCCCCCTGCCGCGAGTGCGAAATACGGGACTGCGCCGCCGCCAAGGGTGTGGACTGGTGCTCGCAGTGCCTCGATTTCCCCTGCCAAGTAATTACCGACTTCAATAACGACGAGTTCGCCCACCACAGCGAGGTGCTGGACAACATCCGCCGCCAGCAGGAGGTGGGCATCGATGGCTGGCTAGGTGAGCAGGAGCAGAGGTGGCGCTGCCCGCAGTGCGGGCAGTCGACTGACTGGTACACGGCGCAGTGCGCCTCCTGCGGCGCCGATCTCGATGATCATTTCTAGGATTGGTACAATCGGGCCTTGCATAGCAGCACAAGCCTCATTTATCGTTTGTCGACCATGAGTAGATCATTCTTGACTGAATCCTAGCTGTGTGGTATTCTGCTCTAATCACTGGAGGACGCTTAGCTGAAGACCGCACGAACAGGTGAGGGAGCGAAAGGCCGGAGTGGCGGAATAGGTAGACGCGACGGTCTCAAAAACCGTTGGGGGGCGACCCCCGTGTCGGTTCGATCCCGACCTTCGGCACTTTCCCGGATAGGGCGCAGCGAGGCCGTAAGCGCAGCCGAGTGGAGAATGCCGAGTGGTGTAGCGGTAGCACGGGGGACTTTGGATCCCTAAGCCCAGGTTCGATCCCTGGCTCGGCAGCTTCTATTGGTTTAATAAAATTAAAGGTGGGGAGATGAGAAATCTAGCAGTCAGCGTGGAGTGCCCCAGTTGTCGCAAGAGGGTAGAGGTTAACGTCAAGAGGACCTTTATCAACAGTGTGAAGAGCTGTCCTCACTGCGATACCATCTTCGAGATTACCGGCAACGGGGCTCGCATAGCTGACAAGTCCAAGGCAGACCTTTACAGGAACGTCTAGCAGCCTATCGGATCGTAGATATATTCCCCGATAGCTCAACGGTAGAGCGAGCGGCTGTTAACCGCTAGGTTCGAGGTTCGAATCCTCGTCGGGGAGCTTTGTTCTAAAAGACAGAACCTCCGCTAAGGAGGTTTTTTCTATGGCTTACAGGTGAGCCAGGCTTGACAGCGCGGCATTGAGGTAATAATATCGATTCCTCTGATGCTCAGGATTCTGCAAGGTATTGCGGTATCGTAGTCATGTATAAGGTATACTTCTGCACTGATGAAGAGAAGCTCCCTGATGCCTTTGACCTGCTCGGCGTCGGGGATTTCAAGGGCAAGAGGGTTCCGGTCAAGCTGCACATGGGGGAGCCGGGCAACAAGTATTTCATCGCCCCATCCCTCGTTAAAATCGTGGTACAGAAGCTCAAGGACGCGGGCGCCGAGCCCTTCCTGTTCGATACCACGGTGGCTTACCCCGGCCCCCGGTCAACGAAACAAGGGTATGAAAAGGCGGCCCGCCGCCACGGCTTCGGGGAGGAGGAGATGGGGTGCCGGGTCGTCATCGGCGATAGGGGGGTGAAGGTGGTCGAGTCGGGTTACGGCTTCGAGGTGGCGAAGGAGATATATGAGAGCACCCACCTTGTCGTAATCTCGCATGTCAAGGGGCACATCGGCTCCGGCTTCGGCGGCGCGATAAAGAACCTGGGCATGGGCGGCGTGACCAGGGAGACCAAGGCGGCGATCCACGCCATGAGCAGCCCGGTCTTGATTGAGGAGAAATGTGACCTGTGCGGCGACTGCGCCGAGGCCTGTCCCTTCGATGCGCTGGCGGTCGAGCAGGGTTGGAAACGTAGCAAAACCAAATGCCAGGGCTGCGGCGTATGCGTGTCGGTCTGCACCAAGGGGGCCTTGATATACAAGGAGATGGATTTGCAGAAGGGCTTGGCGCTGTCCGCCAAGGCGTGTATAGCAGGGAAGAGCGTGCTTTACATAAATGCTTTGGTAAATATTTCGCGGGACTGCGACTGCGACCCCAACGCGCGCCCGGCTATATGCCCCGACGTCGGCTATCTGGTGTCCGATGGGATGGCGGCCATCGACCGGGCATCGCTGGACCTGATCCATGAAGTGAGGCCGCAAGTCTTCGAGAAGGCTACCGGGATCGATCCGTCAAAGCAGGTGCGCTACGCGCAGGAACTCGGCTTCTCCGCCTATTATGAGCTGGTGAGGCTCTGAGCGGCCACGCAACGGCTAGCTCTCATCGATGGTTATCCGAATTATAGTATCGCCGTCGAAATCCGGTAGCGGATAGGTCAGCGGATCCCTCGGGGTGAGCTGCTCCAGAACGTCCATCCCCTCGATCAGCTGTCCGAACACGGAATATCCGCCATCAAGGTCGGGCTCGTCGTTGTAAGTGATGAAGAACTGGCAGCCGTTCTTGTCGGCACCGGCATTGGCCATGGAGAGGGTACCGGCCAAGTGGGTATGTTCCGTGATCTCGTTGGGGATGTAATAGCCGGGGGTCAGGGTTCCCTTGCCGGTGCGGTCCCCTCCCTGGGCTACGAACCCGGGTATCACCCGGTGGAACATCGAGCCGTCGTAGAACCCGTCGCGGGCGAGGAACACGAAGTTGTTGACCGTTACCGGTACGTCGGCGGCGAACAGCTCCAGCATAAGATCGCCCTTGTCCGCCTCGATGGTGGCAGTATATTGCTTAGTGGTATCGATCACCATGGGTGGCGGTTGCGTGTAGCTTTTCAGGGTGGCTGTGGGTGTAGGGGTCGGCTCAGCCGGTACGACAGCCGATCCGCCGCAGCCGGCGGCCAGCAGTATCGCCGCAAGGAGAAGGGGCATGAGCAACCTATTCATGTTACAACTTCCGAAAGAGGGTACACCATAAAGGATATCGATGTCAACCGAAACACTTGCCGTCGGATGGCGTTTAGTATAGAATGCATAACAAGTGCTGCATTTAGATAGTTGTTAAACGATGAACAGCCTTCTGGATAAGCTTGAAGCCTTCAGGACCGGCCTCTCTAAATGGACGAGGTACGGGATCATCTCACTCCTGTCAGTCCTGTCGTTCGTTTTTCTGTTTGTAGCTGGCGGGCTGTCGAACAACTTCATGCTGGGCCTGATTATCGTCTTCATTATCGCCATCCTGTTGCTGACACTGGAGCCCAAGAAGGCGTTCTGCGGCATCCTGATACTGGCGTTCTTCTGCATCTCTCTATATCTGAGAGTGGTCCCATCGCATGACGGTGTGTTTGTCGGCGACCGGGTATACTTCCAGGGGAATGACCCGTGGTACCACATGAGATTGGTTGAGAACCTGTTGCAGCATTTCCCCCACAGGATCTCCTTCGATGCTTATACCCTTTATCCTTACGGGGAAAATGTGCCTTTCGCTCCCTTCTTCGACTGGATTCTCGGGTTTGTCATCTGGGTCATCGGGGCTGGTCATCCCTCTATAGAGACTATTGAAACGATAGGCGCGTACTTCCCCGCTGTTTTGGGGGCCCTGGTCATAATTCCAGTGTACTTTATCGGCAAGGAGCTGTTCAGCCGCAGCGCTGGCCTGATCGCCGCCGGTTTGATCGCCATCATGCCCGGCGAGTTCTTTTTCCGCTCCATGCTGGGGTTCACCGATCACCATATCGCCGAGGTGCTGTTCAGCACGACAGTTATAATGTTCCTGATTATGGCGATCAAGAGGGCCAGGCAGAGGGAGATATCGTTCGGCAGTTTCCACTGGGATGAGTGTTGGAAGTCGATCCAGGAGAGAGACTGGCGGCGCCTGGTACATGCGAGCGATTGGAAGGGCTTACGCATACCGTTGATTCTGGCTTTGCTCACCGGATTCATGCTAGGAATATTTCTCCTCTCTTGGTCCGGCGGGTTGCTCTTTGTGCTCATAATATTCGCTTATATGGTCATCCAATACATAATGGATCATTTGCGAGGCAGATCAACGGATTATCTCTGCATAATTGGGGTGCCCATGTCTCTCATCGCCCTGATAATACTGGCCCCCTTCTTTAGCTTTCTCGTCTATGCGGATTGGATTAAGATAGCGCTGCTTATGGGAGTATTAGCCTTCTCGGTGCTGAGCGGCGTTTCCTGGTTTATGAACCGTCGGGATATAAAACGTGCTTACTATCCTATTGCGGTGATTATACTCGGTGGGGTGGGCACACTTCTATTCTGGCTCATCGATCCTTCCTTGTTTAGCTCAATCATGGGGAAATTTCGTATGTTTAACCCATCAGTTACGAAGCTGACGATCATGGAGGCACAGCCAGTCTTCAGCGGGTTTGATATAGATTACCTTACGGATCAACGTATCTGGCGCTATTTTACCACCGGCATCTTTGTTATCCCGCTGGCGCTGTTTGTGATGGTCTATGAGGCTGCCAAGAAGAAGGCCGGGGGCAATCTGCTGCTCATCGTGGGGGGGATCCTGGTAGTGCTTACAGTCCTGATATATGTATTTGCCGACATGCCGGACTGGTTCAGGTTCGCGCTCTACGCGGTCTACGGGTCCCTCCTCATCGTATATGCTTACTATGAAAGAAGTGTGGGTAAGGTACTGCTGGTTATCTGGACTGCGAGTATGCTGGTATTTATGGTGGGACAGACACGGTTCGCTTACTACTTCGCGGTGAACGCCGCTTTGCTTATGGCCTATTTCTGCTGGAGGATGCCGGGCTGGATATCTACCATAATCGAATGGATCTGGAAGGCCGTCAGGTGGTTCTCATCCTCCGGGCAGGCCTCCCCCGCTGATAGAAGGAAAAAACGCAAGGCAGAGAAGCGGGAACGGACGAAAAAAGGGATAGCCGAAGGGAAGATAGAATCAGCAGGGGGCGTTACCGATTACGGAAAAGTAATCCACTACGCTTCCTACGCCTTGGCGGTGATAGCGGTGTTTTTCCTGGCATTCTATCCTGCTGTGGATCAGACAATAAAACTGGCGAAGAACCCGTTCGGTCCTAATCAGCACTGGTACAACGCTATGGTCTGGCTGCGGGAGAATACCCCCGAGCCGTTCGGGGACCCCGATGCCTACTACGAGCTGTATGAGCGCCCCGAGGCCGGTGAGCCATATCAGTATCCCGAATCGGCGTACGGGGTTATGAGCTGGTGGGACTACGGTCACTGGATAACCAGGATAGGCCATCGTATCCCCAACGCTAACCCATTTCAGCATGGCATTGGGGGCCCCCGAAAGAAAGGATTTTCTTATGGAGCTAGCACGTTCCTTACAGCGCAGGATGAAACCACCGGCGGCGAGATGCTGGATGAGCTCGGCTCCAAATATGTGGTCATTGACATCGAGACGGCCACCGGCAAGTTCCACACCCCGGTGAAGTGGTCCGGACAGGACCCCGACGATTACTATGGCCAGTATTTATATCAGACGCCGCAGGGTGATGTGAAGATAATGGTGTTCTACGGTGTGCCGTATTATCAGTCGATGTGCTCCAGGCTGTACAATTTCGGGGCGGAGGCGGTGGAACCAATTAACTCGACGTACGCTATAACGTATACCGAGGTTGATGACACGTCAGGGAACAGCTACCGCTTTCTTACCGGTGCCGCCAACGGAGGCAGCCCCTTCGAGACATACGATGAGGCGAAGGCTTTTATCGATGCTAATCCGGAATATATTATAGTAGGGGTGAACCCATTTATCAGTCCTATACCTCTCGAGGAGCTGGAGCACTTCGAGATGGTTTACGATCCTCAAAAGGTGAACTTGCCGAATTACAATATGCAGTTCCCATATGTCAGGATATTCGAGTATATACCGTAGAAATATCCGCTTTATCGTACTAAATTATCCCCTCCTTTTCACAGGCAGCTTGTTTGCTGCTCTCGGTTCTCTTGCTGGTGATTCCTGCCTGATGTATAATCGAGCAATGTTCGGGGGAGTTTACACTATCTTATGAGGAAGGGCAGTCCATCTATCGGGAGCGCAAGTAACCTTCTGATGAAGTATTTACCACTACTAAGGCAGCAAATTAGGCATCCCCTGCATCGCAATTCCCTGTTCTTGATGGCCAGCACCATCGTTACCTCCGTGCTCGGCTTCGTTTTCTGGGTAATCATCGCTAGATTCTATAATGAGGCGGATGTGGGCTATGGCGCAGCCACCTTAAATGCCATTTTCCTGATAGCTGCGTTCGGCAAACTGGGTCTCGGTACAGCCATAGTACGGTTCATCTCGAAGGAGGAGAACCCGACGGAGCTGATAAATGCCTGCCTCACCCTGACTGGACTGGTGTCCCTGGCGGTATCGGCGATATTCATCGCCGGTGTGGATTTTTGGTCTCCCGCATTGAGCTTCATTAAGGGCAACGCTACCTTTATTGTAGCCTTCATTTTGTTCGCACTCTTCAGCACTTTATCGGGGATGATGGAGCAGGTATTCATAGCCATCAGGAGAGCCGATTTTGTGTTGTTGAGGACTTCCATCTTCTGTCTTTTGAGGATTGCCCTCCCGTTTATCTTGGTTATCTTCTTCCGCGCATTCGGGATCGTTAGCTCTTGCGGCATAGCTATCGGTATAACACTATTCGTATCACTGTTCTTCCTCCTCCCCCGTGGAATAGGGGGGTATAAACCGGTGCCCAGGCTGAAATTTGACCGAATAAAGAGGATATGGCGGTATTCGGCGGGGAATTATCTGGCGAACCTCTTCGGTCAAACGCCGGATTACGTCCTGCCGATACTGATCGTTAATATCCACCACCTGGGGGCGACGCAGGCTGCCTTTTTCTACATGGCGTGGAGGGTAGCAGTTTTCTTATTTATGATCCCGAACGCGACCTCGAGATCCCTTTTCGCCGAGGGTTCCCACTTCGAGGATAAGCTGGGAGCGAATGTGCTCAGGTCTCATCAGTTTACCTTCCTCCTATTGATACCGGGCGTTATCGTTGTTCTGGCATTAGGGAAATGGATCCTTCTCATGTTTGGGGAGAGCTACTCCATTAACGCGCTTCAGCTGCTGCAGATACTGGCCGTTTCCAGTATCCCCTTGGCGGTGAATAACATCTATTTCAGCATTATCAAGGTGCAGAATAGAATCAGGGAGCTTATGGTATTGCGTGGATTCATCGCCGTGGCGGCACTACTGGGCACCTATCTGGCTACAAAGGCAACAGGCGACATTCTCGTTGTAGGCTATGTGTGGCTGGCAGCCCAAATATTTGTAAGTATCTACGTCATCTTCTCCATGAAAATACGCAGCATGGAGGGGTGGACTTAGGTTCGGTAGCTTGCATGCGGCGGATCCGTTCTTGTCTGGGCTGCTAAGGTGATCGTCTCAAAAAGCTGTCAGACATTATCGGTGGCTTTAAGCCCCTTAATCTTGCCCCTAACTCTCGTCCTCTCGTCATGTCGCTGATAAGTCAGCTCCCTTATTGCCAGCTCAGAGCCCTCTTCTAACGTCTCCTGCAGTACCCTGCCGTCCATATCCTGCGGTATAGGGGTACCAAATAGGTGCAGGATGGTTGGGGCCAGGTCGTAGATCCTGGCTCCCCGTACCTGAAATCCTTGCTTGATATCGGGACCTAGGATAGTGAAGATGCCCTGGAGCCGATGACACCTGGTCCAGTCGCTCTCTGGATAGACCCATATGTCTTCGACTGCGCCGACATTGCCCAGCATATAGCCCTCGGTAGGGGCCACCACTATATCCGGGGCGAGAGACAAATACGGGCCAGAATATAGTTCTTCTGCTTTATATACCTGCTGAGCTAGCTTTACTCCTGTCCTCGGGTCAGCGATGCCTTTGAGTTCGCTGATAAGGTTCGTCCGAAAATTATCATATTCATCTTGAGAGGAGAAGAGTTGTTGGTTGATATACAGTAAACCACCGCCACCAAACGGAATCACCTTGCTCTTTTCCTGATCTACCATACCGCCAATAGGGTTTCTTGGTCCAGCATTGGCCCTTGTAGGAAGGAGGGCTAGAAATCTTGCACGAATTATCTTGGGGAAGTAGTTCCGTAGCAAACGCAACGTTCCTGTTTTTATCGCCAGGCCGATAACGCGGTCACGGCGCAGGCCTAACATGGAGAGGATTATACGCATCGTATTGGAACGGTTTTTATTTATAGAAAGACCTTTCGACTCCAGCCACCTGGCAATCTGGAAGTTGCATACCCTGTCGGTGTGTCCGTGATCGGACATGAGGATTACGTAGGTGTCTTTATCGCAGTGTTCGTCCAATATCGATTTGATACCATTGTCTATAGCTACCCAGGCATCTTCGAGTGGTTTGCCGCGGGTGTAGTGTTGCATAGTGTCGATCTCGAAGATAGTCAAGTGGAAGAAGAAAGGGTCGAACTTCTTTAGCAGATAGCTGGCGACCTCGAATCTCTGTTGTATTATGGCCATGCAGTCGCGTATGGCGGCATCCCTGTCCGATTCGAAGTAATGATCCGGTTCGGTTTTATAATCGAAGTGGCGTTTGATTTCGCCCTCCAGCTCTCCAGGATATACGAAGCTGGAGGGCCGTGGCGGTGCATTCGATACCATGAAACCGTTAATCTCTTTGGGGGGATAGGTCGTGGGCATATCCAGCACGCCGCAGCTTATCCCGTTCCGCCCGAGTATGTCCCACAGCTCTTCGCTTTTAAAAGAGGTAGAGTTGTTGAAGACCACCCTATACTGTGATCCGGCTACGAGATTTGCGAATCCGTAGACCCCCAGCTTCCCCGGGTTCTTGCCTGTTGAGTAGCATTTCCAGGCGGGGAAGGTCTTGGACGGGATGCAGCTCTCCAGATTACCGTAGCAGCCATCCTGCGTCAGCTTTTCGATGGTGGGCAGTTTCCCTTCCTGTACCATCGGCTCGATGATGTTCCAAGTGGCGCCATCAAGGCCGATAACTATGATCCGGTTAGACTGTCCCAAGTTCGCCTCCATGCTCGTAACCTGTAATAATTCGGGAACACGCGCTATATTTTACCCTGGGTCTTTAATTCTCTTATCCTGCCCCTGGCCCTTTCCTTTTCGTCGGACTCTTGCCTCTCTCTTAGATGGCGGTCGATGAACGCTCTCAGCTCTTTCTCGATGTCTCCCTTACCCGCGATAAGATTACTGCTCTCAAGAGGGTCATTTTGCAGGTTGTACAGTTCATCTCCTCTGTCGGGATTGGTTATCAGCTTCCACTCTTTATCCCTTACCGTTAGCCTGAAACCATCGCCTATCCTATTTTCGATTATCGGCGGGGAGTAGCCTGCGTTATCCAAGAGGCTCGGATTGCTGAACTCGTTGTCGACCTCGGCAAGCTCACATATCGTTGGTGCTAGTCTTAAGAAACTAACAGGTTCTTTAACAATCCCTTTTCTGTTCGCATTGTAGATGATTAAGGGGACTCTGATGAGATACTCATAGTGTTCGGGGGGGTGCCTGTAAAAGCCGTGCTCGCCAAATCCGTCTCCGTGGTCTGAATGGAATATGAATATCGGATTAGTATCCGATAGATGCTCCCACAACCTTTTGATTATTGAGTCCACATGTAAAATCTCACCATCATAGCCATTTATTATCGTTTCATGTTCTTTTTGGCTTAACTTAGGCTCAAGTTTCTGTTGTGCCATAGCCCATCTGTTCCCCCCAGACTCAATTTTCCCTCTACCCTGCCTGCTCATCTTGTAATTCAACCATACCATCTTTCTGGTCCCAATTTCGCCCCACCTTGCGTGTTCTTTCGGAGGGACGTACGGGTGATGTGTGTCAACGAGGAAAGCCCAGAGGAAGTACGGTTCCTCCAATTTTGTATTTAGAATATTTTCAATCCAGTCCTCAGTCTTTGCATAGCCTATGTCCGCGTTTAAAAAGTTCTTCAAGTCGAGAATGTGCTCTGCTATGCCGAGCTTCCAGAAAAAAGGCAATAGAGAGAGTTTCTTTACTTTCCACCACCAGCCATGATTTCCTTCTGTGCTGCGTAACCCGTCAAAGTAATGGTGAAAGCCCTTGTTAAATCCGTAATATCGTGAAAGAAGTGCATTCGTATTGAATCCATAGGTATGATATCCATTGCTGGAGAGAACTTGTGCCAAAGTTATTCGTTGATGGAGAATAACTCTCCACACCTCCGGCTTTATTGAGCTTGCTTCAATGGGTGAATAATCTCCTGTGAATATCCCCATGAACGAAGCCGATGTAGCAAGTCCGCTGACTATCGGATTTTCGAACTTAACGCCCTTTTCTGCCAGACTGGATAAGAATGGCGTTGTCTCCCTGCCGTATCCGTAACAGCTGCAGTGATCCGCTCTTATGCTGTCCGAGCCTATTAAAACAATATTTCTGGCCAATTACACCCGCCCCTCATCCTTTAACTTCGATATGCGATGCTTTAGATTTCGCCTGTCATCTCCCTTTTTGATCGCTTTCCTTTCGCCGTTCTCGAACTCAACCCAGGGAACTTGAACCAATTCGGGAACCCGTAGCCCCCAAGGGTGAGCTGCGAAGGTAAAGAACAATACCTTTTTGCCAAAAAGCTCTCCGTGGTCTGCCGATATGACCGTTTTCCCTTTCAGCCCTTTCACAAGTTCTAAGACATGGGGTAAGGCGGCTTCCAGGCTTCTCTTGTAGATATCCCGCACCACCTGCGGATCAAGCTGCCCTCTCTCTAACTCTCTCATGAATTCCCACACATACTCAACGCGTTTTTTGGAGAGGTTGTGTTCTACGATATATGGTGCGTGAGGCTGCATGTAATGCACGATTAACCTCTTATCGGGATAGCTCTTTGCCGCTTCCAAAGCGTATTCCGTCATCGTGCCGGGGAGAACCGTTCCCAAGTTATCATCCCAGCCGTCTTTCCAAACCGATATCAGCCTGTAGAATGAGTTGCCTGCTACCTTGTGCACCCACGGGTTGCCTGTCACGTAAACGATGTCGTCGTATTTCTCATCGGTGAAATTCTCTCTAACCCATTCAAGTGTGGATGACCCCCGTGATATTCTATAGCCTACTGCTTCTCCCATAACTTCTCTCAGCACATCGTAGCGGCAAGCATCTAGGATTATTAAATTGTCCCAGTTTTCATCTACTACATATATGCCTTCGTTCCCCTTTGCCTTTTTATAATAAATCTCGAAGATGTACCTTGACGATTCCCTTCTCCACCAATACAGATCTTTATAGTGGTTCCTAACCACTTTAAAGATATGCCTTAGCTTATCGATGTTGGATGACCGGGGATCGATTCCCTTGATGAAAATGATTTTCCCGCGTCGTTGACTTCTTTTATTCATTCTCTACTCCATGGGTACCAGCGAAGCGAATTCCGCTCCTATCAATATACTATTATCGCTTTTCTCGTCAGCTTTTCAAGTCCGCTCGGGAATATAGATGTAGGCTTGGACAGGCTCCCGAGGCCGGATACCCCGATGCTCCTCTGTTGTAATATGTTCTGATCCAGCGGTTCGGCTTAGCAGTTACGAATAAAGGTCCGGGTGAAAACGGAGGGCTGCCAAAGCCCGCCCCATAGAGAAGGTGCCTGACGTTAATCTCCCTCTTCATAGGCTTTGACCGTCTCCTCAGCTACCTCGTCCCAGTCCCAGGGCTTGACTCCCGTGACCTGGCGCCCGATCGTTTCACTTAATAATACTGCCAGTCGATCTACGGTTATCGGGTAGTCGATCCCGAAGCAGTTCTGGTTGTCAATCCATTCGCTCAGGGCTGAGGTGTTGGCCACGATGCACGGGGTCTTTGCTGCCAGGGCTTCGGCGATCACGATGGAGAAAGACTCATATTTAGAGAGCAGCACAAACAGGTCTGCATCGGCGTAGCGCTGGAGCAGCTCCTCCCGCTGCAGTCCTTGATAGAATTCAACCCTATCTCCAAGCCCGAGCTGTTCAACGAGATCGGTGAGGCTCGTTCTATAGGGGCCGCTGCCGACAATCTGCAGGTGTACGTCTTCATCCAGCAGGGGCAGGGCCTGTAATATGTACTGTACCCCTTTGTATTCCTCCAGTCTCCCCACAAAAAGCAGGGTTTTGCACTCCTTTCCCTTCTTATCAAGGTTCCTGAATTCCATCATGTTAATACCGTTATGAATCACAGTGATGCCTTCATCCGCTATCTCGAAGTCTTTGATCAGAAGGGATTTCTCGTAATCGGAAACTGCGATCACCTTATCCGCTTCCTGGAATATCTTCTTCCCGAAGGGCTTGTACAGTCTAATCAGATAATCTCTGAGCGTTGATGACCCGTGTCCGTGATAGTGAGGGGTGACGATGAACCTTTTCTTGGTTGCGTATCGGGCGAAGAAGGCGGGGGAAGCATGGTAGTTATGTGCGTGAACTATATCGAACTCTGACCTTTTAAGTTCCAGTAGCATTTTTAATGATACATAATAGGAGTTTTGTGGCGCGAAGCTGTCGAATCGTCTAATTAGGACGCCGTTTATATTTTCCTCTCTGGGTAACCTCCCTGAAGGATCGGTGGTAAAAACGGTGACGTTATGGTCACGAGCCAACCGTTCGCTTATGTTTCGCACATGCTCTTCCAGTCCGCCAATGACAGGGTAATACATTTCGGATACTTGAAGTATGCGCATAGACTTAGACATTTGGTCTCTTCCAATACCCGTAAATGAACCCGATGCCCACACTTAAGACAGAAGCGATCAGTAGGGAAAGCGCTTTCACTTCCGCTACAAAATTAAATGAGAAGATCTTCTTCAGCCTGCGGGGAATGAACTTGAATAACACGTTGCTGAGGTAAGACCCCTCGGTAGTTAAAGACTCAGGCGAAGGGTTAAATCTTTTCAACAGTGCCTTCGTGTATCCTTGATAGAAGGACCTCCTCAGAAGCACTATTGGCCTAGTCTTCGAAGGGGGAATTCTGTGATATACCAGCGCTTCAGGATTGTAGATAACCCCTTTACCCATCTCGCGTTTCATTCTCAATGCAAAGTCCGGCTCTTCACCCTGTATATAAGAGGTACCACTTTTGCCGAATCCGAGTTTCTCGTTGAAGTAGCCTATCCTATCGAAGACCTCTCTCTTAAAACTCATGTTTGGTCCAAACGAGTTGCGAACTTCAATGACCTTATCTTCGGCAAATCCTTTGTGGGTTATGCCCACTAGCCAGCCAAGTTCCTCGGGGAAATAGCGGGGTTCCCCCCCCAGCCATATGGGCATAATCTTGCCTCCGACCGATATAGCATCGCCTCTCTTATATATATCAACCAGGCTTGCAACCCATTCTTTATCCGCGATGGCGTCATCATCGATAAAGGCGATGACATCGCCCTCCGCTTCTTTAACGCCGATGTTCCTTGCGCCAGAAATGCCGATATTTACCTCAATAGGTATTACCTTGATACCACCCTTTGTACCATAAGCTCTCTCAATCGTATCGTACAAGTCTTCGTTTCCATCGACCACTATAACGATCTCCATCGGATCGTATGTCTGATTTAGCAGACTATCAATCGATTCTTTGAGGTTTCCGAAGTTATCTAGGCTATGAGTGCATACAACAACGGATACAAGCATAGCAAGCCTCCCGTAGTCACCGATAGCAAGGCTTTCAGCGTAGCCGCTTACGAATCAGCGTTCGCCCTATCCTGAAGCCGGCCTTTATAGCACGGAGCTTGGTAGGAGTCCCCCTTCTCCGGTAATGGATGGGCAGCTCACCGATATGGTAACCCTTCTTGGTAGCCTCTATGAGCATGTTAGCCTCGAGCTCGAAGCCGATGGCATCGATATTCAACTTTTTAACAACCTCTCCCCTGAAGCCCCAGTAGCCGGTGCACATGTCGCTTATTCCGCTCCTATAAAGCAGATTGGCGAGAAAAGCGAGCAGGTGGTTCCCCACCAGGTTCAGTCTGCTCATCGCCCCTTCCTCCATATTACCCTTGAGCCTGGAGCCTAACACTACATCGTATTTATCTTCCAGGAGTTCCAGTGTTCGGGGAATATAAATGGCAGGATAAGTAAAATCGGCATCCAGCATGAATACGAAGTCCCCCTCAACAGATTTGAACGCTGTGCGCATCGCTCTCCCCTTGCCCCTGCTTGGCTCCAAGATGACATGAGCCCCCTTGGCCTCGGCGATTTCTCTGGTTTTGTCGGTGCTGCCGTTGTCAACGACCACGACCTTGACCTGATAACCAGCCTCTTCCAGCTGTCGTATGGGGACCTCGTCGATCACTCTCCCGATGGTCTCCTCCTCATTTAGTGCGGGGAAGATCACGCATACTTTTTTTGGGGTCTCTGCGCTCATGCCGATCGGTAACTCTCCAAGCCGAGATTATTTCTATCAGTAAGATACAGCCATGATACCACAAACCACTTGTTTCAAACCAGTAAGAGGCGTCCGTTGGTGCGTTATCTAGGGTGGTGTTGGTGGTGGAAGCGTTTCACTCAGGGTGTCCGTCTGGCTGGGGGTGGGCGTAGCTGTTGGGGTAGCCGTGGGTGTCGGGGTCGGCGTCGGGGTAGTTGTTGAGGCCGGAGTGGTCGTAGCGATGAATGTGGAGGCTGGAGACGGTGTTTGCGTCGCAGATACGGTGGATATCGAAGTTACTGCGGGCGTTATATCCGGGGTTGCGGTGGATGTGGGTGTCGGTGTGGGTACGCTGGTCTGGTGGGTTAACCCGGCGAAAGGCATGATGATCAGGGCCAATACGGCTACTAGACCAATGACCTGCCAGATAAGTACGGCTTTTCTATGGTTCGGTTTCATCGATATCGCATCGTGTGATTGTTGCTCATACTTCTATGTCTACAGTGCGTGCTCGAGCACGATGATCTGAGTAGGGGAGGGGAGCCGGCCTTTTTCGAACTCTATTTCGGCGCTGCCTGTACGTTTCACGTTGGTCTTGCCGGACAGGAAAGGCTCAATGTCGGACACCGGGAAATTGGGGCAGCCGTCCGTCTTGAAATGCATGGGGATGGCCACGCCGGGCTTTATCTGCCCGATAACCCGGTCCGCCCCGGCGGCATCAATGGTGAAGCTTCCCCCCACCGGTATCATCAGGACGTCGACATCGCCGATAGCGGCGACCTGCTCGGTGCTGAGGTCATGGCCCAGGTCGCCCAGATGGCACAGCTTCACCCCGTTTACCGAGAAACAGAATATGGTATTGTCGCCGCGCTCCTTGCCGCTGCTCTCATCGTGGTGGCAGGCTATTCCGGTGAAGTCGATGCCGTTCGCCTGGTGCGAACCGGAGCTCCTGATCACCTGCGGGTTGCCGGGAACGCCGGCTACGTAGTTGTGGTCGTCGTGCTCGTGGCTTACGATGACGATATCCGCCTCGTTCTTGATGGCGCCGTATTCCAGGCCGTAGACCCCCGGTTTATAGGGGTCGGTAACGATCTTGACGCCCTCGTCCGACGTGATTAAGAATGCGGCATGACCGAGCCATTTTACCTTCATCTGTTACCTCCCTCGCATTCTTTGTCTGTCGCTATTCATAATTCAAGACTAGATTTACCAGTGTCCGCACCGCGACCCCGGTTTCACCTTTGACCAGGCAGTTGCGGTCCTTATCGGTGCGGGACGTGCCGGCGATGTCGAGGTGGACCCAGGGCGTGTCCTCGATAAACTCGTGCAGGAACTGGGCGGCGGTTATCGCACCCCCGTACCTCCCGCCGCTGTTCTTGATATCGGCGACGTCGCTCTTATTCAGTTCCTTGTACTCATCGTACATCGGCATCTGCCAGATGCATTCGCCGGCAGCTTCGCCGGCCCTGATTACACGCTCTACCAACTCCTGGTTATTGCCGAAGGCGCCGGTACAGATATCGCCCAGGGCGATTTGGCAGGCTCCGGTGAGGGTGGCGACGTCGATCACCGGCGAAAGGCCCTGCTTGCGGGCGTAGCTCAGCGCATCGGCCAGGATCAGCCGGCCCTCGGCGTCGGTGTTCACCACCTCGATGGTCTTGCCGTTCGATGCCCGGATGACATCGCCCGGCTTGAGCGCGCTGCCATCGGGGAGGTTCTCGGTCGCCGGCACGATCCCGGTGACGTTGACCCTGGGTTTCAGCTCGCCGATGGCACGCATGGCGGCGATCACGGCGGCACCACCGGCCATGTCGCCCTTCATGTCGCCCATCTTCTCCGATGGTTTGATGGAGATGCCACCGGAATCGAACGTGATACCCTTGCCCACAAGGCCTATGGTGCCCTTTTTCGCTCCGCCCTTGTAGCTGATAACGATGAACTTGGGCGGCTGTCTGCTGCCCTTGGCCACGCCGAGCAGGGCGCCCATCTCCAGCTGCTCCATATCGGATTGCTCCAGTATGTAGCACTCCAGACCATACTCGCCGGCAATCTGCATTGCGATTTCGGCCATATCGCTGGGGGTCATGAAATTGGCAGGCTCGTTTGCCATGTCGCGGGCGAGTATGGTGGCCTGTGCCATGATGCTCCCTGTGCGGCATCCGCGCTCCAGCGCGGCGAGCCCTTTCTTCTCCCGGTTAACGATTAGCAGCTGGTCTATATCCCGCTCCTCGGATTCCTGGGTAAGGTGCCGGCGAAAGGTATAGAGCCCCAGCAGGGCGCCTTCGGTTATCGCCTGGGCCGCCTTGTCTGCATCAATGCCGCCGGCGCCGGTTCCGTGGGCAATGGTGCCCACCTTCCTCGCCCCGGTCTTCCGCAGGTAGCGGCAGGATTCAGCGGAGACCTCGCGTATCCGGGAGAGGCTTATCTCCTCCTGCTTGCCCAGACCGGCGATGAGCACCCTTGCCGGCTTGATCTTCCCCAGACTGTGGAGCAGGGTCATCTCATGGCGTTTCCCCTTGATCTCGCCGTCCTGGATAAGCTGAGTAATGGCCCCGCCTAATGCGTTATCCACTGCCCCGGTTGCCTCTCCAGGGGTTTTTGCCTCTTGGAACAGGTTGACGACTATCGCGTCCAGGGGCAGTTTGGCGATGTCGCCGGTGGTGACTTTGACCTCCATGCTTAGCTCCTCCGTGAGTTATGCTACATCAGGCTCTCATTATACAGCAATTGTGCACCAGTGTCGCTTGGCGCATCAGCGATTTACCTCACGTAGTATCTTATCGATAACCGGTAAGATGCCTCGCGAGGTGTCCGTGGCGAAGTGTTTTTGCCGTATGCGCTGGGCGGTGGCGCTCATCCGGCGGTATACCTTCCAGTCGGCCTCCGAATTGTCTTCGGGGTCGGTTCTCAATTGGCGCCTGTCGAGGCCTTTCTGAACCATACACGATTCTCAGTTGTCGGTATAAAAGGCAGCGCCGAGCACGCCGGGACCGGCGTGGATCCCCATGCTGGGGGCGAACTCGGCAAGGTATATCTCTACACAGTGAAACCGGGAGGCGATCTCAGCCTGCAGCTTCCTGCCATCATCGAGCTCGTCGGCATGGTTCACGATAACATGCACCGGCGATTCGCCGATTTTCTCACCCATCAGTGAGAGTAAAAGATTGACCGCCTTCGCCCGTGTCCGCGGGCGCGCCACCGGTATGGTTACCCCCACGGAGGTATCGTGTCCCACGATGGGCTTTATATTCAATATAGAGCCGGCCCAGGCTGCTGCCTTTCCGATGCGGCCGGTTCGCGCCAGGTAGTACAGGGTATCCACCATCGCTAGGTATGTCACCCGCGGGATCATGCTGCGGGCTACATCGAGCGTCTGGGCGAGGTCGGAGCCGCGGTTTGCAGCGCGAGCTGCCTCCAGCACGATAAGCCCCAGTGCGCTCGCCGCCGCCCGGCTGTCGAGCACCTCGATCGTGGTGCCGGGGAGCTTCTCCCGTGCCATCTCCTTGGCCAGCAGTGCGGTCTCGTATATCTTACTCTGTTCCGACGTCACTGTGATGCATAGTATACCTTCCGTTTCTTCGCTGAGCTGTCGGAATGTATCGAGGAAGCCTCCGGCTGAGGGGGTGGAGGTGGTGGGAAGATCCTGACGTTTCCGCATAATCCTGTACACTTCGCTGGGACTGATGTCGACGCCATCACGGTAGCTCTCGCCTCCGTATACTATGTTTAGCGGCACCACGCAGATGCCGTTCTCCTCCGCCAATTCCTTGGGGAGACAGGATGTGCTGTCGGTGATTATGCTGACCTTTTTCACAGCTACTGATTTTAGGCGTATCAGTCGCCTTGCGCAATAGGTGCTGGATGGTGGCGGTTAATTAAACTTCGATTATCGGCGGGAGTGAGCTTCGAGGTAGCACAGAAGGGCAGGGCAGCTAATTGACATAAAACAAGATAGTGTTTACGCGGTCCCGAGCTCTTTCGCTCTCTCATATGCGGCGCTGACCGCGCTGGCGATCGTCGCTTCTATGTTGCCCTCATACAGTTTCTGCAAGCCGGCGGCCGTGGTCCCGCCGGGCGAGGTTACCCGTTCCCTTAACTCCTTGGGCGGCGTGCCCGTCTCCCGGGCCAGACGCGCTGCCCCCAGCACCGTCTCCAGCACCATCTGCAGCGCCATCTCGCTGGGGAGGCCGATGTCCACCGCCGCTGCAGTGAGCGCTTCCATCAGTAGAAAAACATATGCCGGGCCACTGCCGCTGACCGCGGTCGCCATATCTATGTATCCCTCGTCAGGCACATAGATTTCCTGGCCCAGGGCTTTCAGTATGGAGGCCGCGATCTCTTTCTGCTGCTGGCTTACCTCGGCGGCGGCGGTCCACACGCTGATCCCGGCGCCGACCTGTGCGGGGGTGTTAGGCATCGCCCGCACCACCGGGCGATGGTCGAGGCCGTCGGCGATGGTGGCGATCCTGGCCCCGGCAATGATGGAGAGGATAAGCTGGCCCCCGGCGAATCTCCCTTTAAGCAGGGGCATAACATCGGCCAGGTTCTGGGGCTTGACCGCCAGTACGACTGCATCGGCGCCTTCCAGTGTCGCTTGGTAATCCTCGCTCGTCTTAACATTGTACGTCGTGCGAAGCGTATCCAGCCGCGGGGCGCTGATGTCGGTGACCCGGATATCACCCGGCGCGCTCAGTCCGTTGCCGAGCACCCCCCGGATCATGGCCTCGCCCATCCCCCCTCCGCCGATGAAGCCGATCTTCATCCCGCCTCCGCCAGCGCTTCATCCAGCGCCTCTTTGATCTCCTCTTGAGATTTGCCCTTGAGGGATATCTGCTTGCGGCACTTCACATCTTTAAAGCTCACCTCTTCCTCGTCGGTGGTGATCTTGCCCCCGAGCAGTATCACCAGGTCGTCGTCCCCCCTCTTCTTGAGCCGCTGGGTGTGCTGATGCATGGTATTGGCCAGGGCAGTGGTGTCGGCGTTGGCGGAGACGTTGATCAGCACGAAGCTGGCCACCCCGCCGCCGATGAAATCCGTCCCCAGCCGTTTCGCCTGCATCGATATGCCGGCTAAGAAGTCCAGGTCCCACAGCAAGGAATCCGGCGGGGTCTGTCGTCCCGTCTGCAGCACCACCGTTCGCGGTGCTGACTCCATATGCACAAACCCTTTGTTGCGCTCCGATTTCTTCTTTCGGCTCATTTTCTAACCTCCGAAGATAGCTCTACCGATCCGCACCATGGTGGCGCCCTCCTCCACCGCAACCTCAAAATCATCGGTCATCCCCATTGATAGATGCTCCAAACCCATTGAATCGCGTGCCTCCCGCAACTTGCGGAAGACGGGGCGCGCCTCCTCCGGGTCGCTCGTCAGCGGTGCGATGGTCATCAGCCCCGTTACCATCAAATTCGACAGTCGGCCGATGCCTGTCATCGCCCGGTGCAGTTCCGCCACAGAGAACCCGCTCTTGGTGGCTTCGCCCGATACGTTGACCTGGAGCAAGACGGGCAGGGCGGACGCAGAAACGGCGTTCAGTGTCTCAGCCAACTTGAGAGAGTCGACGCTGTGAATTATATCAAAAACCCCGACTGCTGTCTTTGCCTTGTTGCGCTGCAGGTGACCTATCAAGTGCCAGGTAGGGTGTAGCCCCAGGCGGGACGCCTGTTCCACCTTGGTGCTCGCTTCCTGAACGCGGTTCTCGCCGATGTGCTCGATGCCGGCCTCGATGGCAGCCTCGACGGCCTCAAGGGGCAGGCCCTTGGTTACGGCGATGAGGGTGACCTCAGCCGGTGACCGGCCTGCTTTATCGGCTGCCGCAGCGATCCGCCGTTCCACACCCCGCAGGCTGGCCGCGATTTTTTGAATCGTTAAACCCTCCATGTCAGCAGACCCCACACCTGTGGCACTCGATTTGAGGGCAGGCAGGGCTTCCCTCGCCGCGCAGCGCCCGCTCCATTTCACGCCGCAGGTAGTCCTTTTCTACCCCCGAGCTCAGCACATCCCAGGGGAGTTTTCTGTCGAACGGTATCTCCTTCCCGGTGTAAGGCTCGGCTTCGATGGAAAGCTTGGACAGGGCGAGGCGCCAGGCGGACAGGGAGCGTCCCTCTGTGAGGGCCAGCACCTGGGCCAGTTTACTGTCACCCCTGGATAGCGCTCCCTGCACTATTGACCAGGACACGCTTTCCGCCCTGACGGTGATGCCCTTACGTTCCAGCGCATCCTTGATCCAGGAGAGGCGGTGGCTGAGCACCTTGGGGCTGGCCATAGGGAGCCACTGGAAGGGGGTGCCCGCCTTGGGCACGAAGGGTTCGATGGTGATAATGATGTGGGTCGCCGTTCGCTTCGTGTCGAGGCGCTTTTTAATAGCCAGCACCAGGCCTATCAGCTCGTCAATGTCCTCCGCGGTCTCCGTCGGCAGGCCGATCATGAAATAGAGCTTGAGCTGCCTGAAACCCTGCTCCCCGACGGCATCCACCGCGGCCATGATATCGCTCTCCGATACGCCTTTGTTGATAACTCGTCGCAGCCTCTCCGAGCCGGCCTCGGGGGCTATGGTGACGGTTGCGGTCCCGCTCTCGGCGATGGCCTGCAGCAGCACCGGTGACAGGGGGCGGACCCGCAGTGAGCTGACGGATATCTGCGCCCCTTCGCGCCGCAGCTGGGTCGCCAGTTCTTCTATCTCGGGGTGGTCCGAGATAGAAGCGCCGAGGAGCCCGATCCTCTTTCCAAGCTTCAAGCCTTCCCCGGTCTGTTCTAGCAGGCGGTTCAAAGAACGAAAGCGTGGGGGCCTGAACCAGTAGCCGGCAAGGCAGAAGCGACACACCCACTGGCAGCCCCGCATCACCTCGATAAGATACATGTCGCCGAATTCGGTATGGGGAGTGAGGATGGCGGAGGTGGTGGCAAACTGGTCGATGTCCTTTACCCACTGGCGGGCAACTGGCTTTTTCTGGTATAGCTCGAGAAGTGTGGGGATGTATATTCCGGGCAGTGAGGAGAGCGACCGCAGCAGTTCATCCCTGCTCCTCTGCTCGCTTCCGACAAGGACCTCGATTAATGGTGGGAGGATAGCCTCCCCTTCCCCGATAGCGAAGCAGTCGAAGAAGGGTGATAGCGGCTGCGGATTGGCGGTAACACAAGGGCCTCCGGCTATGACCAGTGGGTGGTGGTTTCTGCGCTCGGAAGCAAACAGGGGGGCTGTGCTCTGCTTCAGCATCTGGACTACGTTGAAATAATCTAACTCGGTGGAAATCGAAAAGGCCAGCACCGCGAAGTCGCTGAGGGGACGGCCGGACTCGATGCTGGCGCTCTCTTCCTCATGGAAGACCCGTTCGCATGCAATGTCATCGTAGCTGTTGAGCAGGTTGTAGATAGTCTGGAAACCGAGGTTGGACATGCCTATATAGTAAGAATTGGGATAGATCAGGGCGACGGGTACCCTGCCGCCCCAATCCTTGACGATGGTGCCTCGCTCATCGGAGAGCCTTCGCTGCGTCGCTTTGTTCCATCTCATCTGGCAGGATCACACGGTCATCTCATCATCTTCTCGCTGCCTACTATGCCGATCTCAACGATCTTCCCGCAGTTGGGGCAATGCAGCATGATGCTGAGGGGGCGTTTCATCGCTCTCTCGGCGATGGCACTGACCATACTGTCGATGTCGTCCAGACGACGGTCGAGGGTATCGAGGCGCTTCTTCAGTTGCTCCACCCTCATCTCGTCTTCCTTGCTTCCGCGTTCCGTTTTCTGTGCCAATTGCGCCCTCCTCAATCGATTAATAGCAATACGGCGCCAATGATCAATATAACCAGTCCCACGGTGAATAACAGCCGCCCCCCGATGCGGATTGCCTCAGGCCCCATGCGCAGCGGCCCGCCGCTGCCGAACTCCCTGAGGTCAGAGCGGTGTGAGAGGGCGTGATCGATTCCTCTCTGCTCGCCTCCGGCCAAAAGAAAAGCAAGAAGGCTCAGCAGGATGAAGAATCCCCCTATCCCTATCATGATGTAGCTGTCGATATCGGTCATGGCGCAAACCTTTGTCTCAACTGCATTTAGTATAGCCGCATCCGTGGCATATCTGGCATCCCTCCTGATAAACCAGCATGCCGCCGCACTCCGGACACTGCCCGCCCAGTTTCATCGCCTCACCGGAGTAACCTGTTGCATCGGCTTCCCCGCTATCGATATCTGCTTCGCCCTTCCCCTTGATCTGCCTCTCCAGCACGCTGGCTATGGCATCGGGGCAGGACAGCACCGAATGCCCCTGCTCCCAGGCGATGGAGGGGCAGCGGATGCCCTTGATGTGCTTGACCACTGCGGCTACATCCACGCCGGAACGCAGCGCCAGCGAGATGAGCCGGGATATGGCCTCAAGCTGTGCCGAGGCGCACCCTCCGGCCTTTCCCAGGCTGGAGAACACCTCGCAGATCCCGTAATCGTCGGAGTTCACCGTAACGTAGATGTTACCGCAGCCGGTGGCCACCCTCTCGGTGATCCCTCTGGTCACCCGGGCGCGACGCCGGGGCTCGAGGACGCTCCCCTGCTCCTCCTCAGCGGCGATATTCAGCACCTGCTTATCCTTGCTCCGGTCCCGGTAGATGGTTATCCCCTTGCACCCCAGGTTGTACGCCAGCATGTAGGCCTCGGCGACATCCTCCCTGGTGGC
>CAYUWM010000021.1:0-7297 GCA_964448395.1 uncultured Dehalococcoidales bacterium
GTGCGCGCCAGCTTGAGGATGCGGTGAAAGGCTCGCGCCGAGAGCGCCAGCTGCTTCATCGCCGCCTGGAGCAGCCCCTGCGCCTCCGAGTCCACCTGGCAGAAATCCCTCACCCCCACCGGCGTCATCTCCGCATTGCAGGTCAGCCCGGAGCCCCGAAAACGCTCCTGCTGGATGCTGCGCGACTGCTCCACCCTGGAGCGCACCACCGCTGAACTCTCGCCGTCCCGCTCGTCCGCCAGCTTCTCATACTCGATGCGGGGAACCTGCACGAATATATCGATGCGGTCGAGCAGCGGCCCGCTGATGCGCTTCTGGTACCGCGACACGGCGCTCGGGGAGCAGGTGCACTGCTTGACCGGGTCGCCGTAGTAGCCGCAGGGGCAGGGGTTCATCGCCGCCACCAGCATGAAGTTGGCGGGGAAGGTGATGCTCCCCTGGGCGCGGCTGATGGTGACCACCTTGTCCTCCAGCGGCTGCCGCAGCACCTCCAGCACGTTGTGCCCGAACTCGGGGAACTCATCCAGGAACAGGACCCCGCGGTGGGTCAAGCTGATCTCGCCGGGGCGGGGCCAGCGCCCGCCGCCGACCAGCCCGGCATGCGATATGGTGTAGTGCGGGGCGCGAAACGGCCGCTGCATGATTAGCGGCGTGTCCGACGGCAGCAGCCCGCTCACGCTGTATATCTTGGTCACCTCCAGCGCCTCCGCCATGCTCATCTGGGGCAGTATCGACGGGAGGGAACGGGCAATCAGGGTCTTGCCGCTGCCCGGCGGCCCGCTCATCAGCAGGTTGTGTCCCCCGGCGGCGGCCACCTCCAGCGCCCTTTTGACATGCTCCTGCCCCTTCACGTGCGCCAAATCCGTTAAGTGACCGAAATCGGCAGCGGCAGTCTCGATATTTTCATCGGGATGGTAATCGGGTATGGTCAACTCGTCACGCAGGTGGGAGACCAGCTCGGCCAGCGAGGCCACCGGCACGATCCTGATATCCGGGACCAGCGATGCCTCCCTGGCATCGGCCGCGGGGACGTACACCGTGTTCAGCCCGTTATCCTTCGCCAGGGCTATCATCGGCAGGATGCCGTTGGTGTGGCGCAGGCTCCCGTCCAGCGAAAGCTCGCCGAGGAACAGGGTATCCGCTACCTCCGCCGCCAGCTGCTCCGAGCTGAAAAGGATGCCCACCGCTATGGGCAGATCGTACGTCGGGCCTTCCTTCTTCAGGTCGGCGGGCGCCAGGTTCACCGTGATGCGCTTCTGGGGGAAGGTGAGCCCGCTGTTGCGCACTGCGGCGCGCACCCGCTCCCGCGCTTCCTGCACCGCGGTATCGGGCAGCCCCACTATATTGAACGCCGGCAGCCCTGCGGCGATGTCCACCTCCACCTCCACGATGGCCCCCTCCAGCCCCACCACCGCGCAGCTCAGTACCTTGGCAAGCATTTTATCAAACTTCCTCTACGAGTGATGACTGCGCTCATCTTACTATGCAGCCCCACCTCTGTCAATCGCAACGGAACAAAAAAAGGCCCCATTCGAATGGAGCCCTCAAAGTGTTTAATCGCTCGAAGCTACGGGTATATGCCGCTCATGTAGCCGCTGCGGTTGGTGAACGGGCAGTCGGCGCCCACGCATACCGAGGCCACGTCCCCGCCGGCGGTGCACAGCCAGCGGTAGTGGCCGCCGCATTCCCCCGAGCAGTCGTATATGCCGCTGGCATTGTTGGCCCCCGTGGGATGGATGGCGCAGTTCTTGGCCTCCGCGGTGTTGGGCACCTGCTTCAGCATGCTCTTGGGTTGCGACTGGGTAAGCAGCGGGCACATGGCAACGGTGTAGTAGTTCTCCCCCGGCATAAGGTCCGGCCCGAAGATATCCACCCCCTCTACCCACGGGACCTCCCCCGGCTCCTGCAGGGGCGGCTCTCCTGCGGTGGGGGCATAGCGCGTCATGTAGTCCGCTATCGCCATCTCCACCTGCTCCCGGTCGGCGTCGTAGGCGCTGGCGTGCCCCCGCGCAATCACACCACCGATGCTGATGATCACGATCCCGGCGAGGATGGCCAGTATCACCATCACCACCAGCAGCTCGATGAGGGTGAAGCCCCTTCTGCTATTACGCCTCTCCATCGCTTTCATCTCTTTTCACGTCTTTCAACATTGTATCACTAATGCCATCTCTTGCTAACCCCACCGCCACTTACCCCTGCCCTTTGCCAGAAGGGCCCCGCTACCGCGGAGCCCTTCTCTTCTCTCTCTTGAGCCTTTGTTGTTAAGGCCCTGCCGTGCCTCTTTCCCCATACTATTTATGGGTACACGTCTTGGAATCCGTCCATCACGCTTTCGTTCTTTCCTCCAACACCATTGGTGCAGTCAGCGCCGACGCATACCGAGAGCACGTCCCCGCTGCCGGTGGAGTACCACACGTAGTGGCCGGTGGTAACCGCACCAACACAGGTACCCGAATCATCCACACGGGCCTCGGCGTTGGCTCCGGTATTAGCAAGGTTAGCCGTAGCAGCCGTGGCCGGTATCTGTTTCAGGATCCCCTGCGGGTAGGAGCTCGTCAGCAGCGGGCACAGGGCAACCTCGTAATAGATCTCGCCCGGGATTACGTCCTCCCCGATGATGGTGTCAGCCGTTCTATTAGCCCCAGTCGTTTTCGGGGTCTCACCGATTTCGTGGTGATAGGTAGCGTCCGTCGGCCGGGTCATGAACTCGGCCACCGCCGCCTCTATCTGCTCGCGGTCCGCGTTGTAGGCGGTTGCCTGGCCCCTGCCGATAACGCCGCCGATGCTGATGATCACGATTCCGGCCAGTATGGCCAAGATCACCATCACGATCAGCAGCTCAATCAGCGTAAAACCCTCTCTCTTCTTTCCAAGACTGTTCCCTTTCATTAGCATCTTCATCTCTTTCACCTCCTTTCCTGCTGTTTATTTATCTCCCAAACTCTTATATTATCATGCTTTAAGTTTTTTTATACTTTATTACTCTGTATAGTACAATAGCATATAATTTAGGCTTTGTCAATACCTTTTCGGGGCTGTTTTAGAAATTGGCCTGAAATCGCATTGAGCAGCTTCTACACCAGGCCGGTGTACCAGTCGAGGATGGGCAAACCCCAGATGAGGGTCACCATCGCCGCCGCGGCGAGGAACGGGCCGAAGGGAATGGGGTCCCTGCGCTTCTTGATCCGCAGCGCAAGCAGGCCCACCGCCACCACGCCCCCGCCGAGGATGCCGATTATCAGCGCGACGAATACCAGCGGAAACCCCGTTACCAGACCTATCAGCGCGCCCAGGTACACGTCGCCCTCACCCATGCCTTCCTTGCCGTAGAACGCCCGGGCTATGAAATACGGGATTATCATGAAGACCAGACCCGCGGCGCCCCCCAATAAGGCGCTCAACACCCCCGCCTGGGGCCAGTGGGGGTAGTCCCCGGCGCCGAACCAGAAGAAGGAAAAGATGAAGGCCAGGGCCATGGCGGGGTACACCACCATATCCAGTATTAGCTGGTGCTCCAGGTCGATGACGAAGATCACCAGGAAGATGCAGGCGTAGATCAGGGCGAAGGCCAGCTCCAGGCCGGGGCCGAAGTTCCAGGCGAGCAGCCCGAAGATGAGCGCAGCGCCCAGCTCCACCAGAAAGACGCGCCGCGGGATGCGCGCCCCGCAGTGGCGGCAGCGGCCGCGCAGCCGCAGATAGCTGAACAGGGGTATTAAATCTTTGTTCTGCAGCCCCTGATTGCACGCATCGCAGTGGGAGCGCAGCCTGATTATCGATTTCCCCGCCGGCAGGCGGTCGATGCACACATTGAGGAAGCTGCCCACGGCGAGGCCGGCGACGGCGAGGCCGATGGCTGCCAGTATGGTTGTCATGCCACTTTGAGGATCAGGCCCACGTTCACCATGAAGTCGGCGATGGGGAACCCCTCGGGGTATATCACCGGCGGCTCCAGCGGCTGGACGGTGCGCCCGGTCAACGCCGCCACATTCAGGGCGAATGGCACCCCGCCGGCGGAAGCCCCGCAGAGGTAGATCGGTATCTCCGGGTCCAGCGGGTGGTCCTTGTTGATCTCATTATATGTCAATATGGTTCGCCCCAGCTCGTCGCTGATGCGGCCGACGGCGTAGTCCTGGGTTACCACCCCTTCGCCGAGGAAGACGCTGCGTATCAGCACCGGTATATCGTCCACCACGATGACCAGCTCCATGCTGTTGCTCTCGCCGGTGGCGATTATGGCATCCCTCTGGTTCACCGCCCTGACCAGCGCCAGCGGCTTGAGGTCGAGTACGGTGGGGGCCAGCCCGGCTATCTTCAGCGCCTCCAGGAACGTCATCAGCGGGTCTCTGGGGACAACGATAACGAAGATATGCATCTGGTCGTCATCCGACGGCAATTCCTGCCAGCGAAGGTAATTATCCGCCTCGGAGACGGTCATCAGCTTGTTGACCTCCCGCGGGACCACCGTCGGCAGCTCCTTCTTGCTGACCCGGGGTATGCTGATCACCCGTGACACCGACCGCAGCCCCGGCATGGCGCACACCACCTGGCTCTTAAGCACATCCCGGCCCTCTATAGCGCTCCGTACCACCGCCCCCAGCCCGTCGGGGTCGGCTATCTGGCCCACCTTCAGTATCTGCGGGTCGAAGGCCACGCTGTCCCACGACTCGATGGATATGCCGGAGGAGTACACGATCCTGAGATCGGTGCCCTCGATGCTCATGGTGATGATGCGCCCCGCCTTGCCCTTGGGTGCCTTCTTGGCCTTGGGCGGTTTGGGCGCCTTGGGCGCCTTGGGCGCCTTAGGCGCTTTCTTCCCTGCAGCCTTGGCCTCCGCCTTCTCCGCCTTGGCCGCCTCCGCCGCCGCTTTTTTCTCTTCCCTCAGACGGGCCTTCTCCTCCGCCTTGGCACGCCTGATCTCCTCCCTCGCCGCCTTCTTATCCACCCTGGCTGCGGCCTTGGGGTCCTCTGCTGCCGGGTTAGTCTGGTCTTCCATATAACGGCTCCTCGAACATCTTACTGTTCCGGGGTTAATCCTCGTACTTCTGGGTTACAATCCCCAGGTTGAACTGCAGGTTAACCTCGGGGCTGGATTCGGTCGGAAACTGGAACTTGAGGCTGTCCACTACCAGCGTGGGGTATTCATCCTCCCGCAGCTCCTCCAGCAGCTCCATCAGATCGATCAGCCGGTCCGCATGCCCTATATCCGGGACGCTGCAACTCAAGCTGTAGGGATCGGTGTGGTACGTCCCCGTCCCGATCTTCAGGGCGGCCTCCTTGTTGTGGGTCAGCGAGTTCAGCGTCACATGGGCATCATCGGTCACTTCGAACAGGGCATTGGTTACCTGCTTGTTATCGTACTTGGAACCCTTATCGAACGGCCCCGCCGGGAACGGCGCCTCGGTGGCTATCTGCTCCAGTATATCTGCCAGCTGCTCCTTCATCCCGGGGATGTCGAACCCCGGTGTCTGAGCTAACTTAAACTTCAGGTCCTTTACGTCATCCTCCAGCTGAGCCGTCTTGTTCACCGCGCCGACATAGAATATTACCATCATCGCGCCGAATGCCAGCAGGACAACGGCGACCACCACCAGGATAAGGATGTTCCGCGATACCGACAGCTTCATTCCTCCACCTCCGCCGGCACCAGTATAGCCTCTATCGTGAAATCATGTGCGCCTGTATTCTCATCCAGTTTTTTCTGCTTGATATTCACCCCATCCTCGATGAAGTGGCCGGTGTCCGCCAGCATCAGCGAGTACTCGTAGATGAACTGCTCCCGCGCGAACCACCCAACGATGGTGATCGTGTCCTTGTTCTGAGTTATGCTTTCCAGGTAGCCCAGGGAACCCCGCGGCAGCTGCTGCACGTCGTACATTATCTCGGACCAGGTCCTGATGCTGGCCTGGAACAGCTCCCAGTCGGCAAGTATATCATTCCAACCGGCATTTGCACCGTCAATCTTCTTCTGCAGGTCTGCCGCCTCTACTGCGTCCTTCATAATGGCGTTGAACTCGGCTTGCAGGCTGGCCTGCTCCGCCTCCAGCCTGCGGTTATCGGCGTCCACGTCCGACTTCATGATGAGGAACGGCCACGGCACGCAGGCCAACACCACCACCAGCAGCACCAGCAGCAGTCCCCAGCGCGACTTCTTGCGCGGCAGGTACTCATCGGGGAGCAGGTTCAGGTCTATCTTGGGGGCACGCCGCTCGGGCAGCTCTTGCGTTGTCATAATTATCTCTCGACGGATAAGGCGTTAGAAGACTTTACTATGAAAAAGCATAAATGTCAATAGCAAACGCTCACTGCGTATAATATTCGATGTGCCAGGACATTATCTCCATGGCCTGTTCTTCCCACCACACCGACGGCCCCGGGCTCTGCCGCAGGTACGTCGTAACCAACGCCATCTCCTCCCCCGCGTCCAGCTGCCCGTCGATGCCGCCCGGCTGGTCCCGGAAAGCGATGGACCTGACCAGGTAGTCGCGGTAGGCCCCCTGGTACAGCTTGAGCCAGATGAAGCCGCCCCCCTGCTCGCGGTGGTCCAGGTAGTGCATCACCGGGGTCCCCGCCCCCGCCGGGTCGCCGTCCGGGTCCCAGTTCAAGATGAACAGGGACAGCTCGTCGTCGTCCGCCTGGTAGTTGTAAGCAGCATCCGCGGTCTCCGCCCGTTTGTGCTGGTAGCCCTCCCAGCGCACGTCTATCCGCGCCACCTCCGCCGAGTTGTTAACGCCGCTGAATATGTGCATCAGCACCGCGTTGAGCTCCCCCCCCACCGGAGACGGCACGTCGAAGCGCTGGCCCTCCCGGTGAGAGATAGCCTCGATATCCGGCCCGCCCAGCGCCGTGCCTGTGCCCGGCGGCCCCATCGCGGCATATGCCGCCGTCACGAACTCGTCGTAGTACCCCTCGTCATACGGCTGGCTGCTGGTGCTGCCGTCGTCACCCCCGGGGTCGGTGGTGATAGCATTATAGCGGCTGAAGTGCGGCCCTGAGAACGGGTCGGTGTTGTTGTAGGTGTAGGTGCTGACGCTGCCGTCCCACTTGGTGATGTTCAGCTCCACGTAGTCGCAGGAGAAGGTGTCGGTGTTAGTCTCCGCCTTAGAGCCTGTGGCGTCGCCGAAGTTCTCGTTGAACACGAACAGCATCACCGCCCCCCCCCCTATCCCCAACCCCGACACCATGCCGCTGTCATCGATGAAATGGCTGCAGTCCATCTCGCTGCAGTTGATGGAGCCGCTTAACACGTAGTCGTAGTCGCCGCCCTTGAACGGCGGGCAGCAGACGCGCACGTCGC
>CAYUWM010000021.1:7397-25630 GCA_964448395.1 uncultured Dehalococcoidales bacterium
AACACGTAGTCGTAGTCGCCGCCCTTGAACGGCGGGCAGCAGACGCGCACGTCGCTGCCGCCGCTTGTGGCCTTGTTCTCGAACCTCAGCGTGTACGGGCCGCCCTCTATGATGATATCGTCGTCGGCGGTGCCCCGCTCGCCGTCGGGGCCGGGGTACGCCCCCTGCACGTACAGGGTGTTGACCACCATCCGCGCATCGTCGCCCAGCGTCCCCGAGGCCCCCACCTCCGAGCGGATGGGGTTGCCCAGCAGGTCCGTCACCGCCGCGCCGTACTCGTCCAGCAGGGAGATGACGGTCCACCCCTTCTCAATATTGCTGGTTTTATAGGGGTTGCAGGCGGAGTCGCCCGTGTAGTACGGCCAGCTCACCTTGATGTCCTCCCCGTGGGACAGGAAGAAGTCGTAGTCCCAGACGTCCCCCGCGTCGATGGGCCGCATCCCCAGGCAGCTGCCCGGGTCCAGATAGCTCTCCACCGCCAGCGGCGCCACCCCCAGCGTGGTGGGCTCCGTTACGTTTATCTCGAAGTACAAATCGCTCAGCACCGCCGGCGCCTGGTTGACCATGGTCTCGTAGGTGGGCAGCCGGATGTCGGTGCCCATGTACAGGTCTCCGATGACCCGCTCTATCCCCGCCTCGGCGGCGAGGTAGGACTCGGTCTTTATCTGGTAGTGCATGTTTATCTTGAAGCTCGTGTCCAAGTACGCCAGCAGCGGGGCGACCACCAGCAGCCCCAGCCCCATCACCCCCAGCACCAGTATCAGCAACTGCCCGCTCCGGCCCCTCCTCATATTGACACCCCTGATATCAAGATATCTCATGCCGTTTCCCCATCAATACAGTATCAGCGCGTTATGTCCGTTATAGAAGAACCGCATCGCCGCCACCGCCCCGTACACCGCGAAGTTCTTGCCGCCGATGCGCACCCCACCCGACGGGGCGAACAGCGACCCGGACCACCTCGTGCCCAGCTCAAGGGGGTCATCCGAGTTGTACAGCACGGCGGCATCGTCGGTGCCGGTGCCGTAGGCCACCACCCCGTTGCTCAGGGCGCTGAGCTGGCTGTAGTCGGCGGTCACTATCACCCGCTCCCCGATAAGGGTCACCATGCCGGTGGCGTTGGTGGTGGTCAGGTTGATATTCCCAGAGGGGTTGTAGTACACCCCGGTCATCATCTTTGTCCCGTTAAAGATGCTCCGGCTCGCTGGCCCGCTCTTGTTGTAATAACACGTGGCGCACGACGCCAGGTCCCAGTCGCCCACGCCGCTGTATATGAACTCCCTGTCCTTTAACTCCGGCCAGTGGACGAAATCGTCCAGCCCCAGGCTCCACGATGCGTCGGCGCGGGTGCTGAAGCGCTTCAACTGCTCGGGGACCAGTATGCTGCCGGCGTCGTCTATATCCCCCGCCGCCTCCACCATCCCGGTGATGCTGTGTTCCCCGCCGCCGATGTACACCCCGCGGTAGGAGTAGATATTGCCCTGCACCGAGAGCCCTAAGCCCTGGATGTTGACCGGGTTGCCGCTGCGCCCCCGCGCCAGTACGGCGAAGCCGCGGCTCAGCCCCCCGCCCCTCACGCCCCTCAGGGTGTAGGTCTCCGTGGACTCCGCCCACTGAGAGTATCGCAGCCCCTCGCTGGTGTTCGCCTTTATATCCACTGCGAGGTACGCCTCCCCCTCCTTGCCCGGTGGCTGGCTGAGGTCGCCGCGGGGGAAGAACCTGAAACCCACGTCCTCCCAGAAAGCGATATGGTGGGCTACCACCGCGGTGGAGACCAGGTTGTTGTCCACCCACTCGTCCCGCATCAGGCGGTTGTCACTGAAGTAATATTGCGTGGTATAGCTGTGGCTCTCCGTGCCGGTGCGGTCCACCCAGCTGAAGCTGCCGTAGACTAAATCCTCCTCATCATCGGCAGCATCATCATCCTCCTTGGGCACCACCAGCGTGAGCCGCACGAAGTTGGCATGCAGCGAGTTTGTCACATTCGGAGGGAACACCGGTATGTCCAGCGCCGACGTGGGCGTCTGGCAGTAGCGCGAGCAGGGGTATGCGCTGCGGTTCACGTAGCGCGGCAGGGTCCACTTGGAGAAAGCGTAGGGCACGTAGGTCAGCTCCTGCCCCAGCGGCCAGTCGCCCATCTTGTCCTGCGGCACCTCGGGCCCCCTCACGTAGTAGTAGCCGCGGGTGGGCACCACGAACGTCCGCTGGTAGCCCTCGGCCGGCGGCGGCAATTCCCGGAACCTGCATTCTATGTGTTCCCATATCTCCAGGGCAGCGTAGGAGTCGTCCGCGGCGGCGATGGCGTCCAGCACGTCGGCCTCCGAGCCGTCAGCGAAATACTGCGTCGCCCCCGCCGGCTCCAGCCGGGTCACGGTTATCTCCTCGTCCCCAGTATAGTCCACGGCGACGTAGTCTATCTCCCGCAGGCCTATCGGCGTGTAGATACGCAGCTGGTTGCCCTCGATGCCGTCGAGGTCGACGGTGACCACCTTGGGCCTGCCGAAGAAGTGGTCCACGAAGGGTATCTCGGCGCAATCCACCCACCCCTCCCCGTCCCAAGCCTGCACGGTGAACGCCGAGCTGAGCCATACGGTGAAATCGAAATAGCGGTAGAAATCCTCATCGGTCTCCAGCTTGTGGAACAGCCAGTCGAAGTTGGGGCTGCCCAGCATGAAGTGGGAGAAGTACCACATCTGGAACGACCCCAGCATGGACTCCCGGGCATCTATTATCAGCTTTGCCGTTCCGCCCTCGGGCTTATCAGGCAGGGTGACGGTCACCCAGTCGAACAGGTTGTCCGCGTTGCTGAAGTCCTTGCCCTCCAGGTCGGACTCCCAGTACTCCCCGTCCGCCCGCGCCAGCAGGTCGGTCACATCGTTGCCCGCCCGGTCCACCGCCGTCACCGGCTGCGGGTCACGCACCGTGTGGATGGTGCCCGAGCGCTCCGCCGATATCACCATCGGCTGCTCCACCAGCACCCCGCTGCCCTCGGGGTGGTCCACCGCCCACAGCCCCACCTGGTTCACGAAGCCGGTCTCCAGCAGGCTCTCATGAAGCACCAGCTCGTAGAGGCCGTCCTTCGGCTCCAGGGTGTTTGTCGTCTGGTACGATGTCGCCTCGTACCGCTGCAGGAAGGCATCGGGGTAGGTCACGTCCACGAACTGGTAGCCGGTCCCGTTCCAGGCGTAGAGATAAGGGCAACTGCTGCCGCCGGCGTCGTAGTAGTGCTCCGCCTCCGCCAGCAGGTACACCTCCCCCGCGTCCGACACGTCGGTGTCGGGGTTCAGGTAGCCGGAGAGCGTGCCGTCGCCCCCCAGCCCGTCCCTGCTACCCATCGTGCGCCAGCTGCTGGTGTCGTGGTTCCACACCTTGAGGGTGGTATAGTAGCCGCTTTCCGCCTCGCCGTGCCCCAGCCAGGTGACCGACAGCCGGTTGATGTCCGTTTTGGGGTACTCCACCGGGTCTATGGTGAGGTGATATACATGGTAGTTGTACCAGTGGTCGTTGTTCCCCGTCCCGTCGGTCTCCCACCAAGATGAGTCCGACTGGGCGATGGCGTTATAGTCCCCGGGGTTGACGGCGGGGTTGCCGACGCCCGGCCCGGGCTCGGAGGAGATATCGCCGGAGGATTCCCACGCCCAGCAGTCAGACCCCCGGTCGCAGTTGTCGAAGTCGATGGCGATAACCTTCTCCAGCATGGTCGGCGAGCCGGAGTAGTACTGCGCCCTCATCGCGTCGTCCCGTATCCAGTTGAACGCCAGCTGCACGTCGTTGATGGTGGTCAGCTTGCCTGT
The DNA here is from genome assembly GCA_964448395.1 of uncultured Dehalococcoidales bacterium. Classification (GTDB taxonomy): domain Bacteria; phylum Chloroflexota; class Dehalococcoidia; order E44-bin15; family E44-bin15; genus CAYUWM01. The sequence continues at coordinate 11,192 of CAYUWM010000021.1, forward strand.
CTCCCTGGTGGGCACGTCGATCAGCATGTAGAACGCGGTGCCGATGAGCGGCAGTATCATGCCGGTGATGAACATCACCACCAGCACCTCCAGCAGGGTGAACCCGCGCTTCTCGCTTCGCATCTTGCTCCTTATTGCCGGCGCTACCAGTAGTAAGCCACTGACGCCGAGATGGTGTCGCAGCCGATATCGTAGTACCCCCAGTTGTGGAAGAACACAGTGTAGACCCCCGCCGGCCACAAGTCCCCCGACGTGCCGATGCTCGCCAGGTAGCGGTCCGAGTCCGACGAGTAGTGGGTGCCGACCGTGGCCAGGAACTCGCAGGGGTCATCGGCGTCATCGCAGATGTCCCGCGGGTGTGTTTCAGTGCCCGCCAGCTCCACCAGCCCCTGCCCCTGCCCCTGGTCGTTGAAGTCGTCGGGTATCCCCCGGTACAGGAACACGTTGGCGTAGTTCTGGCCGATACCATCATCACAGGTGCCTGTAAGACAATCGATATGGTCGAGGCTGCCGGTGTCGCCGTAGATCCAGGAGGCGCAGATGGCGCCGGCGGTGCCGGTGCGGAACACGTAGTAGTACCCCTCCCCCCCGCTTATGCCGCCGTAATTGCGGCACTGCCTCTCGGGGTGACAAGGGGTTGTTAGCCCTTCCTCCGCGCATTCCGCCGCGCTTCCGCAGCGGCCGGAGTTGCAGCAGGCGCCGATATCGTACGGCACCGCCTGTTCGCCGCCGCTGCTGATGCCGAACAAATCGGGGATATCGGTTATCTCCTTGCTCACCGGGTACCTGCCGGCGGCCCGCACCACCGTCGCCAGCCGCGGCGCCTTGTAGCCAGTCAGGGTCATATGCTTGCCGTCCGCGTAGGAGACGGTCACGTCTATCTGCTGCATCGCCGAGCGGTTGAGTACCGATGTGTCATAGCCCGAGCCGGGCGCGGGCACCAGGCTGACATTGATGCTGATGTCGTCGTAGTAGAAGCCGTCGGGCACGCCCGGCGTCTTGTTGTAGGTTCCCTCTTCCACATCCAGGTACACCCACTGCTCCAGCGTCTCGTTGTACTCCATTGGGTAGCCGTACTCGTCATGAACGATGTACTCCTGCTGTTGGATGTACTCCATCTGGGAGCGCGCCACGTTCATGGCGGCGTTGTTCATCCTCACCTTGTTGCTGCCGACTACGGTGGTGGTCAGGCCCTGCATGAAACTGACGATAATCAGGGCGAACAGGAAAATGGAGATTACGGTCTCTATCAGGGTGAACCCGCTCTTGCCTTTCATCTCGATCACCTGCCTCGCTTAGGAATCTTAAATTATATCATACTTTTTTATATTTATCAATACTTTTAATACGATTTAGCTAAATTAATCCCGGATATTAATCACTCAAGCTGCCCGGCGATGCCGTACATCGGCTGGTACATGGACAGCGCGATGAGCGCCACTATGCCGCCGATGACGACGGTCATTATCGGGGTGAGCATCGATGTCGCCCGGGACACCGAGTCGTCGGTCTCCATCTCGTAGAAATCGGCCACCGACTCCAGGTTGGGCTCCAGCTTGCCCGTCAGCTCGCCGACGCCGATCACCTGCGTCAGCAGCTTGGGAAAAATCGGCTCCTGCGCCATCGCCTGCGACAGCAGCAGCCCCTCACTGACGCTCTGCCGCACATGCATGAACGCCTCCCTGAAGTGATGGTTATCGCTGGTCTGAATGGTGAGGTCCATCGCCTCGGTTATGGGTACGCCGCCGCCGAGCAGGATGGCCAGGTTGCGCGCCGTCCTCGACATGCTGGACTTGACCACGATGTCCTTGATCAGCGGGGTCTTCAACAGTATGGTGGACCACGTCCTCTTCCCCCGCGGCGTCTTCAGATACCAGATGGTGCCGCCGATCAAGAGGATGACGGCTGGCAGCAGGATATACCAAGACCCGATGACGAAATCGGACAGGCCTACCATCACTTTTGTCATGAACGGCAGATCTCCGCCGAACTGCTCGAACAGCCCCTCCATCGCCGGCACGACGAATGTGACCAGGGCGATGATGGCCAGTACTGCAATGCTGAGGGTGATAGCGGGAAGGGTCATCGCCCCCTTGACCTTTTTCTTGATCGCATCCTCCTTGGTCATCTGGACGGTGATCTGCTGCAGCATCTGCTCCAGGTTACCGATCTCCTCGCCCACCTTGGTCATGCGCAGGTAAAACGGAGAGAACTCCTTGGGGTGCCTGGCGCAGGCGTCGGAGAAGGAAGTGCCGGACTCAACGGAGGACAAAATATCGTGCACCAGCGCCTTCATGCTGGCCTTGCCGGACCGGTCGTGGAGCATGCTCAGGGAGGGATAGATGCCTATGCCGGCGCTGAGGAGGGTATGCAAGTCGCGGGTGAATGTGACAATTTCTTGCCGCTTCACGCCATAGAGGGTGGGCAGCGCCTCCTGCATGGAAAAGCCACCCTTTTTCTGCTTAAGGCTGATGATGGTGATCTCGGATTTCCACAGGACATCCTGTGCCTTATCTTCAGTATCAGCGTCAACTATTCCCTTTATGGTCTGGCCCGCAGGATTTCTGCCAACGTAGCTGAACTTCATAAACGCCTTCCCCCTTTCGCCAGAACTGACGTTTGCAACATTATACCCGCTGACCCCGGCATTGGAAAGGCCCAAGCGGATGCCAATTGCCTGCGCCAGAACAAAAATGATTCGGTTTTACCGAACCATCTCTGAGATTCCTCATTATATCACACTCCTAATCTTAAACTACATATCTCTGCCTACTGGTAAATTAGTCCATAGTGAAGACGTGGCGGGCCACCTCGCTGGGGGTGGTAACCCCTTCCTTGGCCAGGCTCATGCCGTGATATCGCATGGGGAGCATGCCGTCCTTCAGCGCCTGAGCCTTGATATCTACTGCACCGGCATTCTTCGTTATCAGGGTCCTTATCGGATCCGTTATCGGTAGCAGCTCGTACACGCCGATCCGCCCCCTGTATCCTTTGAAGCCGCATGCAGCGCAGCCGGCGCCATAGGTGAACTCGCTCCGTTCCTTCCCCGTCACCTGCTTGTAGGCGAGGGCATCGGTAAGGGACGCCTTCTGCACCTGTGCGCATTTTGGACACACCCTGCGCACCAGCCGCTGGGATGCGGTGGCCAGAACCGCAGAGGTAACCAGGAACGGCTCAACCCCCAGGTCCACCAGCCGCACCAGCGCACCAACGGCGTCGTTGGCGTGGATCGACGTCAGTACCAGGTGCCCGGTCAGCGCGGCGGTCACCGCCGTCTGCGCCGTCTCCGTATCGCGGATCTCGCCCACGAGGATGACATCGGGGTCCATCCTCATGCATGCCCGCAGCCCGCCGGCGAAGGTGATATTGGCAGCCCGGTTGACCTGGATCTGGCGAACCCCGCCAAACTTGTACTCGACCGGGTCTTCGATGCTCATAATGTTCAGCTCTGAAGAGTCCAGCTTCAACAGGGAGGCGTACAGGGTGGTGGTCTTACCCGAGCCGGTCGGGCCGCTGATAACGATCATTCCGAAGGGAGCGTTCAAACAAGCTTCGTAGGTTTCCAGCAGGTAAGGGGGCATCCCGCAGTTCTCCAGCTCGAAGAGGCTGAAGCTCTTGTCCAGCACGCGCATCACGCAGGACTCACCCCAGTTGGTGCCTATGGTGGCAACACGGAAATCTATCAGTTTGCCGCCGAAATTGCCGGAAAAGGAACCGTCCTGGGGTCGGCGCCGTTCCGCAATATTCATATTGCTCAGTATCTTCAGCCTGGTAAGTATCGCCGACTGTATCTCCGGAGGCAGCGAAACGGAGTCATGTAACACGCCATCGATACGGTACCGTATCTTTACGCACTTCTCCTCCGGAGCGATGTGGATATCCGAAGCCCTCTCCTTTACCGCCTGGGTAAGTATCTTGTCTACCGCCTTGATAATGGGGGCATCGGTTGCCGCCTGCGCCAGCTCCGCAACCTCCTCCGCCTCAGCGGCGACAGAATCATGCATCGGGGTTATGATGTCCAAGATCGATTCCTCGATCTCGTCCCCTACACCCATGGAATAGCAACTGCTGACAGTGTCACGGAGATTGCCCCTCAGGGGGCTGACCATTTTGATCTTCTTATTCGTTATCCTTGAAAGGGTATCCATAAGCTGGAGGTCATCTGGGTAGTCAGCGACCACCGTAAGGGTATCTTCCTCCAAGTACAACGGCAGGACATTGTACTGCAAGGCCACCGACTCGGGGATCAAAGCTATAGCCTCAGGGCGCGCCTCAACCTGCTGCAGGTCAACTGTAGGCACATTCCCGAAACTTAGAACCCTGTCCGCGCCTTTTACCTTTTCCGGCTCAGCCCTTTCCTCTTCGACCATCTAGTTCACACCCTTCGCAATCGACAATGAAAATATTAGGTATAATAGTAAAATCGCTTAAACGAGCCTACTACCCCATGCTCAGTATTGAACCATATTTCACTGCAAATGTCAAACTTTTCCACTTTTTTATGAATCATTCAGCGTATTTATACTTTAACACTATATTTATTAGCGCATTATTCTTTTAATCATAGTATTTCAAACAGTATGACCGTATCTCGCTCTGTAGTTCGATTTAGCGCAGCCTCACCGCCATACTTGACTCCGCCGAAGACGAATGGTAAACTTCGTCCTGTTCTTCGTACTTCGGCATTAAATATATTAAATTATGTTATAATATTCAAGCAGGATAGCCATGAAAGAAGACTTAATTAAAAACCTGCGGCAGAACCACGCCCTGGAACATGCGACCGTTTCTTTATTGACCCAGAAGCTGGGCTTCGCTGAAAGGATACTGGGCACCTCGACCTTTGACGGCTTTTACATCTACGGGAACATCCCCAGCGAAGAGGTGCGAGGGGCGGTTACAGAGGCGCTGGCGCGTTTGCAGGGTGGAGACCATGACCTAGCGATATCGCCTTTCTGTGGAACCACCGCCGTCGTCGCCGGCGCGCTGGCAGGGGTGGCTTGCTTTCTGGCGTTGGGGGACAAAAATCGAAGCCGGCGGCTGCCTTTAGCCATCCTTGCAGCGACCGGGGCGATTATAGCCGCCCAGCCCATAGGCAGGGCCGCCCAGAAATACGTGACCACCTCTGCGGACCTCGCCGGGGTTTCCATCAGGCGCATAACCCGCCGCGGCACCGCCCCACGAACCCTGCACAAGATAGAGACCGCCAGAGCCGAAGCATAGATATCACTTTCCAGCGTACACTCCCCGATCTTTGTATCCGCATCTTCCCTGAACTATCATTCTCTTGTTTGACAAACTCACTCATCAGATGTATCCTTTCCGCACACAGGGCAGACATGTCGCGGGTTTTCAAGTGTCCTATGTAGATCGGTAATAGGAGGCAAGCGATGAAATTCATCATTATCATAGCAGCCACCATACTAGGCGTTTGTATAGCGGTTGGATTAGCAATAGGTCTTCCTAATATAGAAATCCCAGAATGCCCAGAAGTACGCACTCACGCAGAGCAGCAAGTTGAATTGGCTGATGCATATGAATACGGTTATTCCCTAGGATTCGAGAAAGGGTTTAATAGGGGCTGGTACTGCTCTAACCATCTTGAAGATGAAGAATGCCTAGAATGGATTAACCGTCCTGAGTAGTAGCTGAACTCCTAATATTATTACTAATGATTCTTCCCCGCTAGGCCAATTGTAAGTACAGAAACCAGCCATCCCAACGGCCGCTCGGATTGAAAAGCCCCATCCCATAAGCTATAATCGGTGCTTGGGTGAATTTATGTTCAGAGACCACAAATGCGGTGAATTGAATGTCGATCATATCGGCCAGGAGGTGACCCTCGCCGGCTGGGTGCACCGGCGGCGGGACCACGGCGGACTGGTGTTTATCGACCTCCGCGACCGCTACGGTCTGGTGCAGGTGGTATTCAATCCGGAGACCTCGGGGGAAGCGCAGCGGATTGCCGACAAGCTCCGCAACGAATTTGTGCTGCAGATCAGTGGCAAGGTAACCCAGCGCCCTCCCGGGACCGAGAACCTGAAACTCCCTACCGGCGAGATCGAGGTCATAGTTCACCAGGCACGGATATTGAACCCGGCGAAGACGCCCCCGTTCGATATCAGCGAGGACTCCGATGTGGACGAGAACCTGCGCCTCACCTACCGCTATCTCGACCTGCGCCGGCCACGGATGAAACAGAACATGATATTGCGCCACCGGGTCATAAAATTCATGCGCGATTTTATGGACGCTGAAGGTTTCATCGAGATCGAGACCCCCCTCATGATCAAGAGCACCCCCGAAGGGGCGCGTGACTACCTGGTTCCCAGCCGCGTTCATCCCGGCAAGTTCTACGCCCTGCCCCAATCGCCGCAGCAACTGAAACAGCTGCTGATGGTAGCTGGTTACGATAAATACTTCCAGATTGCGAGGTGCTTCCGCGATGAGGACCTCCGCGCCGACCGACAGCCGGAGTTCACCCAGCTCGACATTGAAATGAGCTTTATCGATGAGGAGGATATCCTCGACCTCATGGAGAGGCTGTTTATCTCTCTGGTGGAAGCTGTCAAGCCGGAGATGCGCATGGTTAAGCCCTTCCCCCGCCTTACTTACCGTGAGGCCATGGAGCGCTTCGGCACGGATAAGCCGGACCTGCGCTACGGCCTGGAGATAAATGATATCTCAGATATCGCAGCCAGTTCCGCTTTCGACGTATTTCGTTCGATCGTGGATGGCGGTGGAGTGGTGCGGGGGATATGCGCCACCGGGTGCGCCGGGTATTCCCGCAAGCAGCTGGATGAGCTGACCCGATTCGTGCAGGACTGCGGGGCCAAGGGACTTTTAACCTTGCCTGTTGGCGGGGAGCATTCGACGTCCATCCTGGACAAGCACCTGACCCCTGAACAGCGAGGGGCGATCGAGCAACGGTTCGAGGCATCCGACGGCGACCTGATACTTATAGTCGCTGGGGAGACCGCCGTTGTAGAGGGTTCCCTAGGCGCGTTGCGACAGGAGATGGCAAAACGCCTGGAGCTTTTAGACCCGAACGCCCTGTTCTTCTGCTTCATCGTCGACTATCCCCTGCTGGAGAGGGGAGCGGACGGCCACTGGGAGCCGATGCACCACCCCTTCACCTCTCCCAAGGATGAACATATCCCCCTCCTCGACAGTGCCCCGGAGAAGGCGCTGGCCAAGCACTACGATCTGGTGTGCAACGGGTGCGAGCTTTCCAGCGGCAGTATCAGGATCCACGACAGCGCGCTCCAGGAGAAGATCTTCAGGCTGCTGGGATACAGCCAGCAGGAGATCGGGCAGCGCTTCGGGCACCTCATCGAGGCCTTCCAGTATGGCGCCCCGCCCCACGGCGGCATCGCGCCCGGCATCGACCGGGTGGTGATGCTGCTCGCCGGCGAGGAGACCATCAGGGAGGTGATCCCCTTCCCCAAGAACAAGAGCGCCGTCGATATGATGTTCGACGCCCCGTCAGAGGTATCGGAGGAGCAGCTAAAGGACCTCCACCTCAAGCTGAGTCTCGACTGAAGCTCATTGGAAAGCGTGTTGAATCGCATTAGCAATCTCGCCGATACCAGGACTGCCATCGCCATTGTTGCGGCAACGGCCTTTCTATTAATTGCCTCAAGCTGCTGCTCGCAGCCCGCTGACAGCGTTCAGCCAACAGCCACCCCGACTGCAATCGGCGGGGAGTTAACCCTCCTCAGAGCCGATCCCTCCACGCTCGATCCCGCCGTATGCGGGGATTCGACTTCTTCAAGATACATCGTGGAGATCTTCAGCGGCCTAGTCACCCTCGATGAAGACCTCAACGTCATCGGGGATATCGCCGAGGACTGGGATGTCAGCGCCGACGGAAAAACCTACACATTCCACCTCCGCGAGGGCGTGAGATTCCATGACGGCAGGCCGGTGACTGCGAGCGATTTCAAATACTCCATCGAGCGCGCCGCCGATCCCCAGACCGGCTCCCCGGTAGCCGAAGCCTACCTCGGCGACATAGTTGGCGTCAAGGAGAAGCTGGCGGGCAAGACCGACGACGTCAGCGGGGTCAAGGTGATCGACGACAGCACGCTGGAGATCACTATCGACGCGCCGAAGGCATACTTCCTCACCAAGCTGGTCCATTGCACCGCCTATGTGGTGGACAGCGACAATGTAGAGTCGGGAGACGACTGGTGGCGGCGGCCCAACGGGACCGGCCCCTTCAGCCTCGCTGAGTGGCTGGAGGGAGATAAGATCGTCCTGGAGCGGAACGACTATTACTATCGGGGGGTAGCTAACCTGGACAGCGTGACCTTCCTGCTGAAGGGCGACTCCATGATGATGTACGAGAACGACCAGATAGATATAACCGGGGTGGGCTCGGCCAGTATCGAGCGGGTGCTCGACCCCACCAATCCGCTGAACCAACAGCTGGTGATCGCCCCCGAGCTGTCAGTATTGTACATCGGTTTCAATAATGAAATACCCCCCTTCGACGACATCGCGGTACGTCAGGCTTTCTGTCACGCCGTGGACAAGGATAAGCTCATCGAGATCCTGGTGAAGAACACCGTCTACCCCGCGGACGGCATGCTCCCTCCCGGCATGCCCGGTCACGATGAGGACCTGGCCGGACTGGACTACGATGTCACCTATGCCCAACAGCTTATTGCCGGGTCAGCCTACAGCGATGGCCTGCCGCCCATCGTCCTGTCGGTGAGCGGTGACGGCACCGGGGTCTCCTCCCTATACAGCGCCATAGCGTGGATGTGGCAGCAAAACCTGGGGGCGCAGGTCGAGATCCAGTCAACGGAGTTCGATACGTTGCTCGACGATCTGCGAGATTATGAACTGCAGGCATTCACCATAGGCTGGATTGCGGACTACCCCGACCCCGAGAACTTCCTCGACCTGCTGTTCCACAGCGAGAGTGTGGAGAACCATACCCGCTACAGCAATCCCAGCGTTGATGCACTTCTGGAGGCGGCGCGCGTTGAGAGCGATACCGACGCGCGGCTATCCACGTACGGCGCTATCGAGCAAACCATCGTCAACGATGCGCCCTGCCTGCCCCTGTACTTCGACCTGGACTACTACCTGGTGAAACCCGAAGTGAAAGGTTTTCACCCCGCCCCCCTGGTCGTCCCCACATTCAAGGATGTGTGGATCGATAACTAGCCTTATTGGAAACGCCCCCCATTCATGCTATAATCTCTTGGAGGAATATTGAAGGTATCAACGGAAAAGACCGAAAACAGACAGGTTGTTCTTGAGATCGGAGCGGAACCGGAAGAGGTTGAGCGCTCGCTGGATGGAGCCTATAAGCGGCTGGTGCAGCGGGCACAGGTTCCCGGATTCCGCAAGGGTAAGGCCCCCCGCGACATGCTGGAGCGCTACGTCGGCAGGGGTGCTTTGCTGGAGGAAGCGCTGGAGCGGCTGGTCCCCCAGCTGCTGAACCAGGCTATCAACGAACAGGGGCTGGAGCCCATAGCCCAGCCCGAGGTCGAGATCACCCAGGTCGAGCCTTTGATTTTCAAGGCAACGGTACCCCTCAGCCCGACCATCGAGCTGGGCGACTACAAAAATATCAGCGTCGCTCAGGAGCCTGTATCGGTCACCGACGAGGATACCGATCGGGTGATCCAGCAGCTGCGGGCGCAGCACGGCACGTGGGTGCCGGTAGAGCGTCCGGCGCAGTTCGGCGATCTGCTGACCATCAGCGTTACCGGCAGCGCCGACGGCAAGGAACTGATTAATAGGAACGACCTCCAGTTCCAGTTGCTGCAGGGGATGCCGGTGCCGGTGCCCGGCTTCTCAGAGCAACTGGAGGGGATGGAGCAGGGACAGGATAAGGAGTTCACCATACCGCTCCCTGACGACTACCCGGCCGGCGAGCTGGCGGGTAAGGACTGCGCCTTCAAGGTGAACATCAGCGAGATCAAGGAGCAGCAGCTCCCCGAGCTCGACGACGAGTTCGTCAAGGGCCTGGGGCAGGACTTCGAGACTGCGGACGCCCTCAGGGAGGATGTCACCTCGCACCTTCAGGCGATGGCCGAGCAAAGCGCCCGCCGCAGCTATGAGAACAAGGCCGTCGACGCGCTGATCGAAGTCTCCACAGTCGAGTTCCCGGCGATCATCGCGGAGAAGGAGATTGACCGCCTCATCGCCGCGCAGGAAAGCGAGCTGCAGGCGAGCAAGATAAGCCTGGAGGACTACCTCAGGCGCCAGAGCAAGAGCATGGAGGAACTCCGGGAGGAGCTGCGGCCCATGGCCGCCAGGAACATATCCGGCTCGCTGGCGCTGGGCAAGCTGGCCGAGGAGGAAAAGATCGAGGTGGCTGCCGAGGAGATCGACGGGGAGATAGAGGTCATGGCCCAGAACGCGGGCGAGCAGGGCGAGAACATGAGGAAGCTGTTCCAGTCGCCCGGAACCCGCAAGTCGCTGGAGAATGTGATCGTCACCCGCAAGACGGTCCAGCGCCTGGTACAGATCGCCTCGGGAGAAGGCGAAGCGCAGGCGGCCGAAACCGAGCCGCAGGCGGAGCAAGCGCAGCCCGAAGCGAGCGAGGCTCAGCCCGAAGACGCCGGGGACGAACCAGAATCCGGCGATCCCGATACCAAGTGAGAGCAAGGAGGAGGCAAATGGATCCGAGAAATATCATACCTTTCGTTACCGAGACCAGCGCCCGCGGCGAGCGCACCATGGACATCTACTCGCTGCTGCTGCGGGAGCGGATCGTCTTCTTGGGGACACCCATCAACGACCAGATAGCCAACCTGGTAGTAGCCCAGCTCCTGTACCTGGAGCGGGAGGACCCGGACAAGGACATCAGCCTGTATATCCACTGCCCCGGCGGCATAATCAGCTCCGGCTTCGCCATCTATGACACGATGCAGCTGGTGCGCTGCGATGTCTCAACGATATGCGTCGGCCTGGCGGCCAGCATGGGCACCCTGCTGCTGTGCGCCGGCACCAAGGGCAAGCGCTACGCCCTGCCCAACGCCACCATCCACATGCACCAGCCGCTGGGCGGAGCCCAGGGGCAGGCAGCGGACATCGCCATCGCCGCCAAAGAGATAATCAGGATGCAGGAGAAGCTGCGCACCATCATAGCCGAGCACACCGGCCAGCCCTACGACAAGGTGGCCAAGGACACCGACCGCGATTTCTACCTCAGCGCGGAGCAGGCAGTGGAGTACGGCCTGGTGGACGAGATACTGACCAAAGAGAAGCCCTCAAAAGAGGACAAGGAAAGCAAAGGTTAGAAGGAGGAACTACTTGGCAGACAATATACTGTACCAGAAGAAGGGGCACGTCGCCTACTTCACCATCAACCGCCCAGAGGCGATGAACGCCTTCGATCCCCCGACTATCAAGGCGTTCAGCGATGCCACACTGGCGTTCAAGGATGACCCCGAGGCATGGGTCGCCATCGTTACCGGCGCCGGCGATAAGGCGTTCTCCGCCGGTTTCGACCTTAAGTCGCTGATCCCCGGCGCGGACAAGCTGCCGTCGCCGGGCGAGGGCGCGCCGCCGCTGATCCAGCGTGGTCTGGACGTATGGAAACCGTTCATCGCCGCCATCAACGGCTTCGCCATGGGCGGAGGCCTCGAGCTGGCGCTGGCCTGTGACATACGCATCGCCGCCGAGGGCGTCAAGCTGGGCGTCCCGGAGGTGAAGTGGAACCTGATCCCCGGCTGGGGCGGCACCCAGCGGCTGCCGCGGGCCATACCGCGGGCCATCGCCGCCGAGATGCTGCTCACCGGCTCGCCCATCGATGCCGCGGAGGCCTACCGGGTAGGACTGGTGAACCGGGTGGTGCCCTACGCCGAGCTGATGCCCACCGCCACAGCCATAGCCGAGAAGATCGCGCAGAACGGCCCGCTGGCGGTGAGGGCTGCCAAGGAGTCCATGATGCGGGGCACCAGCATGACACTGGACGAGGGCATGCAGCTGGAGCTGGACCTGGTGGACAAGCTGCTCGACAGTGAGGATGCCAAGGAGGGCCCCAAGGCCTTCGCCGAGAAGCGGAAGCCGGTCTTCAAGGGCCGATAATAAGTAATCGAGATAAACCAAGGGCGCAGGTTTCATCCCGCGCCCTTTTCGTTTGGCGATTATCGATTAATAATCTCTTACCACTTGGACATCACTTCGTCCCAGAAGGCGTAGATGCCCTTGCCGTGGCGCCCGCCGGTGTAGCCCGCCCTTACCATGATGCGAATCAGGGGGTGCACCTGCCCCTTCTCCGGCCCCAGGCTCTTGATGGCGTCCGCCTCGGAGATGGAGTACGTGCCCCACGCCCCGCTGTAGTCCCCCAGCTCGAAGGGGCCCATGGGGAAGTTGAACCCCAGCTTCAGCGCCTTGTCGATGTCCTGCGGCGAGGCCACCCGCTCCCACACCATCTGCAGCGTCTCCCACCGCAGCGCGCGGTAGGCCCGGTTGGCGATGAACCCGAAGCTGAAGTCCTTGCAGATGACCGTCTCCTTGCCCAGCTTCTGCGCCAGCTCGTCGGCCACCTGCAGCGTCTCGTCGGAGGTCAGCGTGCCCTTCACTATCTCCACGATCTTCATCACCCCTACCGGGTTGAAGAAGTGGATGCCCACCACCTTCTCCGGCCGCTTGGTGACCGCGGCCAGCTCGGTTATGTTGATCTGCGAGGTGTTGGTGCCCAGGATGCAGTGCTCCGGCGCGTTCTCATCCAGCGTCTTGAACACCTCTTCCTTTACCTCGAAATTCTCCATCACCGACTCGATGATGCAGTCGGCTTTCCTGGCCGCCTCCGCCATATCGGTGGTGCCGGTGATGCGCCCCATTATCTCGTCCTTCTCCGCGGGCGTCATCTTCTCCTTATCGACGAAAAACTTCTGCAGCCGGCCGTCGATGGCGTCCACTCCCCTCTTGACCGTCTCGTCGCGCCGTGACCACAGTATCACCTGGTACCCGCCCACCTTGGACAGCAGCTCCGCCACCTGCGAGCCCATGGTGCCCCCGCCGATGACCGCCACCGTCTTGATATCCTTAAGCTTCAAAGTATCTCCTCCTTACGATTGATTGTCAGCGATTTATAGAGGCGGCCGGAGTGCGGCCACCAAACGTCAATTATATCCTGTCGGGGGGATAACCCGCAACACTGGGGGATAAGGTTTGAGGTTTTTACGGGTACACGTCCTGGAAGCCGTCCATATTATGATTTGCGCAATTCTCACCTATGCATATGGACGCGACGTCACCGTTAATGGTTGTTAGCCATACGTAGCTGCCATTGCATTTGTTCAAACAGTCGGTGACATTTGGCTGAGCGTTTGCGCCCTCTGGCAAGCAATTTCTAGGATGGGCTGTGTCAGGCAGCCATTTAAGGATCCCTCTGGGTCGTGAACTTGTTAATAGAGGGCAAACAGCCACAACGTAGTATTCTTCTCCTTGAACCACTTCAGAACCGTTGACTGCAATTGCTGACCTATTCACTATGGGTACTTCACCTAACGTGTGATTATATGCCGGGTCTGTAGGTCGTGTCATGAATTCGGGAATAGCTGCTCCAATTTGCTCCCGGTCACTGTGATACCAAAAACCAGGGGGACGATTAGGACCAACCACCACTTCATCGCCAGTAGTTGCAAGCACAATACCTACCACACCGACAATTATCGCTACGGCTAAGAAGAAGACAGTAAGGTCTAGTTTTTTCAGCAGCCTCATTTGCTTATCCTCACGGGTACACGCCCTGGTAGCCGTCCTCACCGTGCGCCTCACACTCCGCACCTATGCATATGGAAGCGACCTCTCCGTTAATGGTTGTTAACCATACGTAGCTGCCAGTGCATTGGTTTAGACAGGTGGTGACGTTATATACAGCGTTAGCACCTTTGTGTTCACAATTTGCAACGGCACAAGAGGAAGGTACTTCGTTAAGTATACCCTTGGGGAAGGAACTGGTAAGCATTGGACAGATAGCTACTATATAGTATTTGTCTCCCGCTGACACATTCTCACCGGTAACGTTAATAGAAGTATTGCTAGTCGTTAATCCCCACTGACAACCCCAATGTTGCGGCGAATCCTCACAAATCAGGTGCTGCCAAGTCATGTATTCGGCAACCGCCAATTCAATCCGTTCCGCATCCGCAAGATATTCAACATGGTAACCACGGGGAACATATCCTCCAATAGATATCACCACGACCCAAATTAAAAAAGCGCCAATAAAAGATATAATTGTACAAAGTATGAGTGTAGGACTAGTAACCCACCTCTTCAGCCATTTTAAAACTCTCAAACCATCGCCCCCTATTAATATAGACGCCGAACAGGGGTAAAAAGTTCCATGAATCGTGCCCAAAGGGTACAACCGGAGGGTGCGTTTGTCAATGGGGGGAGGCTAACCCAGTCCGGCGGCCTGCCGCACCAGACGGCGGTACTCCAGGTGCATGCGCAGCGGCT
>CAYUWM010000022.1:0-24210 GCA_964448395.1 uncultured Dehalococcoidales bacterium
TTCTTCTCCGCCGCTGAGATCGGCTTCATCAAGCTGCAGAAGATAAGGCTCAGGCACCTGCAGGAGGAGAACGCGCACGGCGCTGACCGGGTAGCCAAGCTGATGGAGAACCCGTCACGGTTCCTGTCAACCGTGCTCACCGGCATCAGCTTCGCCGAGACCATCGTCGTATCTCTGGGGACGATCTTCATCGTCTCGCTGCTCGGGGAGGGTCGGGAGGGTCTGGGAACGGCTATCGCTATCGTAGTGATAGCACTGGTGCTGCTGGTATTCGCCAAGGTGATCCCCAAGACAATCGCCGCCCAGCACCCCGAGCGTATCGCGCTGCCCTTCAGCCGGCCGATAGAGTTGATAGCGAGGGTTATCAGCCCTTTAATCACTGTCTTAGGATGGGTCTCGGATAAATTTGTGCATCTGGCACATTCGAGCACCATGCAAGGCACGCTGTTAAGCCGGGAGGAGCTCAGCACAGTTATCGACATGGGTGAGGAGGAGGGGGTAGTCGATGAGACTTCCGCTGAGATGTTGCGCACGGTTGTCGATCTGGCCGAGCGTCAGGTCAGAGAGGTGATGACCCCGCGCACTGAGGCGATATGGATCGAAGACGGCATGAAGCTGAGCGAGTTCTTCAAGCTGTATGCCGAATCTCCGGCGCACCGCTATCCGATATACGAGGATAACTATGATAGCGTGAAGGGCATGCTGTCGTCCAGGGATGTGTTTATCGCACTGGCTAAAGGGGAGATCAACGGCAAGAGCGTGTTGACCGATATGGCTCGGCCTGTCTATTTCGTGCCCGGTGGCAAGACCATAGGCCAGCTTTTCAACGAGATGCGGGACGCGAAATACTTCATGGCGGTGGTGGTGAACGAGTACGGGGGCACCTCGGGGATAGTGACGCTGGATCAGCTGGTCGAGTATATAGTGGGAGAGATAGGTGAAGAGTTAGGCGTATCTCCGAAGAATTATGAGGTGGTCGGTGTTCGCAGTTACAAGATCCAGGGCAGCACCCGCGTCGAAGAGGTGAATGAGGAGCTGCGTTTGGGCATCCCTGAAGGAGAATATCAAACCGTAGGCGGTTATGTGTTGGAGCTGTTCGGCAGGCTGCCCAAGGAGGGGGAGCAGATCGTGGCAGATAACCTGAAACTGTTAGTAGCTGAGGTGAAGGACAACAAGATTACCCGGATATTTGTCACCAAAGAGAAGAAGCTGGAAGCGGAGGACGAAGCTTCCAAAGAGTAGTTCGAAGGCTAATCATGATCTCATCGGTGTTACATGTCTTACCTTTTCGATAACCTTGACGCGATATTGGGGATATTGTCGCGTGCCCCGTTCGGCCTCATCACCGATGTCGATGGTACCATAAGCGAGATAGCCCCGTCGCCAGCGGAGGCGAAGGTTCACCCTGAATGTAAGGCTCAACTGTCGCGGTTAGTGCAGCGGTTGTCTCTGGTAGCGGCGATATCCGGGAGGCCCGCTCTGGAGGCTAAAGGGATGGTGGGCATCGATGGTATGGTCTATATCGGAAATCACGGTTTGGAGCGCCGGCGGGGTGGTGTGACCGAATACGTCGAGGGTGTGGAAGAGTACCGAGCGAAGCTGGCGACAGCCCGAGACGAACTCACCGATTTACTTTCGATTGAAGGTCTGCATATTGAGGACAAAGGGGTGTCATTATCCATCCACTACCGCAGTTGCCCGGACAGGCAGCAGGCAAGGGAATCGATCCTGAACCAAATAGCTGCTTCTGATACGGCGAAGGGATTCAAGATAGTGGAGGGCAAGATGGTGGTGGAGCTGCGCCCGCAGGTTGAGGTGGACAAGGGCAGCGCGGTAAAGGATTTGATCCGGGATTATCGCTTGCGCGGCGGCCTGTATCTGGGGGATGATGCCAGCGATATCGATGCCTTCAGGGTCATGCATGGGGAGGGCTTCGCCTCCGTATGTGTCCTTGGTGCAGAGACCCGCGATGAGGTGGCGCGGGAAGCGGACTACACCGTTAACGGTGTGAGCGACGTGGCGCGCTTCCTCAAGTGGATCGTCGAAAGTGTCGGACACAAGCGTAACTGATGGGGATAATTTACTCGTCTGGGAGGTAGAGATGGCACGTGAGTACGAGATTAACGAACTGGTCAAGGAAGAATCCTGGCGCATGTTCCGCATCATCGGGGAGCTGGTAGAGGGCTTCGACAAGCTTTCAGGTATAGAGCCGGCGGTGACTATATACGGTTCGGCCCGCATCGAGCCTGGGGATGAGCTGTACAGCAAGACTGAGGCCATAGCCTTCAAACTTGGTAAGGCGGGTTTCTCCATCGTTACCGGTGGCGGGCCGGGCGTGATGGAGGCGGCAAACAAGGGCGCCCACGATGCAGGTGTGCAATCGGTGGGGTTGAACATCGAGCTGCCGATGGAACAGCTGTGCAACGCGTATGCCACCAAATCGATAACTTTTCACCACTTCTTCGTGCGCAAGGTGATGCTGGTTAAATACGCCACTGCCTTTGTCATAATGCCCGGTGGGCTGGGCACGCTGGACGAGCTGACCGAGGTTTTAACCCTGATGCAGACCGAAAAGATGAGGCCCTTCCCCGTCATACTGTTTGACAGCAGCTATTGGAACGGATTCTCGCAGTGGCTCAAGGAATGTACCCTGGTGAGGGGTTTTATCGATGAGGAGGATTTTGATTTGCTGCGGGTCTGCGATGAAGTCGATGAGGTGGTGGATACTGTCCAGCAGTGGTACAGGAAGCAGGAGGTCATCGGCAGGAAGGCCTTGAGCTATTAGCGGTTGTGCGCTGGGGATTAGATCAAGTTGAACTCTTCGCGGTACTGCGGCACGGCTATGTTCCAGCCTGTTTTTTCCTTCAGGAAACCGGCGAAATTAGCCGCCGTATCGGCTTCTCCGTGAACCACAAAGACCTGCCTCGGCGGCTTCTTCAGCCCTGAAATCCATCGCAGGAGCTCGTCTCGGTCGGCGTGTGCGGAAAAACCGTTTATCTGCACTATACGTGCGTTGATGGGGTAGTGCTTGCCCAGTATCCTCACCTCTTTGGAGCCATCAACAATGTGCCTGCCCAGGGTGCCCGTCGCCTGATATCCGACGAACAGTATAGTGCTCGCTGGCCGGGAGATGTTGTTTACCAGGTGGTGCTTTATCCTGCCACCGGTACACATGCCGGAGCCTGCGATGATGATCACGCTTCCCCGAATGTAGTTTATCTCCTTTGAATCCTCCACCGACCGCACCATGGTCAGACCCAGGAAATCGAAAGGGGACTTGCCCTGCCGCATAAGCGCGGTCAGCTCTGCATCGTAGAGTTCGGGGTGCTTCTCGAAAACCTCGGTTATCCTCACTGCCATTGGGCTGTCGATAAACACCTTGAGCCGTGGTATGCGCTTGGAGAGCAGCAGCTTGTTGAGATAATACATCAGGTGCTGCGACCGCTCCAGGGCGAAGCTGGGGATGACGATGTTGCCGCCGGCCTCCACGGTTGAATTGATCACCTCCGCCAGCTCGCCACCTATGGTATCTGAATCTTCATGCAGCCGGTCACCATAGGTTGACTCTATGAGGACATAATCCGCCTCGTCGAAAACCGTGGGGTCGTGCAGTATCGGCTGGCCGGCACGGCCGAGATCGCCGGAAAACAGGAGCTTCCTTCCCTCCCCGCCCTCCTTGATTCTGAGATCTATTATGGATGAGCCGAAGACGTGTCCCGCGTCATGGAAAGTGGCCTCCACACCGTTCCCCACCCGCAGCGTCTCTCCGTATTCGACAGGGGCTAACTGGTCGATGCAGCGTTCCGCTTCCTCTACCGTGTATAGCGGTATTTCAGGATATGGCCCCTTTCTGCCCTCACGCTCATGCCTCTTCTTCTTGAAAGCAGCGTCTTCCTCCTGAATGTGCGCTGCGTCGAGGAGCATGATACGCGCGATGTCGGCCGTAGCCGGGGTGCAGTGGATCGGGCCTTTGAAGCCTTCCCTGGACAGCTTGGGCAGCAGCCCGCAGTGGTCTATGTGGGCGTGGGACAGCAGAACGGCATCCAGCGTTTCGGGCGCTATCAAGAAGGGTTGCCAGTTACGGTCCAGCAAACTGCGTTCCTGATACAGCCCGCAATCCAGCAGGAGCTTAGTGTCACCGGCCTCGATATAATGCCGCGATCCGGTGACGCTCTGCGCTGCGCCGAGGAAATGTATCTTCATTGTTTTTAATAGCTCCTGACCATTTTACCTTTAAACGTATTAATATTCAATCGGCAGAATCGGTTCAACTTGCCGATAGTGAGCCGCCGTAGTATAATACGCCAAATCGCTATGGCTACTTAATGGATAAACTTAATCGGAGGTAACGGAGATGGGTTATGTTGCAGTTGTCCTTATAACTGTTTTAATGTCGTTTATAGTTGTGAGCGTAGGTGGTTTCGCGTTGCAGATGACCGGTATGGAGGCAACCGCCGCCAGATTTCAAGCGCTGTCCGCCTTTACCGGTACCGGATTCACCACAGCTGAGGCTGAACGTGTGGTGCGCAATAAAACCAGGCGTCAGATAATAACAGTGCTGATCGTTCTGGGCAATGTTGGCTTGGTGGCTATAATCGCTACTCTGGTTGTATCATTCTCCCAAGTCACCGGCTATTCCTGGTTTTTCATCCGTCTGGTGGTTATAATCGCCGGGGTCTTCGTTCTTTACCGGTTGATTATCGTAAGCCGGATAGGCCAGTGGATTTTCTCTTGGGTCAGGAAGCCTTTGATGCGCTTCGTCTTAAAAGGGTCTCCGGATATCGAGGACGTGTACGATGTAGGGAAAGGCTGGAGTATAAGTCTGGTGACCGTGAAAAAAGGGTCGAACAATATTGACCGTGCAATCGCTGATGTGTTTGCGGGGGAAGATATAGCAGTGCTGGCTATAGATAGGGAAGGCATTTCAGTTAATAAGCCGTCTGATGAGGAGAGGATACAAGAGGGAGACCGTCTGCTGGTTTACGGCAGCGGCAAGGCACTTAAACGGCTGACGGCGTAACTAAGTCGCTTGCTGGAGCAGCTCCAGAGCGATGGTATAGGCATCCCTCAGCTGTTGGTACAGCCAGAGGGTGATGTCCTCTTCCGCGATGGATTTTTTAAGGGCTTCCGCCCGCTGCTTACGCTCCTCCGGGGACATGGTCAGTGCCTGGTGCAGCGCCTGCATCATGCCTTCTAGGTCAGTGGGCGTGACCGGCAGGGCGTATTCCCCCAGTTGCCGGCATGCCCCGGCGCGCTCCGACAGTATGAGCACGCCGTCACGGGTATTGACCGTGGGGCCCTCCTTGGCCACCAGGTTCATCCCGTCGATGACTGGGTTCACCATCAGGACATCGTAAAAAGTCAGGGCGGAGAGTGCCTGCACGTAGTTATTCTCGTAGAATATCTTTATCGGCTGCCAGTCTTCGCTGCCGTACCTGGAGTTGATCGATTCAACTACCTCGTTGACCTCCTCGGCGTACCTGCGGTACTGCTTTATCCGTGTCCGGGAGGGGACCAGGAAAGCGATGAATCTTACCTGACCCTGCAGCTCGGGGTGATTCTGGAGGAGCATATCGAAGGCGCGGAAGCCGCGCACGATGTTCTTGCTGGGCTCCAGCCGGTCTACCCGCACTATGCTCTTCATGTCGAACAGCGGGCGCAGCTTGTCCTCATACGACCGGGCCCACGCCGACTTCGCCAGTTTGGCTACGCTGGGGACATCGATGGATATGGGGTAAGCCCTGACCTTGGTCAGGTGTCCGTCAATGAGGATATTTTGATTCTTATAGTCGATATCTGCCTCTTCGATGAAGACCGCACAGGTATTGAGGAAATTATGGACATCCCTTTTGGTCTGCAGCCCAACGATGTCATTGGCGCAAAGGCCTTTGCAGATCTCCTGGCTCATCGCATTGGGTAGAAGCTGCCAGGTGTAAGAGCCGGGCCAGGGGATGTGGGTGAAATGCTGGATGATGGCGTTGGGGATACGCTCCCGTATATAGCCGGCGGCGAGGTACAGGTGATAGTCGTGGAGCATCACCAACGGGGGAAGCTCGCTTCTCATGGCTTCCGCCACGACCGCATCAGCGATGGACTGGTTAACCGCTTTGTATCCGGTCTCCCAGGCGTCGTGAACCCGGGCATCTATATTGGGTGTATGGGAAGAGTTCCACATGAGGTGCTGCAGAAACCAGAGGAGGGGATTGCAGAAAACGCTGTAGAATTTGTGATAGGTGTTTCCCGGCGTTACTACGAACTGCAGGTACAGGTTCTGGCTGGGGGGGGGTGCTTTGAACCGGCCCCCTCCCGCCTGCTCAGCGGCGCGGCGGTCCCCCTCGCCCATGGCGCTGGAGATCCAGGTAAGCTCCATGTGCTGGCTGATGGCGCTGAGGGCGGTAACCACACCACCGCTGCCCCGTCTCACCTTCAGAACGCCGCCTTCATCGATGCGGTGGTCGATGGGACCCCTGTTGCTGGCGATGATGAGCTTGCGGCGACTTAAAAGCTCCTGGCACACATCCCGCAGCCGGGTCTCAATCGCCTGAGTGGACATCGCGATCCTTTTCCAGACTTCCCTCCATCTATCGTTTCGGGCCGGTCTCCGTGCAGCTGACGGGGGAAGGTTTACACTAACACACAGCCCCCGGATTGTCAAGCTGTTTAATCGCTGCGGCCCATTTGACATATTGCCTGTGCTTAAACTAAAATCGGCAATGAAGCAACGAAGAAAAAGGGCGAGAATTGTGGATAGCAACGAGATAAGGGAGGCTTTCCTCCGCTTTTTTGAGGGTCAGGGGCACAAGCGCATCCCCAGCTCGTCTCTGGTGCCCAAGTCGGACCCCACCCTGCTGCTGACCACGGCGGGCATGGTGCAGTTCAAGCCGTACTTCACCGGCGAGGCTGCGCCTTCCCACCCGCGGCTGGCGTCTTGCCAGAAGTGCTTCCGCACTACCGATATCGACTCCGTGGGCGATACCCAGCATTTGACCTTTTTCGAGATGCTGGGCAACTTCAGCGTGGGCGACTATTTCAAGAAGGAGGCCGTCGAGTGGGCGTGGGAGTTCGTTACCGGGTGGCTCAAGCTGCCCCCTGAGCGGTTGTGGGTCACCATCTACACCGACGATGATGAGGCTTTCGACTGCTGGAGGGCCATTGACTTCCCCGCGGAGAAGATCAAGCGCTGCGGGGAGAAGCACAATTTCTGGGGCCCCGCTGGCGATACCGGCCCCTGCGGCCCGTGCAGCGAGATACACTACGATCTCGGCGTCGACGTCGGCTGCGGCAAGCCGGACTGCGGCCCCAACTGCGAGTGCGGGCGTTTCACCGAGATATGGAATCTGGTGTTCACCCAGTACGACCAGCATGAGGACGGCAGCCGCACGCCGCTGCCCAAGCCCAACATCGATACCGGGATGGGGCTGGAGCGCACCGCCGCCGCGATGCAGGGAGCGAAAACGGTGTACGAGACAGACTGCTTCGTGCCGATAATCGCGAATGTGTCGCGGCTGACAGGTAAAAGCTACGGTGAAGACGAGGCTACCGACAAAGCGATTCGGGTAGTGGCCGAGCATGCGCGGGCGGTGACCTTCCTCATCGCTGACGGAGTCATCCCATCCAACGAGGGCAGGGGGTACGTGCTGCGGCGGGTGCTGAGGCGGGCGGCCCTTTTCGGCAGGAAGCTGGGGGTTGAAGGATTCTTGGATGGTTTATCAAAGGATGTAATCTCTCAAATGAAGCACGTCTATCCTGAACTACAGCGAGAGCAAGAATTCATCCTCAGCACGATAGCATCTGAGGAAGGCAGGTTCGAGCAGACGTTGAACGTCGGTCTCAACCTGCTCGACGGGATCATCGCGGAGGCTAAAAGAGGCAGGCAGGATATGCTCTGTGGGGAGGATGTATTCAAGCTGTACGATACCTACGGTTTCCCCCGTGAGCTTACCGCCGAGATTGCTGCCGAGCGGGGATTCAATATCGACTGTGATAGTTTCGACAAGGAGATGGCCTGCCAGCAGGAGCGGGCGAGGGCGGCGCGCAAGGTGACAGCGGATGAAAAAGATATAAAGATTGCGGAGCGGGAACGCCTGCCCGAGGTATGCTTCGTGGGTGACAATGGTAAAAGGTTGACGCGGCGCAGCGATATACTGCTGCTGACGTCGGGCGGCAAGAAGCAGCAGAAGCTGGCTGAGGGCGATGAGGGGGAGGTGGTGCTGCGCCAGACGCCGTTCTACGGTGAGATGGGCGGGCAGGTGGGCGATACCGGCGAGATCCGTGGCCCGGAGGGCCGCTTCATCGTGGAGGATACCTCCCGGCCCACGCTGGAGCTGACCATCCATCACGGCAGGATGGTCGCGGGATATATATCCTCAGAAAATATCGTCGTGGCTGAGGTGGACGGGGAGCGCCGCCGCGACATCGCCCGCAACCACACCGCCACCCACCTCCTCCAGGCGGCGCTGCGCCAGGTGCTGGGGGAGCACGTGCGGCAGTCGGGCTCGGTGGTGTCCCCCGACCGCCTGAGGTTCGACTTCACTCACCACAGGGCGGTCACCCGTGAAGAGATATCGAGGATACAGCGGAAGGTCAACGATATGGTACGCAAGAACCTGCGGGTTAAGCCGACCGTCATGACCTACAGGGAAGCCCTCGATATGGGGGCGCTGGCCTTCTTCGACGAGAAGTACGGCGATGAGGTGCGGGTGCTGCAGGTCGGCAGGCCGCCGGTAAGCACCGAGCTGTGCGGCGGCACCCATGTGAGCGAAACCGGCGACATCGGCTATTTCCACATCGTCAGCGAGGGCAGCATCGGCTCCGGGCTGCGCCGCATCGAGGCGATAACCGGAAGGGGCGCCGAGGCGTTCGTCGAAAAACAGCTGGCGATAATCCAGGAGGTGGCGCAGGAGCTCAAGACGGAGCCGTCCCAGATAATGAGCCGCATATCCGCCCTGCAGGGGGAGGTCAGCGAGGCCAGGAAGAAGGCCGCATCCCTGCAGCGGGAGACGTCGAAGAAGGACGTGGAATCGCTGCTGGCGCAGGCGGTGGAGGTGAACGGGGTGCGGGTGCTGTCGGCAAGGGTGAACGCATCGAGCATCGATTCGCTGCGGCAGTCCGGCGATTTGATAAAAGACCGCCTGGGGAGCGTGCTGGTGGTGCTGGGGGCGGTGTTTAACGGGCAGGCAAACTTCGTGGCGATGATGACCCCCGACCTCGTCGATAAAGGGCTGCACGCCGGCAACATCGTGAAGCAGGTATCGCAGGCAGCCGGAGGCCGCGGCGGGGGCCGGGCGGAGACGGGGCAGGGCGCGGGCAAGGACAGCTCCAAGATGGATAAAGCCCTGGGGCTGGTGAAGGAACTGGTGACCAAGGATGTCGGTTCTGGGTCTTGACGTAGGAGAGAAGCGGATAGGCGTTGCCCTGGCACAAGGTTCCATAGCGGTACCGTTGACAGTGATACAACGGGTTGAGGAGGAAGTAGATTTGCAGCAGGTAATATCGATGGCGCATGAGCATAGCGTAGACATAATCGTGGTCGGACTGCCCCGCTCGATGGACGGGAGCATCGGCGCTCAGGCTGAAATCGTGCTGGAGTTGGCCGCGGCGCTGGGGAACATCACCAACATACCGGTGGATACGTATGACGAGCGGCTGTCCACCGTGGAGGCCGAACGCCTGATGAGAGAGGCCGGAACGAAACGGGGCAAGAGGAAACAAAACGTGGATGCCATGGCAGCGGCGGTTATTTTGCAGGGTTACATTGATAGGATGATACAATGACGAATCACGTGGGACTAATCGGCTATCCGCTGGGGCACTCGGTCTCTCCCCCGATGCAGCAGGCGGCCTTCGAGCACTACGGGCTTGACGTGCGTTACGAGTTCTGGGAGACGGAGCCGGCGCAGCTTGCGGATTTGTCGGAGCGCCTGCGCCACCCCGAGACGCTGGGGGCTAATGTTACCGTGCCCCACAAGGAGACGATCATAACGATGATGGACGAGCTTGACGATCTGGCGTACGAGGTGGGGGCGGTTAACACCATTGTGAACCGCGATGGCAGGCTCACCGGCTACAACACCGATGCCGGCGGCTTCCTGCGTTCGCTGGAGAAGGAGGGCGGCCTCGACCCCGCGGGCAAGGGCGTGGTGCTGATCGGAGCCGGCGGGGTGGCACATGCCGTAGGGTTCGCACTGGCACGGGCGGGGGTGAAGTCGCTGGTGATCACCGACCTCATCACCCGTCGGGCGCAGGGGCTGGCATCCGCCATCGAGCGCAGTTTGAAGCGCACCCAGGGGCCGCCGCCGCGGAGCTGTGTGGATGCCAAGGACATCGGGGGGGTCGCGTCGCTGGACTTCAGGGTGCATCCCATGCCCGAGATAAAGGTACTATCGCCGAAGGGGCCGCCGTTCAAGAAGGCGGTGCAGGAATGTGACCTGCTGGTGAACTGCAGCCCGATGGGGATGAGGCACACTATTAATGAGGACAAATCGCCGGTGCCGGCCAAGCTGATACCCAGTGGGGCGCTGGTGTACGATGTGGTGTACAACCCGCTGGAGACCGTGCTGATGCAGGAGGCGACGGCGAGAAGAGCGCGGACGCTGGGCGGGCTGGCCATGCTGGTGTACCAGGGGGCGATGGCCTTCGAGCTGTGGACCGGCAAGGAAGCGCCTATTGACATAATGTTTGAGGCGGCAAAGCGGGCGTTGTAGAATCGCAATTTCAAATCGGTTATGGGAAGGGCAGGTGTAGAATGTTTCGTTTTCTAACCGCGGGCGAATCGCACGGCAGGGGGCTGGTGGCCATCGTGGAGGGGGTGCCGGCAGGGCTGCCGCTGGATGAGGATTACATCGCTAACGACCTCAAGCGGCGGCAGGCGGGCTACGGCCGCGGGGAGCGCATGCAGATAGAGGACGACCGGGCGGAGATTATCTCCGGGGTGCGTCACGGGCTGACCATCGGCAGCCCCATCACCCTGCTCATCCGCAACCGTGACTGGGAGAATTGGAAGGACGTGATGTCGGTGTCGCCCGCGGAAGGGGATGTCGAGCCGGTCACCCGCTTAAGGCCGGGGCACGCCGACCTGGCGGGGGCCGTCAAGTACGGCTTCGACGATATACGACCGGTGCTGGAGCGGGCAAGCGCCCGGGAGACGGCGGCGCGGGTGGCGGTGGGGGCGGTGGCGCGGCGGCTCGCCGCCGCGTTCCGCATCGATGTCAGGAGCCACACGCTGGCCATCGGCGGCGCGCGGGTGAAGGAGGCGCACCAGAAGACGGAGAAGATCGACTGGGCCAAGGTGGAGAAATCGCCGGTGCGCTGCGCCGAGGGTGGGGCGGAGAAGGCGATGCTGGCCGCCATCGATAAGGCGAAGGAGGACGGCGACACGCTGGGGGGGGTATTCCAGGCGGTGGCCACCGGGGTGCCCATCGGGCTGGGGAGCCACGTTCAGTGGGACCGCCGCCTCGACGGCAGAATCGCCCAGGCGATGATGAGCATCAACGCGGTCAAGGGCGTCAGCATCGGCGAAGGGTTCGCCGCAGCCAAGCTGGCGGGCTCGGAGGCGCACGATATAATCGAGTACGATCATGATAAGAAGCAGTGGAAGCATGAGACCAACCGGGCCGGCGGCATCACCGGGGGCATGACCAACGGGGAGCCGGTCACGGTGCGGGTGGCGCTCAAGCCGATACCCACGCTGGGCAAGCCGTTGCCCTCGGCCGACCTAAAGACCGGCGGGGCGGGTAAAGCGCTGGTGGAGCGCGCCGACGTGTGCGTGGTGCCCGCCGCGGGGGTCATCGGGGAGGCCATGCTGGCCATCGTCCTTGCCGAGGCACTGCTGGAGAAGTTCGGCGGCGACAGTATCAAGGAGACGCGGCGCAACTACAAGGGCTACAAGGCGGCCATGACAAAGAAGCGGTCGAATGGGTGAAACGAGGCATAAAGAGAACCTGATATTGACCGGCTTCTCGTTCACCGGCAAGTCGGTGGTGGCCAAGGATGTGGCAAAACGGCTGGGACGGAAGCTGATCGACAGCGACCATCGCATAGCCGATATCGCCGGCAAATCGATACCCGATATATTCGCTGAGGACGGTGAGGAGCACTTCCGCAGGCTGGAGCGCGAGGTATTGGAACAGGCCTGCAAGCATAAGGGGGTGGTTATCGCTATCGGCGGCGGGGCGATAGTCGATCCGCGCAACCGCGAGCTGCTATCCGTCAGCGGGGTGATCATCTGCCTGGAGGCGGAGCCGCAGACCATCTACGAGCGCTTGCTGGCATCGGATCAGGGTGGGGATGCCGTGCCTCGTCCGCTGCTAGCCGTCGAAGACCCCATGCGGCGCATCATCGAGCTAAAGGCCTCCCGCCAGGCATACTACGCCACCGCGGACTGGGCGGTGTACACCGACGATCTCACACAGGACGAGGTGGTGGATGAGGTGGTTCGGGGTTTCGAGAAGGTGTGCCAGCAGCGCAGCGACTCCTCGTACAGCGGGGACATACCGTTCGTTGTCACCACCCCCACCCAGAGCTACTCGGTTTTCGTCGGCTGGGGCATACTGGATGACCTGGGGCGGCGGATGAGGCAGGCCGGTCTCAGCGGCTGCGCCAATATCATCAGCGATGAGAACGTATTTCCCTATTACGGCGCACGGGCGGCGAGCTCGCTGGTGGAAGCCGGGTTCGTCGTCGAATCGTACAGCGTGCCGCCCGGCGAGACGACCAAGGCCATCGATACCGCGGTGCTGATTTACGACTGGCTGGTGTCGCTCCGCACCGAGCGGGTTCATGCTATCGTTGCGCTGGGCGGGGGCATGGTGGGCGACCTTGCCGGATTCGTAGCTGCCACATTCCTGCGCGGCCTGCCCCTGGTGCATGTGCCAACATCGCTCATCGCCGTGGCCGATTCTGCTATAGGCGGGAAGGTAGCGGTGAACCACCCCAGCGCCAAGAATTTCATCGGCTCCTTCTACCAGCCCGACCTGGTGCTTGCCGATGTGGGCACGCTCAAGACGCTGCCGCAGCGGGAGCTGGTATCGGGATGGGGCGAGGTGATCAAGCACGGGCTGGTCCTCGATCGAGGTTTCATGGAGTTCCTGGAGGGCAATGTCGACAAACTCACCACTCTGGAGCCCAAGGCGACCGTTAAAGCGCTGCGGCACAGCGCCTGGCTCAAGGCGGTGGTGGTGAGCGAGGACGAGAGGGAGCGGGAACGGCGCATGGTGTTGAACTACGGGCACACCATCGCCCACGGACTGGAGGCGGCCACCGGATACCAGCGCTTCCTCCACGGCGAGGCGGTGGCCATCGGCATGATTGGCGCCGCCATGCTCAGCCAGCGGCTGGGGCTGATCCCCCACGGGGTCGTGGAGCGGCAGCGCAAGCTGATCGAGATGTTCGGGCTGCCTACTTCCTGCTCCGGCGTCAGCCGCGGCGATGTGCTGAAGGCCATGGAGCTGGACAAAAAGGTGAGGGAGAAGGCGGTTAAGTGGGTCCTGCTGGAGGACATCGGTAGGACCGCCTTCCGCAGTGACGTGCCGCTGGAAGACGTAATGAACGTTCTCGAGGAACTGGTATCAGATTGACCATTATTAATCATAGCCTCAAGGCTTTCCTGGAACCCCTACGTAACCGGCTGCGATCCTCGGAAACCACCATCGGCGTGACTTTAAGCATTGTAGTGGGGGTGGGTGCTGGATTTGGCGCACTGATTTTCTGGAAAGCCATTGAGTATTGCAGCTGGCTTTTTTTTAAGGGCGGCGCAAGTGCCTTCGGTTTTCTGGGTGACTACTATGTTATCGTTTTACCCGCCATAGGCGGATTAATCATCGGCCCTATAATCTATTTCTTCGCCCGTGAGGCCAGGGGGGAGGGTCCCCCCGAAGTAATGGAGGCGTTTTCTGTAGGGCGAGGACGTATTCGGCAGCGGATTGCAGTAGCCAAGGTACTGGTGTCGTCAATATGCATCGGCAGCGGCGGCTCGGTAGGACGCGAGGGGCCAATCATTCAAATCGGTGCCTCCATCGGATCCCTCGTTGGGCAGCGGCTGAAATTGTCCGACGAATGGGTAAAAACCCTGCTCCTCTGCGGTGCTGCCGGAGGAATATCGGCCACTTTCAATGCCCCTATAGCCGGTGCTTTCTTTGCATGCGAGGTACTGCAAAGGAAGTTCATGGCGCGCAACGTCATATTCATCATCATTAGTTCAGTAGCCGCTGACATCATCTCCCGCGTGTTTTTATATACAGAACAACGGCCCTATGTGTTTGCCGCAATGCCTGATTACACGCTGCAGAGCCCGTGGGAAATACTCCTCTATGTCCTGTTAGGCATCATAATTGGTGTGGTGGTATATGCCTTCATTAAATTCTTTTACAAGAGCGATAGCTTGTTTCATAACCTTAAGCTCCCACAATATCTCAAGCCAGCCCTTGGCGGACTTATTATTGGCCTCATTGGTTATTTCTATCCGGATATCTTCGGGGTGGGCTATGGGGTACATTACACAGCGGGCGGAATCCTAACTGGCACAGGGGGACTTGACAAAGCGTTGATGGGCGACCTCACCGTCGGTGTGCTGCTGGCGCTGTTGGCGTTAAAGATAATCGCTTCGTCAGTAACCCTGGGCAGTGGAGGCAGCGGGGGCGTCTTTGCTCCCTCCCTGTTCATTGGGGCCATGCTTGGTGGGGCCTTCGGCATCGGGGCCCATTTGCTGTTTCCATCGGTCACCGCCACAACAGGGGCGTATGCTCTGGTAGGCATGGGAGCCTTCTTCGGTGCCGCAGTGGGCGGACCAATAACCGCGATAATAATAGTCTTTGAAATAACCCAAAATTATATGGTTATCTTGCCTTTAATCGCCGCCGTCGCCTTCAGTACCCTTGTTTACCGCCGTTTCACCAGCGAGAGTATATATACCATGCGCTTGTTGGAACGAGGCATAGACGTTAACCAGCCGGAGGAAACAGATATACTGAAGAACATAACCATCGGAGAAGTAATGACTCAAGACTTCCCCACAGTCTCCACAGAAATGCCGGTTACCAAGCTGGTTCGGATGCTGGAGAAGACGGGGCACCACGGGTGCCCGGTGCTGAGCAAGGGGGACAAGTTCTACGGTGTGGTGACCATACACGATGTGGAGGAGGGCTTGAAGAGCGGCACCCCGCACCTGAAGGTGCAGGACATCGCTACCGCCAATCCGGTTATCGCCTATCCGGATGAAAGCGTTTACGTTATTTTGAGAAAGCTGGGTGCTATGGATGTCGGGCGGATTCCTGTGGTATCGAGAGATGACCCCCAAAGGTTAGTGGGCGTATTACGCCGCCATGATATCATAAGGGCCTATTCCAAAGCAGCAGCTGAAGCCAAGAAATGGAGAAGGTTGGTATAGAACAGGGGGTTGACAGGGTTGCGATCGATTTTCCGAACCGTGCTGGTATATATCGAGGTGCTGAAGACCCGTGAGACCATCCTGCTCACTTTCATCGGCCTGTGCGCCGCGCTGATCGCCGGTGCCGGCCAGCCGTCGCTGGATGTGGGCACGCTCCTGCTTGCAACGCTAGCGATCTTACTGGGGAGCGGCGCCACCAACGGTTTGACCAACTACATCGATCGCGATGTAGACGCCAAGATGGAGCGGGTCAAGTGTCGCCCCCTGCCTTCGAAGCGGATATACCCCGCGGAGAAGATGCTGCCGCTGGCCATCGGCCTGGAGATCGCAGCCCTGATCATAGCCTGGTTCCTGCACCCCTATTGCTTCCTGTTCGGGGCGCTGGGCGTCGTCGTCGCCGTGACCTGGAGGAAGAGGATCACCTGTGTCTTCCCCCAGGGGGCGATAGCGAGTTGCGCCCCGGTGCTCATCGGCTATGTCGCTATGAGCAAGGAGCTGGACTTGACCATACTGTTCCTGTGCCTGCTGATCACGTTCTGGGTCCCCCTGCATGTGTGGAGCGTGATGATCGCCCATCGTGACGATTACCGGCGGGCGGGGATAACCTATTTCCCCATGTCCCGTGAGGTCAAGGATTCGATAAAGGCGCTGCCCGTTCTGGCAGTGTTTTTGCTGGGGAGCTCCATCGGCCTGCACCAGTATGGCGATTTCGGCATGCTGTATCTCACGGTTGCCGGTATCATGGGGATATTGATAGTGGTGTCCACTTCGCGATTGGTGTTTACACGCATGTCGCGCGATGCCTGGCGGGTGTACAAGATGACCGCTTTCCCCTACCTGGGCATACTGTTTCTTGCTATGGTACTGGATAAGTGGTTAATATAGGGTGGTATTGAAGATGGATTTCAATCTCGACGAGCACCACAGGATGATCCGGAGGCAGGCGGCGGATTTCGCCGAGAGGTCGATAAGGCCGCTGGCGGCGGAGATCGACCGCCGGTGCGAGTTCCCCTTCGAGCTGTCCGAGGAGATGGGTCGTTTGGGTTATTACGGGCTGCCCTATCCTGCGCAGTACGGCGGTAC
The DNA here is from genome assembly GCA_964448395.1 of uncultured Dehalococcoidales bacterium. Classification (GTDB taxonomy): domain Bacteria; phylum Chloroflexota; class Dehalococcoidia; order E44-bin15; family E44-bin15; genus CAYUWM01. Next base: position 16,466 of record CAYUWM010000022.1, read on the forward strand.
GGAGGCGGGCTATATCGGCTATGTGCTGGTGATAGAGCAGTTGTGCCGCGTCTCCATGCTGTTCGGGGCCATAATCGCGGTCAACGGCCTCAGCGGGGAGGCCATCTTCCGCCACGGCAGCGAGGAGCAGAAGGAAAGATATCTGGTTCCGCTGGCTAAGGGGGAGATGCTGTCCTCATTCGCCTTCACCGAGGCGGCCACCGGCTCCGATCCCAGGGCCATAGAGGCCAGGGCGCGGCCCGACGGCGAACATTTCATCATAGACGGGCAGAAACACTTCGTCGCCCTCGCGCCGGCGTCGCGGGTGGCCACCGTCTTCGCCAGGGACGAGACGGACAGGGTGAGCGCCTTCATCGTCGATACCTCGGCCGGGGGTTACCAGATGCGCGAGCCCTGTGAGACGATGGGGGCCAGGGGGCTGTGCCCCGCGGTCATCTACCTCGATAACGTCCGTGTTCCAAAAGGCAATCGGGTAGGCGAGCCGGGCAGGGGCTACGAGATCATGATGGAGGCAGTGAGCGTCGGCAAGCTGGCCATCGCCGCCGAGGCGGTGGGCGTGGGGCAGGGGGCACTCGATCTCTCTATTGAATATGCTCGAGATAGAAAGGCGTATGGCAAACCCATCTCTGATATGCTGTCGATCAAGGGGCTGCTGGCCGAGATGTCGTCGCGGGTGGAGGCATCGCGGCTGCTGACCTATCAGACCGCCTTCGTCCGCGATCAGGGAGAGGGCATAATGAATGAATCGGCCACCGCCAAGCTGTTCGCATCGCAGGCGGCGGTGGACGTTACCCGGATGGCGATGCAGGTGCACGGCGCCTACGGTTATATGAAGGAGATGGAGATCGAGAGGCTGTACCGGGACGCCAAGCTTACCGAGATCTACGAGGGGGTCTCCGAGATCCAGCGGGTGATAATCGCCGACCACTTGCTGAGGGATGGCGGTTGAAGTTCGAGGTAACCAAAACCTGCCCCCGCAACGGCGCCCGGCTCGGAATGTTGACCACGCCGCACGGCGAGGTGCCGACGCCGGCGTTCATGCCGGTGGGTACCCAGGCGTCGGTCAAGGCGCTCACCCCCGAGGATGTCTCCAGCCTCGGCGCCGGCATGGTGCTGGCTAACACCTACCACCTGTACCTGCGCCCCGGCATCGAGATCATCGAGAAGCTGGGGGGGCTGCACCGATTCATGAGCTGGCCCGCCCCCATACTCACCGACAGCGGCGGATACCAGGTGTTCAGCCTGGCTCACCTGAGGGAGGTGAGCGATGAAGGGGTGCGCTTCCGCTCCCACCTCGACGGCAGCGAGCACTTCATCACCCCGGAGCTGGCAACCAATTTCCAGGAGTCGCTGGGGGCGGATATAATCATGGCCTTCGATGAGTGCCCCGCCTACACCGACGACCGCGGTGCGGTCGAACAGGCGGTGGAGCGCACCCACCGCTGGGCCCAGCGCTGCCTGCAGATCAAGAGCAGGTCAGACCAGGCGCTGTACGGCATCGTGCAGGGGGGAGCCTTCGTCGACCTGCGCCAGCGGTCGGCGGGTTTCCTGACGTCGCTGGGCTTCGACGGCTACGCCATCGGGGGGCTGAGCATCGGCGAGCCGAAGGCAGTCACCAACGCTATCGTGGAGCAGACGACGGCCGCGCTCCCTGCGGACAAGCCGCGCTACCTGATGGGGGTGGGCTCGCCGGAGGATTTAATCGAGAGTGTCGCTCGCGGCATCGACCTCTTCGACAGCGCGCTGCCCACGCGCATCGCCAGGAACGGGGGCATCTTCACCCGGCACGGCCGCATAATCGTGCGCAACGCCGACTTCAGGGACCGCGACGAGCCGCTGGAGGAGGGGTGCGACTGCTACACCTGCCGCAACTTCTCTGCGGCCTATATCAACCACCTGTTCCGCTGCAAGGAGCTGTTGGTCTACCGGCTGGCCACCATACACAACCTGCGCTTTGTGCTGCGACTGATGGATGAGATGAGGGGAAGCATATCGCAGGGGGGGTTCCAATCGTTCCGGGAGTCTTTTCTCGATGCCTACCAGCCGACCGATGAGGCGGTACGGCTCTCGCAGCGGGAGAAAGGGAAGCGATGGAGGGGCGACGGCACCAGGGTCTAGCCCTGGTGCACCTCGGCCTTTACCTGTTTGGCTTCCAACTCCAGGGGTTCTATCTCCAGCCCCCGTGCCATCATCCACGCCACCCCCTGATTGAGGTCCTCTTCGCTGCCCTCGAGGTCGAGCACCACCACGCCTTTGCCATCATGCATGCTGGCGTGCTGGATATAGGGCACCAGCCGGTATTCCCGGCTGAGGTTGTGTACCACCGGCTCGGTGACTAGCTCTGCGGGCAGGGTAATCTTGAATTTTCGCTTTGCCATCTCGTTGTCCGCCAAACCCGGTTTAAGCCACTGCCCCCTTGATGTACTCTACGATATCGCTGGAGGAGGTGCCCGGGCCGAAGACGTTAGAGACACCTATCTTCTTCAGCGGCTCCACGTCCTCCTCGGGGATGATGCCCCCAGCGACCACTATAACATCCAGCCCCTTGGCTTTCAATTGCTTGACGATGGCGGGGAACAGGTCCATGTGCGCCCCGGAGAGGATGCTCAACCCCACCACGTCCACGTCCTCCTGCAGCGCGGCCTCGGCGATCATCTGCGGAGTCTGCCGCAGCCCGCTGTAGATGACCTCCATGCCGGCGTCGCGCAGGACGCGCACCACGTATTTGGCGCCGCGGTCGTGCCCGTCCAGGCCCGGCTTAGCGACCAGTATTCGTATCGTATCTGCCATGAGGTTCCCCTTCGATTATACTTTCTGCACCAGCTCCATGAGCACCCCTTTAGTCGATTTGGGGTGCAGGAAGGCGATCTTACCCGCCAGTCCCTTCCGCGCCTGCTTGTCAATGAGCGCCACGCCCCGGCCCTCCAGCGCCTTTAGCTCGGCGTCGATGTCCGCCACCTCCACCGCGATGTGGTGGATGCCCTCGCCCTTCTTCTCCATGAACTTGGCCACCCCGCTCTCGGGATCGGTGGGCTCGATGAACTCGATATTGGTGTCGCCGATGCGCACGGTGGCCGCCTTGACCTTCTGATCGGGTATCTCCTCGATGTGCTCAGCCTTGAGCCCGAAGACCTCGCCGAACACCTTCAGCGCATCGTCAATGCTACTGACCGCTATAGCTATATGGTCGATCTTCTTCAACATCGCTAACCCCTTTCGTCGCAATATTATACGGTCGCGAACTCCCGCTGCTCGCCGAAGACGCCGCGCAGCACATCGCACATCTCGCCGATGGTGGCGTAGGCCTCGGCGCACTGGATGAAGGCGGGCATGGTGTTGTCCGTGCCCTCGGCCACCTTTTTGAGGTTCGCCAGCGCCGCCTTGACCTTGGCGTCGTCCCGCTCCGCCTTCACCTTGTTGAGGAACGCGATCTGCTTCTTGGAGACCGCCGGGTCCAGCTTGAGCAGCGGCGGCTTGGCGTAGGTGGTGACGAACTTGTTGACCCCCACCACCACCCGCTTGCCGCTCTCCACGTCCTTCTGGTAGCGGTATGAGCTCTCCTGTATCTCCCGCTGCTGGAACCCCCCCTCGATCGCCGAGAGCGCCCCGCCTGCCTTGTCGATGCGGTCGATGTAGTCCCGAGCCTCTTTCTCTATGGTGTCGGTGAGCGACTCGACGAAGTACGAGCCGGCCAGCGGGTCCACCGTCTCTGAGACGCCGCTCTCGAAACCGAGTATCTGCTGCGTCCTCAAGGCAATCGTGACCGCCTCCTCGCTGGGGGTGGCGTACGCCTCGTCGCGGGAGTTGGTGTGCAGCGACTGCGTACCGCCCAGTACGGCGGCCAGCGCCTGCATGGCGGTGCGCACCACGTTGTTGTCCGGCTGCTGCGCGGTGAGCGTCGAGCCGCCGGTCTGCGTGTGGAACCGCAGCATCCACGAGCGCGGCTCCTGGGCGCCGAAGCGCTCCTTCATGATGCTGGCCCACAGCCTCCTCGCCGCCCTGAACTTGGCCACCTCCTCCAGCAGGTTGTTGTGGCTGGCGAAGAAGAACGACAGCCTGCCGGCGAACTTGTCCACGTCCAGCCCGGCGTCTATCGCCGCCTGCACGTAGGCGATGCCGTCGGCCAGGGTGAAGGCCAGCTCCTGCGATGCGGTCGAGCCGGCCTCCCGAATGTGGTAGCCGCTGATGCTGATGGTGTTCCACCGCGGCACGTTCTCCCCGCAGTACTTGAACACGTCGGTGATGAGCCTCATCGAAGGGCGCGGCGGGAAGATGTACGTCCCGCGGGCGATATACTCCTTCAATATGTCGTTCTGGATGGTGCCGTCCAGCTTGGAGGGGTCGGCCCCCTGCTTCCGGGCGAGGGCGATATACATCGCCAGCAGCACCGGCGCCGTCGAGTTGATGGTCATCGAGGTGCTCACCTTGTCCAGCGGAATCTCTTTGAACAGCACCTCGATATCCCCCAGGCTGTCGATGGCGACCCCCACCTTGCCGATCTCCCCCTGCGCCAGCGGGTGGTCGGAGTCGTAGCCTATCTGGGTCGGTAAATCGAAAGCGATGCTGAGGCCGGTCTGCCCCTGCTCCAGCAGGTAGCGGTAGCGCTGGTTGGACTCCTCCGCCGACGCGAAGCCGGCGTACTGGCGCATGGTCCACAGCCGCCCGCGGTACATGGTGGGCTGGATGCCGCGGGTGAAGGGGTACTCCCCGGCGTAGCCTACGGCATCGTTATAGTCGCGCCCGGCGATGTCCTCCGGGGCGTACATCGGCTCGATCCCGGTGCCGGAGGTGAACTCGAAGCGCTCCTGTCGCTCGGGCGCCTTCTGCAGCGCCTTGTTGAGTGTGTTCTCCTGCCATTCCTTCTTGCTCTTGCTGGGCATATCTACTCCCCCTTTGGGATTGTGAACGAAATCACCAAGATGAGTTTATCCTATTCCGAATGGCGGTGTCAATGAGAATTGACCGAGAGCGAGGCTTGACAGGCGCAGCCCACCGTTGTACGCTTGCGGCACATGAGGTAGAGCGATGAGTGGACCAACACCTCCAAAAAGAAAGTCATCTACAAAGACCAAAGTTGGCGTGGTTTTTCTTATTATTGGGCTCTTAATGATACCTTATACCTGGGTTTTATATGTAAGTAGTACATGGAGTGTGAAAGATAATGATTCGCTTGCAGGTATTATATGCTTAGGTATTATTTGCGCAGTGCTCTTGGTCTTAGGCTTAGAAATGATTCTAAGTGGGAAGTCTGGGAAGTCTAGGAAGTCGCAACCTCCCGACGAACCCGGCGAGGAGTAGCCACCGTTGTTGACAGGCGCAGCCCGCAGATGTACGCTTGCGGCACATGAGGTAGAAGGGGAGGGGTTAGAGTGTCTAAATTAGTCAAGTCAGTTTTACATGTTTATAATCTGGACTTAACCAATGAAAGTACCGAATATGAACGACTTAGAGACCGCACTTTTCTCGCTCTAGCTCTCGGTCTGGTCAGTCTTCCTCTTAATATACTTGTCTTGTACCTTACTAAAGAAATCGGTGGATTCGGTATGTACTGGTCAGACTCAATCTTACACTACAGGTTCTGGATGTACACTGGAACGATTTCGTGTTCAATAGGTATTATCATAAGTGTATCACAAGTCATATTTAGAAGAGACCCAATACAAGTAAGGTTACAAGTAGCCTGGGCCAGTGTCGCTTTTATCATCATAAGCTTGACCTTTGCCTTGTTATTCTTAGGTGCTAATATTCTTTATATGATGTCTGGATAGTGAGGAACTGCATAAATCACATTCACTCCATCGCTGGCTAATATACCCCTTGTTGACAACCGCAGCCCGCAGGTGTACGCTTGCGGCACACGGCGATGACGGCTATCAGTGCGTGTACCCGTAATGCCCCGTCACCCCACCGCACCCATGTCCCGCAGCTTGCGGATGCGGTCGTCGGCGTAGCCTATCTCGCGCAGGACCTCATCGGTGTGCTGCCCGAAGCTGGTGACCCAGTTCCGCACCTCCACCGGCGAATCGGACAGCTTGTGCATGGAGCCGATCTGCTTGAGGCGTCCGGCGGTGGGATGCTCGGACTCCAGCAGCATACCCCGCGCGATGAGCTGCGGGTCGTTCTCCACCTCGTCGATGCCCAGCACCGGCGCGAAGCACGTCTCGGCGTACATCAGCAGCTCCACCCACTCGTCCCGCGTCCGGGAGAGGAACTTGTCGGTGAAGAACCGGGCCATCTCGTCCCGCTTCTCGCCCTCGTCGAACTGGTACGGCACGAAATGCTCGCAGTCGAGCAGACGGCACAGGTTGGCGAAGAACTTGGGCTCCAGCGTCGCAATCGCTATGTACTTCCCGTCCCTGGTCTCGTACACGCTGTACCAGGGGTACTTGCCGTTCCAGATGGTCTCGCCCCTCTTGGGGACTGTTCCATGCTTATATAGATACGGGTTCGTCTGCACCGACGTCACCTCGGTGATGGCGTCGGTGATGGAGACGTCCAGGAACTGCCCCTTGCCCGTGCGCTCCCGCGCCAGCAGCGCCGCCAGTATGCCGACGCCGGCGGACAGGCCCCCGGACCAGTCGGCGACCACCGTGCCCGGTATGGCCGGCTTGCCGCCCCTGGGCCCGGTCAGGTCCAGCAGGCCGCTTATGGCTATGTAGTTCAGCTCGTGACCCACCATGTCGCGGTAGGGGCCATCCTGCCCGTACCCCGACAGCGACACGTACACCAGCCGGGGGTTGACCTGCTTGAGGGTGTCGTAGTCGATGCCCAGCCGCTTGACCACCCCCGGGCGGAACCCCTCCATCATCACGTCGGCGCTCCTGGCCAGGTCCATGAAGGCCTCCTTGCCGGCTTCCGTCTTGAGGTTGACGCCGAAGGTGCGGCAGTTGCGCAGGCCGGGCCACTCCCGGAACACCATCATCGCCAGCGCGCCGTCCTGCTGATTGACGTCGGATATCCGGATAACGTCGGCGCCGAGGTCGCTCAGCATCTCGGTGCAGAACGCGCCGGGGCCGATCCAGCACATGTTCATTATCTTTATGCCGTCGAGCGCTAGTCGCATATCTATATCAGCTCCTTCGAAATCGATTATCTACTATTACATGGTATCTATTCGAGCGGCGGATTGCAACGAGCCTTGACAACCGCAGCCCGCGGATGTACGCTTGAGGCATCTAAGCACGAAGTATATGATTGTCTGTAGAGATATATAGGCAAGCGGTGAACTATGTGGAAGAAAATAATCGGTTGGATTCTTTTTATATGGGGCTTTGGTGGTCTATTAGCTAATTTAGCTTTTGTATTAGTATGGGAATTTGCTACATTCGCTCTAATTATTAACAGCATTGTATGTGCCTTATTCATTTGGGGGGGATGGAGCCTAATACGCCTAAAACCCAAGCCTGTCAATAATGATGTTAAGTGCCCTTTATGTGGGGCTGAAACAGTTCTGCGGACAGTTAGGAAAGGGACACAGGCTGGCAGGAAAGTATTTATATGTACACACTATCCTGATTGTAAAGGGAGAGTGCTTGTGTAGTTTTACAGCAGCGCTGGAACCCTGTGATCTGATTCTTGGAAATACCCCGGCGTAGTGACTAGCCGCCTATTAATAACCGCAGCCCGCAGGTGTACGCTTGTGACACATGGCTATTGTCCGATGTGCGATTGTTAGGAGTTACTGTTCATTGTGACCTTACCCCGATTTATAGGCCAACAGCAGTTAGAGTCTTCCCGGTATTTTC
>CAYUWM010000023.1:0-5446 GCA_964448395.1 uncultured Dehalococcoidales bacterium
CACCTCAATTCCCAGGCGCAGGAGATAAAAACCGAGGGCGGCAAGGTCAGGGTCACGGTTAAGGACAGCGTCAGCGGCGAGAGCAAGGACTTCGCCGCCGACCGCATACTGATCGCTGTGGGTCGCCGGTCCAACGCCGACCTACTCAAGGTGGAGAACGCCGGCATCGAGCTCGACAAGCGGGGCTTCATCCAGGTCAACGAGAGGCTGGAGACCAGTGTGAAGAACGTCTACGCGGTGGGCGACGCCAACGGCCGGCAGATGTTCACCCACGTGGCCAACCAGGAGGCGCTCATCGCGGCGGAGAACCTGCTCCAAGACGCCGGCCTGAAGATGAGCTACAATGCCGTACCCCACGCCGTCTACTCCCACCCCCAGATCGCGGCGGTGGGGCTCACCGAGGAGCAGGCGCGGCAGGACCACGATATCCTGGTGGCGAAGATACCGTATATCGACGTCGCCAAGGGGGAGGCGATGATGGAGCGGGAGGGGTTCGCCAAGGCGATAGTGAACAAAGAGAGCATGAAGATACTGGGGTTCCACATCATCGGCCCCTTCGCCCCCACGCTCATCCAGGAGGTGGTGAACGCCATGACCTCCGGGGGCAACATCGAGGAGATAAACGACGGCATCCACATCCACCCCGCCCTGTCAGAGCTGATACAGAACACGGTGAACAGCCTGGAAGAGGTCTAGTTTCCAGCTAACGGTCAGCGATGGGGCATCACTCTACAGGCTCGGCAGCCTGTTTTCGCGCCCTGCGCCGCCACCACACGAACGCCCCGACTATCAGCCCCAGTAGAATACCCGCCGCTACGCTTATCCCGATCAGCGCGCCCGTGCTCAGGCCGCCGCCCTCCTCAGGTTTAGGCGTCACCGTCGGCTTGGGGGTCTTGGTAGGAGAAGGCGTCGCCGTGGGCACGGCGGGTGCCGCCAGCACCCCGTAAATGGTGAAGTGGTAGAGGTCGAAGGTTATGGTATTGTTCTCGGTGTCCACCGTGCCGCCGATAAAGCTCCACTCGCCGGTTTCCTCATCCAGCACGGCGATGACTATGTTCTCCGCGCTCATCCCGTCGGGTATATCGACGGGGTCGAAGCACAGCGTCGCCTGCAGCGCCTGGCTGAAGATGGCGCCATCCGGCTCGAAATCGAAGGCGGCCAGCACGTAGTAGCCCTCGGGAGGGTCCGGCAGCGGCTCCACCGGTGTCACGTCTACATAGCGCAGCCGGTAGCCGTCGGCGCCCAGCGCCTCCGTCCCCTCCGACAGGCGGATAACCACGCAACCGTCCCTGGAGGTGACCTCGAAGTCCTCGCCCACTATGCCGTCGCTGTCGATGGTGCACGACTTGGACCTGTCCACCGCGTCCACCATCAGGCCGGGCAGCGCCCCGCCGCCACCACCGCCGCCACCTCCACCGCCACCGCCTCCACCCCCGCCGCCGGGCGGCCTAGTAGGTTTAGGTGTCCATGTGGGCGTGGCCGTCGGGCCGAGTGTGCTGGTACCTGTAGCTGTTGCCGTTGGTGTGGGTGTGGGAACCGCTGTCCAAATATTAAAGTAGCAGTTGTTACCCTCATACTCCTCCACAACCTCGTCGAACTCGTCGGCGCACACCGTCACGTTGTCGTATGAGCCAGTAAAACCTACCGTGGTGTTGAACTGGCCTGAATATGAGTCCGCGGAAATGTACCAGTAAGCCAGCGACACCGGCACCTCCTGAGTCTCTATCGGGACGCCGTCTATATACAGCGAGGTATTATGGCCTGCTGAGGCGTTACCGGGGCCCATGTTCCTTATCTGGTAGTGAACTATATAGCTCTCGCCGGGGACTATCCACTCCTCCCACTTGTCCCACACCACCAGGTCGGGCAGGCGCGGCCACGTGTTGTCTTCGCAGTTGTTGTGCTCCCACTCCTCCATCACCTCGTCGAACTCGTCAGCACAGACGGTGATGTTGTCGTACGGCCCGCTCCAGTTGACAGTGGTGTTGAACTTTCCCTCATACCACATATCCCAGGGAGGGCCCCACGGAGGCAACTCCTTCGGCACCGTTTGTGTCTCCACCAAAACGCCGTCCACATATAGGGATGCGTTGTGCCCGGCTGAAGCGTTCACGCCACCATCATTGCCGATCACGTAGTGAACTGTGTAGCTTACGTTGGGCACCACCCATTCCTCCCACTTCTCCCACACCTCCAGGTCCGGCAGGGGGTCTATTATAACCGGGACCGGCCCGTAGATATTGTTCCAGTCCTTGGATTCAGTCACATCCCGTTTCGTATCAACCTGCGCCCACAGGCTGTAGTTGCCGGGGTCGGAGTAGTTGATAGGAGGCATAGATAGCGTGGGGAAGTCTATGGTGGTGGTTGCCCCTATACCTAGGGATGGTACCCAGATGGAGTCATTCCCACTCCAGTAGGGTATCGGTGGAAACGGTAGGTCACCGTACACGTCCAACCAAAACCCGCTGGAGTCGCTGTTACCCCAGTTCTCCACGGTGACATTGAAGTTGATCGGCCAGTTAACGAACCCGTGTATCGGGTCGGGGCTTATGTCAGTAATGGTTAGATCGGGCAGCAATGGTGTTGGTGAAGGCGTAGGCGTGGGCGCGGTAACGTTAAACTGCAGACACACGTTATCTAAATCGAACTGCGCCGGGCCGGTGTAGTCCTCCGGGATGAACTCGTGCCAGTTTATTCTTACCGTGGTGCCGGAGATCGCTGGAGCCACAGCCAGGAGATCGACGCCGTGCCTCCAGTAGCTGGCGTTATTCGTTGAGTTCGTAAGCGGGTGGAGCGTCATATTAAAAAGCGTGGCCAGCGGTGCGCCGCCGCCCGAAGGCTGAATCGATACATTATACAACCGGGGCAAAGTAGCTCCATAGGGCACCATCACCCATGATATGCGGTCGTACCAGAACAGCACGGCGGTGTTGGCAGTAGCCGGTATCGCCACCTCCTGATAGATATCGTAGAACAGGCCGGCGCTGCCGTCGAAGCCGTTCTGGGCGTAGAACGTGCCCCCCAGCGGGAAGCCGTTACCAAACCAGCCCCCTCCCGAGGTGTTTACATTCCACGGCGTCAGCTCGCTGAAGTTGGTGCCGCTGACGTTGCCGGTCACCGTTGTCCAGCCGCTGAAGTTGCCGGTCTCGAAGCCCCAGTTGAGGAACACGCAGACGGGATCCGGCGTGATCGACGGCGTGGGCGTGGGCGATGGCGACGGCGTAGCCGTGGCGCTGGGCGTAGCCGTTGGCGACGGCGTGGGGTAGCTGGCGTTGACGTTTATCCACTCCGTCTCCGACTCGGTGAGCTTCTCACCCCCCATCCACTCGCGGTACCCGGGGATGCTGATGTGTAACGGGCCATCCACGAAGCTGAGGTTCTCGGTGAACTCCAGCGAGCCGTTGACTGACATGTTCAGCCGGTCGCCCACCTTCTCCATCGTCAGGAGATAGGTGGTATTGTACGAGAAGTTGGAGCCATAATAGAATGTGCCTGAGTTGGTTTCCTCACGGGCGTAATAGAACTTACTCCATGTGCCATTGGTCGCACCGTGGTAGAAGCCGAAGGTGACCCCGCAGTTTGACGCGTTCCACAGCGCGATGCCGTGGTGCGACTCATCATATTCAACGCTCCAGTTCGCCCGCAGCAGCCGCATGCTGGCCTCGACGGTGAAGTTGCCGTCGAAGGTATCCACCGAGGTTATCTGGCAATCAGGCGAGTCGGGGCGGATGATGTGCAGCACGCCGCCGGTCTCCTCGATGGTGGTGCCGTTGGGCGCGCTGACCGTCCACCTGGAAGGGTCGATGACGCCGTCCTCGAAGTCGTCCTGGAAGATGATGTGGGCCAGCGCGGGCTGTATGGCCAGCAATCCGAGGAGAACGGCGAAGGCCAGCACCACGGCGGTGAAGAAGACGCTGTACTTGCTAACCCTGCCAGACTTCATTTTCGGCTACAGCATATATCTAAATACTCAACTATGTCAAGTGCAGCAGTATTTTAACGCTGGTGGCGCGACCGGTGCCACCGCGCTAACCGATGCCCGCCAGCTGGTCGGCGGCGAAGACGGCGGCGCCGATGGCCCCCATCAGCTGGGGGTCCGCCGGCAGCTCCACGAACCGCGTGCCCAGCATCCCTTCGAGCTGCTTCACCACCCCGATGTTCTTGGCGATGCCTCCGCTGACGGCGATTTCCTCCTCGTAGTCGAGCCAGGAGAGCATCTGCTTCACATGCCGGGCTATGCTCCGGGTTATCCCCGCGGCGATGTCCGCGGCATCCACCCCTTCCACCACCAGGCGCTTGACCCCGATCTCGGTCATGACGGAGCAGGGCTTATCCAGGGCTGCCGGGCTGGTGGCGCGCAGCGAGAGCGGGCCGATCTCCGATATATCCACGCCCAGGCTCCGGGCCATGATCTCCATTGACCTCCCGGTGCCAGCGGCGCACTTGCCGGTCATGAGGAAATCCTTCAGCAGCCCCTTATCGTTCACGCTCAGCACCTTGCAGTCCTGCCCGCCGCCGTCGATGATGGTCCTCACGCTGGGCACCAGCCAGTGGGCGCCCCTGCCGTGGCACGACACCTCGCTGACATCATCCTGGGCGAAGGGCACGACGCCGCGCCCGTACCCGGTGCTCACGCAGCGGTCGATGTCGCCGTACGACAGGCCGAGGTTCCCCAGCAGGAGATCCATCACCTCGGTGGCCGACTGCACTGCGTCGGGGCGCACCGGTATTATCTCGTAGCCGCGGATGCTCCCGTCATCGATGACCACCGCCTTGGAGCTCAGCGCCCCGACATCGCACCCGGCAACGATCATCCTCCACCCCTCCCCTGCTTCGTGCCGGCGAGATAGCCTTCCCCTGCCAGCAGCGCGGCGCCGAAGGCGGCAACGACCTGCGGGTCGACCCCGCCCAGGTCGGCGAAGGTGAGCCCCAGATGGCTCTCCACCTCATTCCTCACCACCGGGTTCCTGGCCACCCCGCCGACCATCGCCACCTCGGGGATGAGATCGATCCTCCGCGCCACGCTCGATATCTTGGCCACTACCCCCATCACGACGCCGGCGAACACATCGTGCCGGCTGTACCCCTCGTTGATGTACGATACCACCTCGCTCTCGGCGAACACCACACAGGTATTGGTTATGGGTATGGGATGCTCCGAGGTAAGCGCAGCGGCGGACAGCTGCTCCAGAGGGAATTCCAGCACCCTGGCTATCGTCTCGATGAACATCCCGGTGGCGGCGGCGCACTCCTCGATGAAGGCGGTCTGGTTCAGCTCCCCGTCATCCGTGGTATTGGAAACCCTGAGGGTATGCCCCCCGACATCTATCACCATCCTCACCCGCGGGTTCAGCGCCCTCAACCCCCGCAGGATGCAGTCGATGCTCGGGGCGGTCCCGGCGGCGAAGCGCACCGCCTTGTCGCCGAAGCCGGTGGCCAGGCACGG
>CAYUWM010000023.1:5546-10225 GCA_964448395.1 uncultured Dehalococcoidales bacterium
AGCGGCCGCGCCTTGATGCGGGGGTTGAACGCCGCGGTGTAGGCGTCCATGCCCCCCTGCTCGAAGGTGGTGCAGGTCCAGTTGAGCCGGTCGGGGTCGCTCTCCCGCAGCGCGGTGAAGGCTATGCAGCGCTTCACGGTGAGGATAGCGTGCTCCTTATCCACCAGCTCCCAGTCGTAGTCGAAAATCCCCTGCGCGAACGACGGCAGGAACTGGTTCGTCTTCACGTAGGCCTCCATGTCGTTGTCGGTGATGCCCAGCGCGTCCATGGTCCACTTCAACTCGTGCTTGCCGATGCGCGCCCAGTTCTCCAGCGTGCACTGCCGTTCAACCTCCTCGCCCATGCGCTTGCGCATCTGGGTCTGCCAGTATGCGTCCATGGTCAGCAGCTCCTTGCAGTACGCCCGCAGCAGCTTGGCCAGCGTCTCCTTGGACAGGTCCTCGAACTTGATGTCCCGGATGAACGGCCCGCTGTAGTCCTTCAGTTCAGCCATATCGCCCCCTAACGTTTATATGTCGTCTCTTTGCGGCGCCCCGCGTGCAGTATCAGAACCAGCTTCTGGTCTTCATAAACCTCGTACACCACCCTGTAATCGCCCGCCCTAATGCGGTAAGCCCTCTCGGCACCTTTGATCTTCCTGACCCCGCGGGGGCGCGGCTCCTCTGACAGCCCACCGATAGCGGCACGCAGCCGCTCGAAGTCCCGCCTGCGCAGGTGGTCCTTCAATCTGCCCAGGTCGCGCTCGGCCGCCGGCGACACCTCGATGCGGTACAACTTATCGCCCGGCGCCCGGTTCCCGGCGGCTCACCGCCTCTTCCATACCCGCCTCCACCTCTTGCCACGGACGTCCGCCCTTGCGCCTCCACTCGTCGCGCGCGCCTTCTATCACCGGCAGCAGCTCCGCATCCTCACGGCTCTCCATCCACTCGCGCACCGCGTCCGCCACTATATCGCTCGCCGCCATGTGCCTGCGCACCGCCTCGACCTTCAGGTCGGTGTACAGGTCTTCATCGTGGAACACCACCGTCATCTTACGTGTCATACCGCATCCTCCCAGACGTACATACTTCCATACGTATACATTACATCATAATGCGACGGCGTGTCAAATGCTATGTGGATGAACGAATCACAGGCGATCGGGTGTCATTTGCAGTCGACACAGTGCCCCCCAATAATCACGAACCCCCTAATACTTGAACAAATCCATGCTCAGGTAGCGCTCCCCGCGGTCGGGGAGGACGGTGACCACCTTGCCGTACTTCTTCGCCACGCGCTGCGCAATCAGCATGTTGGCCCCGGAGCTTATCCCCACCATCAGCCCGTTCTTGTGGCACAGCCTGCGCGCCATGTCCACCGCCTCCCTGCTGCCCACGGTATAGACTTTATCTACTCTCGACATGTCCACGATCTTGGGGATGAAGCCGTCGCCGATGCCCTGTATCTGGTGCTCCTCGATGCTCACGTCGCTGCCGCCGAACATCACGGCGGCCTCCTCCGGCTCCACGGCGATGACGTGGACGTCGGGGTTCACCCGGCGCATGACGTTGGACACGCCCATCAGAGTGCCGCCGGTGCCCACGCCGGCCACGATGGCGTCCACCAGGCCGATCTGCTCCAGTATCTCCTCGCCGGTCTTCTCCTGCGCCCTGATGTTGGCCGGATTGCTGAACTGCCGCGCGATGAAGTGCCGCGGCTTGCCCGCGATCTCCTCCGCCCGGTCGATGGCCTCCTTCAGGCTGCCGCTCTTGGAGGTGAGCACCACCTCGGCGCCGTAGGCCCGTATCATCTGCTTGCGCTCCTCGCTCATGTTCTCCGGCATGACGACCACCATGTGGTAGCCCTTGGCCATGGCCACCATCGACAGCGAGATGCCGGTGTTGCCGCTGGAGGCTTCCACGATGGTGTAGCCCTTCTTCAGCTCGCCCCTGCGCTCGGCGTCCTCGACGATCTCCAGGGCGACCCGGTCCTTGATGCTGCCGCTGGGGTTCACCCCCTCCAGCTTGGCGTACACGTTCCCGATCCGCACGATGGGCGTGTGGCCGATGGCGTCCAGTATGCTGTAGTCCTTGTCTCCCATGTCACCCTTCCTCCTCAGTCGATTCGACGGCGGTGCCCCGCGACACGACATCCTTCACCCGCCGCTCGAACGTGCCGCGCTCCAGCATCACCCGCCGTCCGCAGGTGAGGCACTGGATGCCGATGTCGGCGCCGACACGCGTGACCGCCCACTCATCGCCGCCGCAGGGGTGCGCCTTCTTCAGCCGCACCACGTCGCCGATGCCTATGTCCACCGCTACACGTCCTTACGGTAACGGTTGATCTCGTCGCGCAGGCCCAACGCCGCCTCACGCGCCGCCTCGGCGAAGTCCGCGCCCTGCGATGCGTAGGTTATCTGCCGCGACGAGTTGATGATCGCCTTCTGCCCTTTCGAATCGACCCCGTAGCGCACCGCGCTGGCCAGGTCGCCGCCCTGCTTGCCCACGCCGGGGATCAGCAGCGGCATGTCGGGGCACAGCTGGCGCACCCGGCTCACCTCGTCGGGGTAGGTGGCGCCGACCACCAGGCCGATGTTGCCGTTCTTGTTCCACTCGCGGGCGCGCATGGCGATGATCTCGAACAGCGGCCCGTTGGCCAGCAGCTGCTCCTGCAGGTCCGCCGAGCCCGGGTTGGAGGTGCGGCACAGCACGAACACCCCCTTATCGGCGTAGTCGATGAACGGCTCCAGCGAGTCGAAGCCCATCAGCGGGTTTACCGTGGCCGCGTCGAAGCCGAACATCTCGAACAGCGACTTGGCGTAGGCCCTGGCCGTGCTGCCGATGTCCCCGCGCTTGGCGTCTCCGATCACCGGTATCGTGTCGGGGATGCAGGCCACCGTGCCCTCCAGCGTCTTGAACCCGTCCTCGCCCATCGCCTCGTAGAAAGCCAGGTTGGGCTTGTAGGCGCACACCAGGTCGGCGGTGGCCTCCACGATGGCCTTGTTGAAGTCCAAAATGCTCATGCCCGACGGCATCAGCTCCGGGTCGGGGTCCAGGCCGACGCACAGCAGGCTGTTGTTGGTCCGGGATGCCTCCAGCAGCTTATCGATAAAGTTCATTTCCTATGAGGATGATACCGCCTTGCATAGCTGGGCGTCAAGCGCACGTCATTGAACAAACACACCCCCTGTGCTATGATTCCGACAGTGGATGGCGATATCTCGATGGTCGGTTGCGAGCTTTATGTCAAGATAGACGTGCCCCTGCAGCGGGGCCTCGACGAGGGGTGGCTGCGGCGGGTGGTTCAGAGAACGCTGGACATGGAGCAGGTCGATTCCCCCGTCGAGCTGGGCGTGGTGATAACCGACGCCGACACGATCCGCCGACTAAACAAGGAATACAGGGGAGAGGACGATGACACCGATGTCCTCGCCTTCGCCCTGAGTGAAGAAGCGGATGCGACCCCCTTCGTGACGCCGCCGGACGATGTCTCACGCCTCGGCGAGGTGCTGGTATCGTACCCGCGGGCGGAGCTGCAGGCGCAGGAACACGGGCACCCCGTCGGGCGGGAGCTGGCGCTGCTGGTGACCCACGGCGTGCTGCACCTGCTGGGCCACGACCACGGTGACGATGCGTCGGCGGCGCGGATGAGGGCCATCGAGGAGCAGGTATTAAAGGAACTGAGCGATGGAAATCTACTATGAGCAGCCCCCCTACCGCCCCCCCACCGAGGCCTACAGCCTGCTGGTGCGGGTGACCCGCAACTGTTCGTGGAACCGCTGCGAGTTCTGCTGCATGTACCGCGGGCAGAAGCTGGAGATCCGGCCGGTTGAGGAGGTCAAGAACGACATCCGCTCCATGAAGGCGCACGTGGATGCGATAAAGGAGTGGGCCTGGGCCAACGGCCACGGCGACCGCGTTGACCAGGTGGCGCGCGCCAACGGCGTGCTGTGGCTCAGCGAGGGCGAGGTGAAGAACGTGTTCATCGCCGACTCCAACAGCGTGATCATGAAATCGGAGGAACTGGCCGAGATCGTCAGATTCCTGTATGAGACCTTCCCCACCATCGAGCGGGTGACCAGCTACGCCCGCGCCAAGACGCTGGTGAAGAAGAGCATGGAGGACCTGCGGCTGCTGCGGGATGCCGGCCTCACCCGGCTCCACGTGGGGCTGGAGACCGGCGACGCCGAGCTGCTGGAGATAATCCAGAAGGGCGCCACGCCCGATGAGATGATACGCGGCGGGAAGAAGGCACTGGAGGCCGGCTTCGAGCTCTCGGAGTACATCATGCCCGGCCTCGGCGGGCAGGAGATGTGGGAGCAGCACGCCCGCGGCACGGCGCATGTGCTCAACGAGGTCAACCCGCACTTCATCCGCCTACGCACCCTGTTCGTGGCGCCGGATACCCCACTGGCCGAGCGATACGAGCGCGGCGAGTTCACCCTGCAGACGACGATGGGGCTGCTTGCGGAGGTGCGGCTGCTGATAGCCGAGCTGGAGGTGTCCTCCGACTTCGTGGTCAGCGACCACATCGCCAACCGCTACATGTGGGGCATAGACGGCAAGCCCTCGCTGGACAAGGAGCGGATGCTGCAGGCGGTGGACCGGCTGATCGAGGCCGCGAAGGACAGCGACGAGAAATACCCGGTATATCGTGGATTATAGAACCGTGATACAATATTTACATCAACCTCAGTCGA
>CAYUWM010000023.1:10325-23415 GCA_964448395.1 uncultured Dehalococcoidales bacterium
CTGCTCAACGCCCTCAAGATGGGGCGGGTGGCCCACGCCTACCTGTTCTGCGGCCCCCGCGGCACCGGCAAGACCAGCAGTGGGCGCATACTGGCCAAGGCGGTGAACTGCATGGATGGCGGCGACGGCGAGCCGTGCAACCAGTGCACCCTGTGCCAGGAGATCACCGGTGGCCGCGCCATGGATGTTATGGAGATCGACGCCGCCTCCAACCGCGGCATCGACGAGATACGCGAGCTCAGGGAGCGGGTGCGCTTCTCCCCCGCCACCGCCAGATACAAGGTGTACATCATCGACGAGGTGCACATGCTCACCGAGCCCGCCGCCAACGCCCTGCTCAAGACGCTGGAGGAGCCGCCGCCCCAGGTGATGTTCGTGCTGGCCACCACCGAGGCCCACAAGGTGCCGCTCACGATACTGTCCCGCTGCCAGCGCTTCGATTTCAGGCGCATCCCGCTGGACGCAACGGTGTCCCGGCTGTCCACCATCGCCGGGGGCGAAGGCATCAAGATCGACGATGCCTCGCTGCGGCTTATCGCCCGCAGCGCCACCGGCTCCATGCGCGACGCCATCAACCTGCTGGAGCAGCTGTCGGCGCAGTACGGCAACGAGATATCGCTGAACCAGGTGCGGGCGATACTGGGAATCACCGAGGACGTGCGCGCCCGCGAGCTGGTGAAGCACATCGTTATCGGCGATATACCCGCCGGGCTGCACACCATCAACAGCGTTAATCAGGACGGTATCGATTTGAGGCAGTTCAACCGCGAGCTGGTGGAGTACCTGCGGGGGCTGCTGCTGATAAAGGCCGGCGCCGACGAGGCCACCGAGCTCCCCGCGGAGGCGCTCCCCGAGATGCGGGAGCTGGCGGAGAGGGCGTCAATGCCCCAGATCTCCAACGCGGTGCGGCTGTTCCGCACGGTGGAGATGGAGTTCGACGGTTTCTCGCCGCTGCCCCTGGAGCTGGCGCTGGTGGAGTGCGCCCTGCCCTCCGACCGTTCGGCCACGCTGGAGAAGCTGGAGCGGGCCACCGAGCCGCCGCAGGAGAGGCAGGCGGCAACCGCGCAGCCCTCCCCCACGATGGAGAGGAAACCCGTCACCCCTGCACAGCCGGCCAAGGCCGAACCGAAGGCCAAAGCGGAGGAGGTAAAAGAAGCGCCTGCTGAGGTCAAGGCACCGGCGGAAGATAGATCGGAAGAACCCATCCGCCCCCCCGAACCCGCTGAGGCCGAAGAGACGGCGACCGAGAAGGTCGCGGAACCCGACAGTCTCCCCGAACCTGCCGAGGCAGAAGCGCCGGTGGACGAGAAGGTCGAAGAGGACATATCGCCCGCCCCTGCCGCAGCCGCGGCGTCCTCGGAGATGGAAGGCATACGGGGGCGGTGGAAGGAGGTGGTGGCCGCCGCCAAGGGCATGGGCTCGCGGGGCAACCTTGACGCCCTGCTGCGCAGCGCCTGCGAGCCGATAGATGTCAAGGGCGATACCATCGTCCTCGGCTTCTACTACGACTTCCACAAGGAGAAGATAGAGGACCCCAAGTACCGCACCATGGTGGAGGCCAAGGTGCTGGAGATATTCGGCAAGCCTTACAAGATACGCTGCCAGATAATCAAGCGCGAGTCCAGGCAGCGGGGGCATGTGGTGGACGCCGCCCTCAAGATGGGGGCGACCATCATCGACGACGAGGAGGAGATACCGCATGAATAAGATAATGCGTCAGGCACAGCAGCTTCAGGAGAAGATGGAGAAGGTGCAGAGGGAGCTGGAGAAGGAGATGGTGGAGGCGAGCGCCGGCGGCGGCGCGGTGACGGTGGTGGTCAGCGGCAGCCAGGTGGTGCAGTCGGTGAAGATAGCGCCGGAGGCGGTGGAGGACGTGGAGATGCTGGAGGACATGGTGCTCGCCGCGGTCAGCGAGGCGATGAAGAAATCGCAGGAGCTGGCACAGAGCCGTCTCGGCGAGGTGACCGCAGGGTTGAAGCTCCCCGGACTGACATAGCGCGGAGGTTTATTTGAATTCCGATTTCGTTCCCGCCGCCCGGCCGGTGATGCAGCTCATCGACGAGTTCCACAAGCTGCCGGGCATCGGCCCCAAGACCGCCCAGCGGCTCACCTATTACCTCATACGGATGCCCGAGGAGGAGGCACGCGCCCTCGCCGAGGCCATCCTCGCCATCAAGGACAAGATCGTCCTCTGTTCCACCTGCCAGAACATCACCGACTCCGACCCGTGCCTCATCTGCCGCAACGACCGGCGCGACCGCTCCCAGATATGCGTCGTCGCCGAGCCACTGGACATCCTGCCGCTGGAGCGCACCGGAAGCTACCGCGGGCTGTACCACGTTCTGCACGGCGCCATCTCCCCCGCCGACGGCATCGGTCCTGACGACCTCAAGATGAAGGAGCTGCTGGACCGGCTCAAGGGCGACGCGGTTAGCGAGGTGATACTGGCCACCAACCCCAACCTGGAGGGGGAGGCCACCGCAATGTACCTGCACAAGCTCATCAGCCCGCTGGGGGTGAGGGTCACCCGGCTGGCGCGGGGGCTGCCCTTCGGCGCCGACCTGGAGTATGCCGATGACGTGACGCTCACCCGCGCGCTGGAGAACCGCCAGGAGATATAGGAAGCATAGAGGGATAACTAACTATATATGTATGTACCAGAAATTGATGTAATCATAGCAACCGTAAAATGGCTACATAGGGAAGGCTATAATATGCAGGCTATTTCTATACCCAGAGGACAGGGCTTATCTGTAGAAGAGCAGAAGAAGAAGTTAAGTATTGAGTTGGATTCATTAAACAGCAAATATACAAATGAAATATTTAAACCACATGGCCCTGATATTATTGCTAAATCTGCAGATGTTATGTGGAACATAGAATGCAAAGGCCTTGGAACCGGCACGGGACAAACTCTACGCAACAACTTTGATAGGGCACTATCTAGCACAGTATCATACTACGATGGAACAGATGGGTTGCGGCTCGGCCTATCAATGGTTGACTGTTATCATTACTACTATTTAGTCCGAGACCGTATCCCGCAGGCATTGCGCAAAGCACTAAATATGTGGGTCTTCCTCTACGCGGCTGAGGATGATGAGATTCGAGTATTCGAACCCTTACAAACGATATAATGCAATTTTTTATATATAGTCAGCAAGGTGCTTTACATGGAACCAAGATAATGGACCAAGGCATAACGAATACTTCATATGCATGGATGCCTATCATAATTGCTGTTATTGCTCTACTTGTTTCAGCATACTCTATATGGCGTTCACATATGGCACCATTTAGATTAAAAGTAACAACAGGCGCCATAACAATCCGGTTGTATGATATTTCCAGCGATACCGGATACTGGTGGATAGCTAGTGTTCACCTCCATGTTAGCTTTACAAATACAGGGGCAAATCCAGGTAAAATATACTATGTCCGACTTACTTTTGATGACAAATCTGTCACAGAAAATGGAAGGAATAGAGAACTATTTGAGCCAGTGTGGAATGTACATTACCCTAAATACTATCAACTTGCAGCTGATAGAGGAAGGTGGCTTACAGAAGCAATTGAGTCTGATTGGTGCCCGTTTATCCTTTTGCCCAAGGATACTATATCAAAGGATATCATTCTAGAAAGATGTTGGGACGAGTTAAATTCTAAGGATCTCATAATCAGTTTCGACGTCTTTTCAGACCATAAGTTAAAGTGGATTACATACCAAACATATAAGTTCCACATAACTGAAGATATGATTGAAGCTATGCTATTGGGTACTGCATATACGACCTTCGATCCTTTTACACAAAATATCCAGCGTATATAGACTGTAAAGTTTGGGAAAAGCCCTTTGATTTGTGACTTAAGCAACACATTGACATTCCCTCCCTGAGCGCTCATAATCGCAGCCGGGCCGTGAAGAATCCCCTAGGCGCCATGTTTGCACTTCCCGCTGCATTTGTTATAATTAGCCTTGTTTCAATTTGATTCATGCCCTTCGACACGCAGGGCGCAACGCCGCCCGTACTGCCTCAGGGTGGGGAAAGGAGAAGAAGTGATAGACAGAAAGAGATTTGCGCCCCTGCTTATAGTGATGATGCTGCTTACCGTATCGCTGCTGGCGACCGCCTGCGGTGGCGCGGCGGTGGCAAAAGAGGGCGACACCGTCAAGGTTGACTACATCCTCACGCTGGACGACGGCACCGAGGTCGATTCCTCGCTCAACGCGTCGTACGGCCATGTCGAACCGCTGGAATTCACCATCGGATCAGGGCAGCTGCTTGTCGGATTCGAGCAGGCGGTGATAGGGCTAAGCGTGGGGGAATCCACAACCGTGAAGATACCGGCGGATGAAGCCTACGGCCCGTGGAGCGAAGACATGGTGGTAACGCTGAACTGGAGCCAGCTCCAGGAGGGCCTGGAGCCCGAGGTGGGCCAGGAACTGTACACTCAGGATATGTACGGCCAGGTGTCCAGGGTGATCGTGATCAACGTCTCCGAGGAGGGGGTCACGGTAGACGCCAACCACCCCCTGGCGAAGGAAGACCTGAACTTCGAGATCTGGCTGGTGGAGATACTGTAGCTTAAAATCTCGGATTGTGCATTAACCCTTCCAATCTCATATTGACAAAAAGAGGATACTGCGGTATCCTCTTTCCATTATTTTCAGAGATTAATATAGTTCTGAATCGAGGTTGAGATAAATTGACAAACCCAGCGAAACCCGCGCCACTGCGTGCCTACCTCGCCGGGCCGGACGTATTCTTCACCAACGCCATCGAGATCGGAGAGGAGAAGAAGCGCATCTGCGCCCAATACGGCTTCGAGGGGGTCTTTCCGCTGGACGCCGACTTCGAGCCCCTGTTCCAGCTGGATTCGCCCGCGGCGCAGGGATATAAAACATTCGACCTGATGGTAGAGCTGATGGACAGCTGCGACCTGGCGATCGCCAACCTGACCCCCTTCCGCGGGCCGAGCATGGACGTGGGCACGGCGATAGAGATGGGCTACATGCACGGCTGCGGCAAGCCGGTGTTGGGCTACACCAACGTGGCCGGCGACTACGCCGGGCGCGTCCCGCCCGACGGCTTCACCGTGGAGCCCTTCGGTCTGGCGGACAACCTCATGGTCGAGGGGCCGATACACCATACAGGCGCCGCCGTTGTACGGGTGAATGTCCCGCCGAACGAGGTATACACCTCCCTCGAAGGCTTTACCCGGTGCGTCCGGCAGGCGGCAGAACTGCTGTTGAAGGAGGTATGAGGACGATGACCAGCAAACTAAGAAACGACATACGCCGATACGAGACCAGCAACGAGACGAAAATCAAATGCAGGCTCAGCTACATCCGGTGCCTGCACTGCCCCCTCTCCGCCATCGGATGCTCCCTTGCCAGGCGCTGGCTGAGAGCTTCCGGCCGCGCCTAGCATACATTGGTAACACCACGACGACAGCCCGGCATCT
Source organism: uncultured Dehalococcoidales bacterium (assembly GCA_964448395.1). Lineage (GTDB taxonomy): Bacteria > Chloroflexota > Dehalococcoidia > E44-bin15 > E44-bin15 > CAYUWM01. The sequence goes on from CAYUWM010000023.1 coordinate 15,792, forward strand.
AGAGCACGCCGCACTATCAGTGTCAGCGATTTTTTCAGAACCATTAATAACCCCTTGACAAAACCCTTTAGTAATATTATGATATAACAAGATATATCGTGATATTACAAGACACGTCGATAGCTGTCTGAAGAGGAGTGATAGAGATGTTCGAGAAGCGCAGGGTGTTCCACGGTCCCCACGAAGACCGCTACGGTCACGATTACAGCTACACCCACTTCGGCAAGGGGGACCTCAAATACGTCATCCTCGGCCTCATTAAGGACAAGCCGCGCTACGGCTACGAGGTCATACGCGCCCTGGAGGACCTCTCCTTCGGTTTCTACAAGCCCAGCCCGGGGGCGGTCTACCCTACCCTGCAGATGCTGGAGGACATGGGGTACGCCACCTGCGCCGAGCAGGACGGGAAGAAAGTCTACTCCATAACCGACGAGGGGCACAAGTTCCTCGAAGACCGCAAGGGCGTCGCCGATGAGATCAGGGACCAGATGAAGCGCCACTGGAACCCCAAGAACATCGGGGACATCGCCGAGGTGATGATCGAGGTCGGCAAGCTGCGCAGGCAGATAAAGAACCGCTTCCGCCAGCTCGACCCCGAAAAGGTATCCCGCATCCGCGAGGTCATCACCCATGCCTGCAAAGAGGTGTCGGACATACTGGAAGAGGAATTCGGTGACCGGGAAGAGCGCTGATGAGTTCAGGGAACCACGACATCGAGATAGAGTTCGATGAAGCGACACGCAGCTACTTCATCGTCTGGACGCCCTTGATCGCCGGCGCCGGCGGTACGGAGCACGAAGCGCTTCAAGAGCTCAGGGATGCGGCCCATTTCGGCGTCGATGCCATGATAGATATGAAGATCAAGGATATAAAACGATAAAAGGAGGGACAACATGTTCGGTTACTTCACAATACTGGCGGCGGTACCCGGCTTCTTCCTCAGCGCGCTGTTCCTGATGCTGTTGTGGGGCGTGTTCGCCCCCGATCTGGGGTTGACGACGATAAGCTATGTCCAGTCGATGCTGATCAACTTCACCCTGTGGCTGGCGGTGGCCCCGCTGGCGGCGGCCGGCAAGAAGGCCAAGGGCTGTTTCAAATAGATATCGATAACGGAGGATAAAATGGGAGACAGGATACCCGTCGAGCACGGGGTATTTAAGGGTATTCAAGAAGCCGAACACTACGATCGGGAGTCCCGATGGTGGATGCGGAACGTGGTGGAAGAGTTCGCCGCCGCCGCCAGGGCTTGGGGCGTAACCGATGGCAAGGTGCTGGACGTGGGCAGCGGCTCCGGCCTGGTCACCATCAGGCTGGCCGGCATGCTGCCCGGCGCGCAGTTCACCGGCCTGGAGCTGTCCCCGCCGGTGCTGGAGCGGGCCCGCCAGAATGCCACCGATAGCGGCGTAGCCGGCAGGGTGGCGTTCGAGATGGGAAGCGCCGAGGATATGCCATTCGAGAACGCCACCTTCGACATGGTGGTCTGCCTCAGCACGCTGCACCTGCTGGATAACCCGGTCGCAATGCTCGACGAGGTGCAGCGGGTGCTCAAGCCCGGCGGCAGGTTATACATCCGCGACTACCGCCGGACCTGGCTGGGCACCCTCTCCGGACACATCAGGGCCTGCTACACTCCCCGAGAAGCAAGCGATTTGATGAAACGCTCCGGGCTGCAGAACTGGAAGGTAAAGGGCGGGCTCTTCTGGCTGCATATAATGTCTATCGACTGAAGCTATAATCCCGCCAGAGGGGACAGCCGCTGCGGGGCGGGATTGCCACACGTTCGGCGAAGTAATATAATATCCCCACAATGATAGCGCCCGGATTCGTAACCGCCCTGCTTCCGACTATGAAGATCAAATCACCCTTTGCCTTTATATTCAAGCGCAACGAACCGAAAGGACCGACAGAGTGAGCGAGACGGACGATTACATACGCGCGCTGCTCGTCTCCAATCCCTTCCATGAGCCGATCATCGAGGCGGCCATAGAGGAGCTGCGGCTCCCCGCAGGCAGCCGCGGCCTGGACGCCGGGTGCGGCATCGGCCTCCAGGTCCCGCTGTTGCTGGAGGCGATCGTCCCCGGGGGGCACGTCACCGGGCTCGACCTCGCCCCCCAGTTCCTGTCCCACGCCAGGGAGTTCACCCACAGGATCGGGATTGCAGAGCGAACCTGTTTCAAGGAAGGCAGCGTTAAAAAGCTACCTTTCGATAGCGACGTCTTCGACTGGGCGTGGAGCGCCAACTGCGTGGGCTACGCGTCGTTCGACCCCCTGCCGCCGCTCAAGGAGATGGCGCGGGTGGTGAAGCCCGGCGGCACGGTAGCAATCCTCGTCTGGTCGTCCCAGCAGCTGCTGCCGGGGTATCCCCTGCTGGAGGCACGGCTTAATGCCACGTCAGCCGGCATCGCACCCTTCACCGCAGGCATGGGGCCGGAGCGGCACTTCATGCGCGCGCCGGGGTTCATGCGACGCGCGGGGCTGAGCGACATCCGGGGACGAACCTTCGTCGGCGAGGCACAGTCACCGCTCAGCGGTGAGATGCGCGAGGCGCTAAAGGCATTGATCGATATGCGCTGGCCGGGGGCCGAGTCCGAGCTCTCGGCCGACGACCGGACACAGTTCCAGCGCCTGTGCCAGCCGCAGTCGCCGGACTTCATACTGAACCTGCCGGACTATTACGCCTTCTTCACCGAGACGCTGTTCTACGGTAAGGTCGAACGGTGAAACACATAGTAAAAAGCAGCTTGATACCGGGGTTATAACGATGGAGAATGAGATAAGCAGGGTAAAACGATCCAAGGAGCAGGCCATAGACAGTTACAACCGCATGTCCCGCTGCTACGACATGATAGCCGGACGCTCCGAGCGGGCATACCGCTATGCCGGTCTGGAGAAGCTGGGCGTCAAGGACGGCGAGACGGCGCTGGATATCGGGTTCGGCACCGGGCACGCCGTCCTCGCCATGGCCCAATCGGTCGGCGAGAAGGGCAAGATGTACGGGATAGACATCTCGGACCGCATGCTGCGCATTACCGCCGGCAGGGTAGAGAAGGCAGGGATGTCGCAGAGGGTAGCACTGCAGCGCGAAGACGCAGCCTACCTCCCTTACAAGGACGGCTTCTTCGATGCCGCCTTTATGAGCTTCACGCTGGAGCTGTTCGACACGCCGGAGATCCCCAAAGTTCTGCAGCAATGCCGCCGGGTGCTCAAGGGCGGGGGTCGCCTGTGCGTGGTATCCCTGGCCAGGAAGCCGCTCGGCGAGGATGAGAAGGAGCCGTGGGCGATCTGGCTCTACGAACTGGCGCACCGCGTGTTTCCCTCGTACTTCGACTGCCGCCCGATATACGTGCGCAAATCGCTGGAGGACGCCGGTTTCGACATCGTGGATGTGACCGAGATGCTGATGTGGGGATTGCCGGTGGATATCGTCCTAGCGCGGAATCCATGAAACGGTGAGGAGAGATATGCAAATGAACGCTAATTCAAAACCGGCACCCGCCCCCGATTTCGAGGCGGCAGATGCCGATGGGCACAGGGTGAAGCTCTCGGACTACAAAGGTAAAAAACACGTCGTGCTGGTGTTCAACCGGGGCTTCATGTGACCGCTCTGCCGCAGGCACATGGCGCAGTTGCGCCAAGACTATCAGGAATTTACCGGAAGGTCGGCCGAAGTGATAGCCGTCGGGCCGGAGGGTGCTAGAAAGTTCGCAGCTTGGTGGCATAAGAACGAGATGCCGTTCGTGGGCATAGCCGACCCCGAACACACCGTCGCCGGGCTTTACCGCCAGCAGACCAGGCTCCTGAAGCTGGGCCGCATGCCGGCGCTGATGGTAGTGGACAGGAACGGCATGCTGCGATATGAACATCACGGCGACTCGATGGCGGATATCCCCGGGAACGCCTTTATCCTGTCCCTGCTGGACAGACTGAACCAGGAATGATAGAGAGAGAAGTATCCTTCAAGTCGGGCGAGGTGAAGCTGGCGGGGACGCTGTGCCTGCCGTCGGCGGAGGGCAGCTTCCCCTGCGTGCTGATGATACACGGATCGGGTCCCCTCGACAGGAACGAGAACGCACGGGGCTTCCCGCTGAACGCCTTCAACACCATCGCCCGCCACCTCGGCGACAAGGGCATAGCCAGCCTGAGGTACGACAAGCGGGGCATTGGCAGGAGCGGCGGCAGCTACTGGGATGCCGGATTCTACGACTTCGTCCAGGACGCGAAATCGGCATACGATTACCTTGCATCCCACGAAAGCATCAGTAAAGGCCTGATATTCCTTCTGGGACACAGCGAGGGGGGTTACATCGCGCCCAAGATATCACTGACCTACACCTCCATAGCCGGCCTTATACTCATCGCCGCGACAGTGCAGCGGCTGGAGAAGGTGCTGCTGGCACAGTCCGCCATCCTCAAGAAGGACGTCGCGCAGGGCAGCGGGCTCAAGCGGGGCATGATTAAGTTCAGCTTCAGGCTCTTCGGCGACCCGCAAACGACGCAGGCGGTCGCACTCCAGAAAATCAAGAGCACCAAGAAAGCGTCGTTCCGCTATAAGGGGCAGCGGGTGAACGCCAAGTGGTTGCGCGAGGTACTGGAATACGACCCGGTATACACCATGCGGAACGTGAACTGCCCGGTGCTGGCCATCAGCGGCGGGAAGGACCTACAGGTCGACCCGCAGGATGTGGTAAAGATTGCCGAGCTGGCCCAGACAAAGGTTGAACACCACATCATCCCCAACATGACCCACCTGCTGCGGCTGGACTACGGCACGCCGTCGCTGCTGGAGTACAAGCGGCTGCTCAAGAAGGATATCGACCGGTCGATGCTGGATATCATCGTCACCTGGCTCCAGAGAAACATCGTCAGCGGGTGAAAAACAGCGAATAAAGCATAAAATCGCCAACCGCCGCTCCAAAGTAACCCAAAATGAGCCAGCAGAGCGGTAAAATGGCAGTAATTGAACGCTTGCGGTTTTCTCGGATAACCCCTCGACGATTTATCAACAATTCAAGCAAATGGACACAGCAAAGAACCAAAAGGTTGAGGTAGGGGACGCCACCCCGGACTTCACCCTCCCCGACCAGTGGGGGGGGCTGGTAAGCCTCAAGGGCTTCCGCGGCAGGGTCAATGTGGTGCTGTATTTCTATCTCCGGGACGGCACGCCGGGGTGCTCTATCGAGGCGGCCGCCTTCCGTAACACCTACCGCATCTTCCGGGACCTGGGCACCGAGGTGATCGGCATCAGCTCCGACTCCGTGGAATCTCACTGCGATTTTTCAACGTCCCGCAATATCCCGTTCAAGCTGCTGAGCGACGCCAGCGGCAAGGTTAGGCGGCTGTACGGCGTCAAGCCGACGCTGCGCCTGATACCGGGAAGGGTGACCTACGTTATCGACAGGCAGGGCATCGTGCGGTGCGTGATCTCGTCCCAGTTGCAGCCCCAGCGGCATTCCGACAAGGCGCTCCAAGCGGTCAACACCCTGAGCCAGCTGCCGCCGGGGGGGCTGACGAGCCAATCGTTGCGGAAAAGGTTATAATGAATAACGAGGGGGTGAAACATGGCACAGGCAAAGGACGGGGACACCGTCAGGGTACACTACACCGGCAGGTTCGAGGACGGTGAGGTGTTCGACTCCTCGCACCACCGCGGCCAGCCGCTGGAGTTCACCATAGGCCAGAAACAGGTGATCCCCGGCTTCGAACGGGGCGTGGCCGGTATGAGCCCCAACGACGCAAAGACCGTCGAGATCCCGGCGGAGGAAGCGTACGGCTCCTACCAACAGGAGATGGTAATCACCATCGAGAAGGAGTACATACCGCATGACGCCAAACCGGAGCCCGGGCAGCATATAATGCTTGACCTGCCGGACGGCAGGATGGTCCCGGCAACGGTAGTAGATATCTCCGAGTCGGGGGTGACGGTGGACTGCAACCACCCCATGGCGGGTAAAGACCTCACCTTCGATATCGAGCTGGTTGATATACTGTAGACGGAGGCATGATGACCTATAGAAAAGCGCTGAAAGGCTGGTCGAGCGTTATACTGGCGATGGCCCTGCTGTTGGTGGCGGTATCCGCCGCCGCCTGTTCCAACCCGGATGCGGCACAGGAGGGCGATACCGTCAGGGTGGAGTACCAGGGCACGCTCAGCGACGGCACGGTGTTCGACTCCACCTTGAACGAGTCCTTCGGCCATCCCGACCCGCTGGAGTTCACCATAGGCGCGGGCCAGATGATCCCCGGATTCGACAACGCGGTGAGGGGCATGGATGTGGGCGACACCAAGACGGTGACCATAAAGGCCAAAGACGCCTACGGCGAGAAGTACTTCGAGGTGCCGCTGAGCGAGCTTCCCGACGATCTGATGGAGGGCGAGGAGCTGCTCAACCAGGCGGACAACACCGTCGCTATAGTGTTCAACATCTCCGGGGACATGGCCACGCTGGAGAGCACCAACGAGCTTGCCGGAGAGGACCTCACCTTCGAGATAGAGATGGTGGAGATCATCAAGCCCGCCGGGACGGAGTGAACCCGTTCGGCGCAGCGGAAGGGGTGAAGATGAGAGGTAAATACTTCATCCCGGTGATAGCAGTACTGCTGTCGCTGGCTGCAACCTCGTGCTGCGCCGGTGAGCCGGTGGCGCCCCCCGAGTACCAGCCGGTCACCATCGCCGAGCTGATAGGCAACACCAGCGCGTACAATAACGAGCATGTCGTGGTCACCGGCCGGTACGTGGACTTCACCCAGCGGCCCCCTCCCGAATGCTACCCCAACCCGGGGTGCGGCTTCCCCCAGCAGCTGGAGGTATATGCCCCGTACCGCACCACCTGGGGCATCGCCGACGGGTCCGGCGAGGTAGGCGTGCTGGTGATCTACAACGTGGGCACGCTGGTGCATACCCTGCCCGACTACGAGGAGGGCGAGACCATTACCGTCAGGGGCACGGCGCTGGCCACCACCGTCTCCGACTACTGCAACTCGATGCTGAGGTACAGGAGCCTGTACATATCCGTTGATGCCAAAGACATAGATATCACCATCGAGGAATAAACGGCGGAGCGTGCGGTAAGATGAGAGGCAGACTTTGCATTCTAGTAGTATCGACGCTGCTCACCGTAGCGCTTGCCTTCTGCGCCTGCACGCCCGGCGAGCCACCCGCAACGTCCGATTACACGCCGGTCACCATAGGGGAGCTGATCGGCAACACCACCAAGTACGACGGCCAAAAGGTTGAAGTCTCTGGTACATACACAGTAATCATTCTAGGACGTCCAGCCTGCATACCAGTAGAAACAAACAAAAGTATTGAAATACGAGAAGATTATGAAATTTTTTCTTCAGGTTGGGGTATCTCTGATGATAACGGCATAATTAGCGTGGTTGTTATTTCTGACAGCGGCGTACAAATAGGTAGCCTCCCCAACTATGGTGAAGACGAAGAAATAGAACTGCGAGGAGTGGCCAGAGCTGCTACTGTAAAGAATTACTGTTGGCCATATATTAGGTATAAGAGTGTATACATAGAAGTGAACGCCAGCGACATAGATGTTGATTTAAAGCCATTACCCAGCCAATGACCATCCCCAAGGTATATAAGACCGAAGCCATCGTGCTCAAGCACGTC
>CAYUWM010000024.1:0-2636 GCA_964448395.1 uncultured Dehalococcoidales bacterium
GGTAAACCCGCGCCAAGCTCTTGCCGTGCTTCGGCATGCGCTCGCGCTTCTTGCGCAGACGCTTTTCCCGCCGCTCCTGCCTGGTCTCCTCCTGGTTCACGCTGTCGCCCCGCCTCAGACGCCGTACCGCTGCTTGATGTATTCGCGCCAGTGGGTCAGCTCGTAAGACAGGCCGGGGTCTATGGCATCGAAGAAGTCCTGGATGGTAAAGGCGACGAAGCTCTCTGGCTTGTGAAGCAGGGTGGGCCATGCCTTCAGCGGGTTGTGCTCCTTGTCGAATGATGGAACCATGTGCAGCAGCTTATCGTTGTCGGCGTGATGGATAACCCCGAACTCCACCTTCTCGAAGCCGGCCTTGCCGTCGGTCTGTATGCAGTGAGCCAGCAGCTGGTTGCGCATCAGCTGGTAGAAGTCGTAGCGGAACGGGCAGTGCTTCTCGATGGCTAGGCTGTCCTTCCAGAACGGACTGTCGGTGGCCAGGATGTGCTTCCAGTATGTGCGTCCCACCTCGGCCCGATGGCACTGCTTCTGTGGCGATTTGATCACCTTCTCCGCGGCGAAGCAGCGCTGCGGGTTGAGGTTCTTATCCTGGCCGCATATGCCGAAGTTGGGCTCGGTGAACTTGAACTCGAGGAGCAGCAGGTTCGTCTTTCCGTGCAGGTTCTGCCAGGTGATGGCCAGGTCGGCGCTGGTCCTCTCCCCGCCGCGTCCCCCCTTCTCGTTGAAGTAATTCTGGGGGCCGATGTATTCGAAATCGAGGTCGACGACCTCCGCCACGTCGAACTGGTGGGCGTTGAGCCATGTGTGGATGACGTTGAGGTGTTCCTTCAGGGGGAAGAACATGTTGACGCACATTACCTGCGAGCTCAGCATGTTGTGCTTGCCCGGGTGCCATACGATGTCCGACATGGCAAAGTGCTGGATGGCATCGAACGATATCTCCCGCCACAGGTTCAGCGACCAGGCGTCCTCGGGCAGGATGTGGGGCTGCATTTTGCCGTTCCACATCCCCATCTGGTTGACGCTGAGGAATTCCGATTTGAAAACGCTCTGCTTATCCTGCATCCGCTCGCGAAAGCTCTGTACTGGCATTATTGCATCTCCCTTCTCAGCTCGACGATGCGGTCCCGTATCAGGGCCGCCTTCTCGAACTCCAGGTTCTTGGCCGCCGCCTTCATCTGCGCCTCCAGGTCTTTTATAATGCGCAGTATATCATCTTTTTCAAAATTGGCAACCGTGTACCGCGCGCGGGTCTCGGAAACCACCTTCACCCGGTCGGTGATGTCCTTTATCGCCTTCTTGATCCCCTGCGGCGTTATACCGTGCTTGGTATTATACTCTATCTGCACGCTGCGGCGGCGGTACACCTCGTCGATGGCGGCCCGCATCGAGCCGGTGACGTTGTCGGCGTACATGATGACGTGCCCCTCCACGTGCCGGGCAGCGCGCCCCATGGTCTGTATCAGCGAGTCCCGCGATCGCAGGAAACCCTCCTTGTCGGCGTCGAGGATGGCCACCAGGCTCACCTCCGGCAGGTCCAGCCCCTCGCGCAGCAGGTTGATCCCCACCACCACGTCGTACACCCCCACCCGCAGGTCGCGCAGTATCTCCACCCGCTCCAGCGTGTCGATCTCCGAGTGCAGGTGGTGCGTCTTGACCCCCATCTCCTTGAGGTAGTCGGCCAGCTGCTCCGCCATCCTCTTGGTCAGCGTGGTCACCAGGCAGCGCTCCCCCCGCCCGACGCGCACCTGGATCTGCTCCATGAGGTCGTCCACCTGCCCCTTGGTGGGCTTGATCTCCACCGACGGCTCCAGCAGTCCCGTCGGTCGAATAAGCTGCTCGGCTATACGCTCGCTGTGCTCGTACTCGTACGGGCCGGGGGTCGCCGAGACGTATATCGCCTGGTGCACCCGCTCCTCGAACTCGGTGAAGTTCAGCGGGCGGTTGTCCAGCGCCGACGGCAGGCGGAACCCGTAGTCCACCAGCGTGCGCTTGCGCGATGTGTCGCCGCCGTACATGCCGCGTATCTGGGGCAGGGTCATGTGGGACTCGTCGAGGAACAGCAGGGAGTCATCGGGGAAGTAGTCCAGCAGGGTCCACGGCGGGCTCCCCGGCGGTCGGCGCGTCAGGTGACGGGCGTAGTTCTCCACGCCGGTGCAGTAGCCCACCTCCTGCAGCATCTCGATGTCGTAGTAGGTGCGCGCCTCCAGTCGCTGCGCCTCCAGCAGCTTGCCCTGCGCCTTGAGCTCCGCCAGCCGCTGCTCCAGCTCCGTCTTGATGTCCTCGATGGCGGCGGTCACCTTGTCGTGGGAGGTGACGAAGTGCTTGGCGGGGTATATGCTCACCCCGTCGCGCTCCGCCAGCAGCTCCCCGGTCAGCGGGTCGATCTCGGTGATGCGCTCCACCTCGTCGCCGAGGAACCCCACCCGCACCGCCAGCTCGTCGTACGCCGGCTGCACCTCCAGCGTGTCGCCCCGCACCCGGAAGCGCCCGCGGGTGAAGTCGATGTCGTTGCGCTCGTACTGCATGTCCACCAGCCTGCGGGCGACGGTGTCGCGCCCGATCCTGTCGCCCCTGTTGAGGCTCACCACGAACGAGCGGTACTCCTCCGGCTCGCCCAGCCCGTAGATGCACGA
>CAYUWM010000024.1:2736-11317 GCA_964448395.1 uncultured Dehalococcoidales bacterium
GTCTGGTGCCGGTGGCCGCGCTCCAGCCCCTCCACCAGCCGTTCCACCGCCTGCGGCTGGTCGCCCATCGGCTTGAAATCGGAGACGATCTTAAAGTCTGGCATTTTTCCATATCCACGCAGTGCGTATCTTAATTATAACTGGTATCGCTTAATTATTGTGCCGATATAGCGCAGCGTGGGACGTGTCGTTTGCTACTGTTCTATCGAGTGACAGCATAGCGTGGCACGGGTGGTGATAATATGATTTAAGTCACACGGTTCCGCCGCGGCGCTCTAGCGCACGGTGACCGAGAGGTTGAATGTAGCCGCCGTCACGGGGTCCAGCCCTTGGGAGCCGTTACAAACCATATGGATATCGCTGGTGCCGGCGGTCTTTGCCTCGAGGGTCCATATCCTTCTATTGAGGTTGTCCCCGGCATCGCTTTCCCACCACGGAACATATTCCTCCAGCACATGTCCCAGCACGCTGCGGTTGCTGACGGTGACCATATACCAGTGGTACCCTGTTTCGCACGTCATGGTCGCTACCAGCCAATCGCCGACATCCAGCGTCAGCTCTTCGCCCGTATCTGCGGGGCCCACGTGAACGGTTTTGCCGGCCGGCGTGGCGGTAGGCGTGGGCTGAGCCTGCTGCTCCCCGTCCCCGCACGCCGCCCCCGCCGCCAGCGTAAGGCACAGTAGCGATATCACTATTATCTTCCCCATCCTCATAGTCGTAACCCTTTCGGGAATTGTATTTTATAAATATATGGCGCGGCTGTCAACCGCCCGCTTGGGCCTACTGCACGGTGACCGATATGTTGAACCGCTGCGCCGGCGGCACCGACTCCCACGGGCGGGAGTACGTCATCTCGATGGTGGCGCTGCCCGCCTTGAGCGGCTGGAAGGTCCACAGCTCCTCGCCGCCCTGTCCCACTATCGGCGAAGACGTCGGCTCGGGGCCCTTGTACTCGTCGTGCACCTTGCTCAGCACGCTTTCGTCGCTGATGCTCACCAGCGCCCACTGGAAGCCCGTCGTCGGGTTGGAGTCCAGCGCCACGATGAGCGAATCGCCCACCTTGAGCGCGATGTCGGTGCCCGCGTCGTCCTCGGTGACCCACACCTCCTGCGCCGTGGTCGTGGCGGTAGGCGTGGGCTGCGCCTGCTGCTCCCCGCCGTTGCACCCCGCCCCCGCCAGCACCGCGACCGCCAGCAGTAATACGACTATGCTCTTTACTCTCATATCCCCTCCTCCTCTATTCTACAGCGGATTGAATTGTATGGGTATTGGGCACGGGTGTCAATTGGGGTTGCATTATGGCCAGACATACTGATAACCATCTTGGCCCGTAGACCTACATCCATCGCCTACGCATGTTGAGCTTACATTCCCTTGTTCGTTTATAGCCCAGATATAGTGTCCTTGGCAGAAATCACAAGAGCCACCATCGCAGTTGTCATTGTTAGCGCCACTAATATCAGCACCGCTATCTGCCGTACGCATTGGATTAATTTCTCTAGCTAAGGTACAGATATCAATTATTAAGCATTCTCTCCCATCTATGACGACAGTTGAGTTTGAACCTAGGGTTGGTAATTTGCCACCGTGGTTATCCTCGTATTGCTCTAACATGTATAGTATTTCCCACTGGTCATGTTGATATGATCCGGGCCATTTTGCCCAACCGTATTCAGTATATGTAAAGCCGGAACCTGCTGAAATCCATATGGCAACAGTAATACCTATGACTACTAGAATTGAAGTGACTGGCAGTATTTTCAGCCGTTTGCCGTGAGGCAATGGTGGTTTGTTTACGAGTGTTGCAGTTTCCCTGAAGGACTTCGCTTCATACGGAAGCACTAATAAAACCAGGGTGCAGAGCACAATGGCAACCCCATCTACAATTGCCCATTCAAGGTCAATATCGGAAAAGGCGGGGATAAGCCATCCCAATCCAATTATTATATTTAGGGACAATAATACTATGCACACTCGCCAAACCCATTTCCGCCTTGTGATTAGGAGGAGCATACAAGATAATGCCATTAGAGGCGGTGGTACTGTAGTGATGGGGTTCATTATCATAAGGCAATCGTACGAGCTGTACGGCCCTCTGAAATAAGCTAGTCCTGTTTCAAGATATACATATACCAGCAGGAGTCCCAGCGCAGTGCCCATAGAGGCGGCTATTACCATCATACGTGGTAGCCCGAACAATGTTTTCGGTTTGGTTTCTTGTTCTTTCACTCCCCCGTCTCTATCTCCTCCGCTATGCCTATGCGCTCCACCTTGAGCGGCACGTAGTACACCCGCTTGGCGTCTATCAGATCGCGCAGCTTCTTCTCGTCCTCGGTGTAGCGCCCGCGGCCGGACTTGACCTCTATGAAATCCACACCCTGATCGTACTTGACCCCCACGAAGTCGATGGGCGAGCCGAGGTAGAACAATCTATCGTACTTGGTCAGCTCCAGAGCCGCCAGCAGCTCGTTGAGCTTGCCGGAGCGCTTGCTGGTGCTGCCGATGATGGACTGCACCACGTCCCCGGGCATGCCCCGCAGTATCTCCTCCACCCGGCGCACCGACATCTCCGAGGCGAGCACGGCGGTGAGCCTCTGCTCCAGCTCGCGGATGTCGGGTATCTTCACCCGCCGCGGCCTCGTGGCCAGCACATATATTATCGCCAGCAGGGCCACGATGACGATGGAAAATATTACATAGGCTGCGGTATCCATGTTTAGCCCTCCTTAATCTGCGCCCCACACCTTGACGGCGCCGCCCTCGATGGTGTAAAACGCGTCGGCACCCTTCTCGCCACCGCGCTGCGGCACCCGCGCCATACGCGCCAGCAGCCCGTCGAGGCGCAGGGCCAGCCCCAGGTCGAGCAGACGGCGGCATATTGTCGCCAACGGTGGTGGCATTCTACCACAACCGGCGTACAGCCGCACCAGCCCGTCGAAGCGCCGCCGCAGCGCCCGTATCTGCCCCGGGCTGGCGCTGGGCTGGGACAGCACGCTGTCCTCGTAGTAGCTGTCGGTGTGGCGGTCGGTGAGCCAGCCGCGGTCGCGGCACACATCGTATGCCTTAGTGCCGGGGTAGGGGTAGAACACCGAGACGTGGGCCACCGCCGGGCGCACGCGGGCGTTGAGCCGCACCGTGTCCAGCATCTGCCCCCGCGTCTCATACGGCAGGCCGATCATGTTGTAGCTCAGGGTCTGGATGCCGGCCTCGTCGCAGCAGGCGAACGCGTCGATGATGCCCTTGTCGCCGATGTGGCGCTCCAGCACCTTGCGCCGGATGTGCTCGTTGCCGCTCTCGATGCCGAAGCGTATCAGGGAGCAGCCGGCCTCCCGCGCCATGCGGGCGATGTCGCGGTCCATCAGCCCGGGGTGGCAGTTCATCTCGAAGGGCAGCTTCACCCGCTGGCTATAGAGGCGGGTGAAGTCGGCGAACCACCCCTTGTCCATCGGCAGCAGGTCGTCGTGGAACACGTGGTACTCCGCCTGGGGGAAGTCCCTGGTCACCCGCTCCACCTCCTCGATGAGGTTGGCCGGGCTGCGGAAGCGGATGTACTTCCTGCCGCCGTACAGCCGCTTCACCGCCGGGCTGCAGCAGTAGGTGCAGTTGTAGGGGCAGCCGCGCGACGCCATGAACACGCCGCGCTTCATGAACCCCAGGTCGAAGCTGCGCTCGAAGGGGAACACGCTGCGGTCGGGGAACGGCAGCGAGTCCAGGTCCTCGATCAGCGGCCGCAGGTCGTTCCTGTACAGCTCGCCCTTCTCCAAACCCTTGACCCACAGGTTGGGTATGTTCGATATATCGCCCCCGGCGTCGAGGGCGTTGCACAGGTCGAGCAGGGCGCCCTCCCCCTCGCCGATGCACACCGCGTCGATATCGCGTATGGCTATCACCTCTTCGGGGCACAGCGTGGCGTGCACCCCGCCGCACACGTTGAGCGCGCCGCTTCTCTCCCGCGCCAGCTTCGCCAGCCGCGCCGCGTGGGGGAAGGCGTTGGTGGTCAGCGAGAAGGCCACCACGCCGGGGCACTCGCCCTCGACGAAAGCGGCGAACTGCTCGTCGGGCACGTCGCCGGTGAGGTGGATGAAGCAGCAGTCGTGGCCCCCCTGTCGCAGGCAGGCGATGAGGGAGGCGATCCCGACGTGGAACGGCCCCATCTGCTCATAGCTGGGGTCGATATAGGCGAAGGCCACTTTCATGGTGTTTTCCTCACTATGGCTTGCGCCCGTGCAGGATAAACTCGAAGGCGTAGCGGTCGAAGATGCGGGGCATGGTGCGCCCCAGCCGCTCCCACGTCCGGGCGAGCCAGGGCGGGGTGCCGGGGGCGGTGCGGGTGAAAGCGGCGGAGCGGAATTTGCCTATGCCCTCGCTGGATAGGATGCGCATCACGTCTTTGCGGGATACGGCGTGCTCGTAGGGGGTGGGGTGGCCCAGGCCGGCGGGCAGGGGGAAGCGGGGCAGGGGCATGTCCCGGTTGGGCTCGACGGTGATGATGTGCCCCCCGCTCTTCGCCACACGTGCCATCTCCTGCAGCGGCTTGTCGATGGGCTGGGAGTGGTGCAGAGAGCCCTTGGAGAACACCACGTCGAATGATTCAGTGCGGAAGGGGAGCCGGCGGGCGTCGCCGCACACGCAGTTCCTGGCCCCGGACTTGAGCAGGTCCTCCATCGATTCGCCGACCACATCCATGTTGACCAGGAAGGCACCCGCCTGCTGCAGGGGCAGCGCCACCAGGGTGTCCATACCGCTGCCGACGTACAGCAGCCGCTTGCCGTTGACGCCGCCGCAGCGCTTGTGAATATAACGGCAAAGGTCGCGAGCCCCCTTGTCGGCGTAGGCCAGGAAGATGGCGGCGGCCTCTGCGTCGCCGTACACCACCCACTTGCCCCAGTTGTACAGGTGGTGCTCCCACATGAAGCGGTCGGTCTCGGGGTCGCCGGCATCCTGCAGGTCCTCCCCCATCCGCATGCCGGCCATCAGCCTCTCGGTGTACTGCTCCTTGTGCCGCAGCGCATCGGCGAGGGCGGCGGGCAGCATCCGCGGCACCCCGTTGACGATAGGGTAGCGGGCGCCGCACGAGGGGCATGATATTGCATTGCCGCCAGCCAGCGACAGCTCTGCAGAGCCGCACTCGGGACAGGCTAAAAGCTCAATTAAATCGCGGTCCATGGTTTACATAAGGCTAGCGGGCGGCGAAATACTGGAGCGCCAGCTTTATCTTCTCCTCCACGGTGAGGTCCGGCGAATCGGGCAGGGAGGCAAGGGCGGAGGTGGCCTCGGCGGCGGAGTAGCCCAGCCCGATCAGCGCGGTCAGCACCTCGGAGCCGCCCTCCGCCGGCGCGCCGACCATCAGCCTGTCCAGCTTGCCCTTGAGCTCCAGGGCGAGGCGCCCCGCCATCTTGGGCCCCACGCCGGGCACCTGCGACAACAGGTCGGCGTTGCCGCTGGCAATGGCTATCGCCAGCTGGCCGGGGTTCAGCGCCGACAGTATATTCAGCGCCACCTTGGGCCCCACCCCGCTCACGCCGATGAGTATGCGGAACGTTTCCATCTCATCCTCGGCGGCGAAGCCGTACAGCGCCACGTTGTCCTCCCGCAGGTGCAGGTGGGTGTGCAGCCGCACCTCGGAGCCGATGGCCCCCAGCGTGACCAGCGTCGATGTGGGCATGTAGACCCGCAGGCTGACACCGCCCACGCGCACGACGGCGCCGTCGGCGCTGCGCGACTGGAGCTTACCCTCGATGCCGGCTATCATATCATCCCTCGGCTGTCAGTTTCGATACCTGTCTCTCCTGTATATGGCATATCGCCACCGCCAGGGCATCGGCGGCGTCCGCCGGCTGCGGTGGCGCGGGCAGGTTCAGCAGGATGCACACCATGTCCGCCACCTGCTCCTTGCCGCTGTGCCCGTAGCTGGTCACCGCCTGCTTCACCCGGTTGGGGGTGTAGTGGTATATCGGGACTCCCCGCTCCATAGTGGCGATAGTCGCCATCCCTATCGCCTGCCCCACCGCCAGCGCCGAGCGGGCGTTCTTGGCCACGAACGGCTCCTCGATGGCGGCCTCCGCCGGGCGGTAGCGGTCGATAACCTCCAGAAGGCCTCTATATATCGTGTGCAGCCGCTCCGGCATCGGCTCGCCGGGGGCGGCGGTCAGCGCCCCGCAGGCCACGTGAATTATATCGCCGTCCTCCTCGTCAACCACGCCGTAGCCCAGTGCCAGGGTCCCGGGGTCGATTCCCAGTACGCGCGTCTTCATGCCACCCGCTCGCTGTTCAAGCCGCACTATTCCTGGCTGTGGTACTTCTCCAGCGCCGCGTCGGGGAAGTCGGCGTTGGTGAACACCCGCTGCACGTCGTCGAGCTCCTCCAGGCGGTCCATCAGCTTCAACGCCTGTATCGCCGCCTTCTCTTCGAGCATCACCAGGTTGCTGGGCACCATGGTCAGCTCGGAGGACGTGATCTCGACACCCTGCTCCTCCAGCGCTTTCCGCACCTTCTCCAGGTCCTCCGGCGCTGTCTGGATCTCCAGCGCTCCCTCATCATCCTTGACGTCCTCGGCGCCGGCGTCGATCGCCTGCAGCGATAACTCCTCGGCGTCATCCCCCGCCGATACGGTGATCACCCCCTTGGACTCGAATACCCAGGTGGCGCAGCCGCTCTCCCCCAGGCTGCCGTTGCCGCGGTCGAAGGCGTTCCTCACCTCGGCGGTGGTGCGGTTCTTGTTATCCGTGAGAACCTCCAGCAGGATGGCGGTGCCCCCGGGGCCGTAGCCCTCGTAGATGGTCTCCACCAGATGCGCCGCACCGCCCTCGCCGGAGGCCCGCTTGATCGAGCGTTCGATATTCTCCACCGGCATATTGTTATCGCGGGCCTTCTGCACCGCGAGGCGCAGGCGGAAGTTCATCTCCGGGTCGGGGTCTCCCTGCCGCGCCGCCGCCTCGATCTCGCGGCTGAGCTTGGTGAAGATCTGCCCGCGCCTGGCATCGGCAGCCCCTTTCTTGCGCTTGATGGTGGACCACTTGGAATGACCTGACATGCGCCGTCTCCCAAAAAGTTCTGTTCCCAAATTCTATCATTTCGCCCGTTTCAGGTAAAGAGCCGATATCGTTATTACCGGTGAAACGGGTGTTGACCGAGGGGCAACGGCGGGATATAATTTAGGAAGATTTCACAATTGAAGGTGGTGCAAATTGGCTAACGAGATGGGAAAGAGATATATGTGCGAGAAGTGCGGCTCCGAGTTCATCGTCACCAAGGCGGGCGACGGGGCACTCACTTGCTGCGGACAGCCGATGGTCAAGAAGAACTAGCCTATCACGAAAAGGAGGCAATATCTAGTGGCGAATCAACTGGGTAAAAGGTTCAAGTGTTTGGTGTGTAATACCGAGGTACTGTGCGTAAAAGCAGGCGACGGCGCCGTGATCTGCTGCGGCAAGGAGATGGAGATCCAGGAGCCCCGTCCACTGCCTTCCTCGGATTAAACCAAAATACGATTGTATCGCGCTAAAGGCACCTTGCTTTCACGGCGGGTGCCTTTTTATTTGAACAGCTTGACTAAACGCAGTCCAAATACTAAACTACGGACACAGCGATAGTAAGCGATTACAAGAAAGGAACCGAGATATGGACTGGGGAATGCAAAGCCGCATGTCGCAATTGATACAACAGGACGGCAGGTGCCTGTTCATGCCCATCGACCACGGGTATTTCCAGGGGCCCACGCGGAAGCTGGAGAAGCCGGGCAAGACCATCGAGCCGCTGCTGCCGTACTGCGACGCCATCTTCGTCACCCGGGGCGTGCTGCGCTCCTCGATAGCGCCGGAGAAGGCCAAGCCGGTGATCCTGCGGGTGTCCGGCGGCACCAGCGTCATCGGACACGACCTGGCGGACGAGGACATCACTACCTCGATGGAGGAAGCCATCCGCCTCAACGTGGCCGCCGTGGGCATATCGATATTCGTCGGCTCGGACTACGAGCGGCAGACGCTGCTGAACCTGTCTAGGCTGGTGGACGAGGGCGAGAAGTACGGCATACCGGTGATGGCGGTGACCGCGGTGGGCAAGGAGCTGAAGAAGCGCGACGCCCGCTACCTGGCGCTGTGCTCGCGCATCGCCGCCGAGCTGGGGGCGCGGGTGGTCAAGACGTACTGGTGCGAGAATTTCGAGAAGGTCACCGCCGGCTGCCCCGTTCCGGTCGTCATGGCCGGCGGGCCGCAGGTGGACACCGAGCGCGAGGTGTTCGACTTCGTGCACGACGGCATCCAGAAGGGGGCCATCGGCGTGAACCTGGGGCGCAACGTGTGGCAGAACGAGCACCCGGTGGCCATGCTCCGCGCGCTGCGCGCCGTCATCCACGACAACGCCACGCCCAAGGAGGCGCAGGACGTGTACGACAGCCTGAAGGCGGGCAAGAAGAAGGCGGCAAAGAAGAAGTAACCGCAGTCGAGAGCGGAAGGAGGCAGGCGATGGGTTTTATAAAGGCGTTGCTGGGCAAGTGCGATACCAAGCCGCTGGCGAGCGACTACTGGACAATCGAGGGGGCGAACGTGCGGGTGAAGCTCAGCCAGATGCCGGAGCCGCTGCC
>CAYUWM010000024.1:11417-23078 GCA_964448395.1 uncultured Dehalococcoidales bacterium
GACGTGCGCGTCGAGGAGATGCCGGTGCCGCGCATCGGGCCCGGCGAGCTGCTGGTGCGTGTGGAGGCCAGCGGCATATGCGGCAGCGACGTGGCGGAGTGGGACCGCCTGCCCAAGGCGCCGCTGGTGCTGGGACACGAGATCGCCGGAGTTATCGAGGAGGTGGGGGAGGGGGTGGAGAAATACGAAAAAGGCGACCGCATAACCGCCGCCCACCACGTGCCGTGTTTCAGTTGCCACTACTGCCGCAGCGGGCACCACACCATCTGCGAGACGATAAGCAAGACAAAGTTCGACCCCGGGGGCTTCGCCGAGTACCTGCGCCTGCCGCCGATAAACGTGGAGCGCGGCGTGTTCCCCATTCCCGAAGACGTGTCGTTCGAGGAGGCCAGCTTCACCGAGCCGCTGGCGTGCATCCTGCGGGGGCAGCGCACGGCCAACCTGCGTCCGGGGCAGAGCGTGCTGGTGATGGGCAGCGGCATCGCCGGGCTGCTGCATATCTACCTCGCCGGCGTGATGGGCGCCACCCGTGTGATCGCCACCGACGTGTCGGAATCGCGGCTGGAGCGGGCGGGCAGGATCGGGGCGTTCGCCGCGCTGAATGCTAGGGATGACATACCGTCGCGGCTGAGGAGGCTCAACGACGGGCGCCTCGCCGATTTGGTCATCGTGTGCACCACCGCGCCGCCGGCGTTCGTGCAGGCGCTGGAGTGCGTGGAGCGCGGGGGCACGGTGCTGCTGTTCGCCCCGCCGGAGCCGGGATTCAGGCTGCCCGTCCCGGTTAACGAGCTGTTCTACCGCAACGATATCACCCTCACCACGTCCTACGCCGGCAGCCCCGCCGACTACGCCACCGCGCTGGAGCTGATCCGCAGCCGCCGCATATGCCCCCAGCAGATGATAACGCATCGGCTGCCGCTGGAGGAGACACAGAAGGGCTTCCATCTCGTCGCCTCCGCCGAGGAATCGCTGAAGGTCATCATCGAGCCGCAGAAGTAGCGGCTAGGGCACGCAGTTGCACTTTATCTGCTTGTAGTCCATGCTCAGCTTGTCCCATATCTCCAGCGTCTCCTTGCACAGCGCCACGTCGCTGTAATCGTACGCGTCACGCAGGTGCTGTATCGTCTCGCTGTACATCAGGTAGCGGGTGTTGCAATCGACGCGCTTGCCCCAGTTGGAGCTCTCGGTGAGATACGCGACCCACGATTTGTCGCTGGCGTTGTTGATGGTGCTCTGCAGCCCGCGCAGCGAGCCGAGCGTTATCCGCGACGGCGTGAACGCGCCGAACACGTCGTCCACCAGCTCGCGGTACTTGTGCTCCCAGCCGCGCACCGGCACCATGGGGTCGATGCGTATCCGCACCTCGTAACCCGCCTGCGCCAGCCGGGCCGCGGCCTCGATGCGCCTGTCCACCGGCGGGGCGCCCTTCTCGAACCGCCGCGCCACGCAGCCGGCGTT
Source organism: uncultured Dehalococcoidales bacterium (assembly GCA_964448395.1). GTDB lineage: Bacteria > Chloroflexota > Dehalococcoidia > E44-bin15 > E44-bin15 > CAYUWM01. The sequence continues at coordinate 12,876 of CAYUWM010000024.1, forward strand.
CAGGCTGAAGCTGACCACGGCGTTCTTGGTGTAGTCGTTGTCCAGCAGGTGCTGGATGCGGTTGGACTTGGTGAGGAACAGCACCTTGTGTTTCTCCTGCCCCTCGAACAGGGACATGATGAAGGTGGAGAACGAGCTGCCGTTGCGCTCGCACATCAGCGAGTCGGCCAGCTCCCCGGTGTTGAGCAGCTCCCGGTGGCCGTTGGAGCCTTCGAGGAAGCCGCGCACGTGCAGCTCTATCTTGTCGCGGTCTTTAAAGTACGGTTTCGCCTTGTCCGGCCTGAACCGCAGCGTGCCCTTGAGGTAGCACCAGGCGCAGTTGTAGGGGCAGCCGATGGCCCACTTCAGCTCCAGGAAGTAGGGGCATACCACGTCGGTCGGACGGCCCGGCACCGGCGTTTTTTCGAACCGGCAAATGACCGAGCCGTCGCCGACGCGGCGGATGAGGTTATGGCGTGTGCCGTCGAGCAGGGGGTAGTCCCACGTGGCGACCCTGGGGTTCATCACAGCCTCCGTATGACCCCGATGACGCGGCCCTGTATCGCCACGTTCCTGGGGTCGGCGAAGATGGGTTTCATGTTCTCGTTGGCCGGCTGGAGGCGCACTCTCCCCGATTCGAGGTAGAACTTCTTCAGGGTGGCCTCCTCGCGGTCCTTGAGCCACGCCGCCACCATGTCGCCGTTATCGGCGGTGGTGGCCTGCTCCATCAGCACCAAATCTCCCTCCACGATCATGGCGTCCACCATCGAGTTGCCCTTGACGCGCAGGGCGTACACCCCTTCTTTACATTTCGTTGTCTCCTCGGTGACCTCCAGGAAGTCGAGCTGCTGCGCGGTCCAGGTATCGGCGGTGGGCACCGGTATCGGCACGCCGGCGGCGATGTAACCGATGACTGGCACGCGCACCAGCCGCCGCAGCCCCAGCCCGATGCCTCGCGATATCTCGCGGTCGCGACGGATGTGCCCGTCGCGCTCCAGAATGCGCAGGTTGTACTCCACCACCGAGGTGGAGCTGATATCGCACCCGCTCTGTATCTCCCTGATGGTGGGCGGGTAGTCGTGGTCGTCCTGGAAGCGGCGGAGGAAGTCCAGAATCTTGGACTGTTTATCCGATATGCCTTTCACCCTTCAAACCCCCTTTGCGAACGCATGTTCCGAAAATATGTTCTAACAGGGTAACACGGGAATGGGGATTTGTCAAGGGGGGGCTAGGGGTACACGCCCTGGTAGCCGTCCACGCCGTGCGCCGCGCACTCCTCACCTATGCATATGGAGGCGATGTCACCATTCATTGTGGTGAGCCATAGGTAGCTGCCAGAACAGTAAGCTGCACAATCGGTGACATTCAATTGAGCGTTTGCGCCATCTGGAAAGCAATTCCTATGATGGGTTGAGGCAGGCACCCATTTCAGGATTCCTCTAGGGAGTGAAGTCATTAGTAGAGGACCAACAGCAACGATGTAGTAATCCTCATCCGGAACATCTGCTAATCCGCTTACCACTATTACCGTCTTGTTGACGATAGGCACTTCCCCTTTAGTGTGGTTATATGTTAAATCGGTTGGCCGGAACATGAACTCAGCGACCGCTGCCTCAATCAGTTCCCTGCCCTCCTCATACAGTTCCTTGCCTTCTTCCCCACACCCCATGCCCACCACCAGCATAACGGTCATCAGCGCAATTGTTGCCAGCTTTGCATATCTCATAGCTCCACCTCTTGTGCCGCAAGCGTACATCGGGCGTGCGGGGGTTGTCAATACTCCTGATAGCTGCATTTTTTACTTGCTATCGGGCACTACTTTAAGAGCAACATGTCCAAACGCTAGTGGAGGCAGGATGTGAGATAGTACCTGCTCGGCGGTACAACTGCGAACTATGCTTCTTGAACTGGTCTGCATCCAGCCATCTTCCCCTTTGCGGAAGCTCTGCGTTGCGCCGTTCTTGGTTGTGATATAGATAGTGCATTCATCATTCTTCACTTTTATTTTCCTTCATTAAATCGCGTTCGGGGCATAACAAAGCACCGCTGCCGGAGCGGTGCTTGTATAGAATAGCTGCCGATGGTATGGCTACTCTTCTTTGGTTTCCTCGGTGGCCTCGGTGGCCTCCGTTGCCTCAGCGGGCTCGGTTGCCTCGATAGCCTCGACGGCCTCGGTGGGCTCGGCGACCTCTACGGGCTCAGTCGTCTCGACTGCCTTGGTATCCTCGGCTTCCTCGACGGGCTCGGTGGGTTCGACCGGCTTGGTCTCCTCCACAGGCTCGGCGGCCTTGGCGACCTCTACGGGCTCAGTCGTCTCGACTGCCTTGGTATCCTCGGCTGGCTCGGTAGCCTCCGTTGCCTCAACTGGCTCAGCGACCTCTACGGGCTCAGTCGTCTCGACGGCCTCGGTTGCCTCGACGGCCTCAGCGGCCTCTACGGGCTCGGCGGCCTTGGCGACCTTTTTAGCCTTGGCGGCCTTGACCGGCTTGACTTCGACGCCGCCTCCGGCCATCGCGGTATTGAGCTGCCTCACCAGGCGGGACTTGCGGCGGGCGGCATTGTTGGGGTGGATAACGCCCTTCTTGGCGGCTATGTCCAGCTCCTGCGTCGCCGCTTTCACCGCCTCTTTGGCGGCATCGAAATCCCGCTCCAATATGAGCTTCCTCGCCTTGGTGACGGCGGATCTCACCGATGTGCGCACCGGCCGGTTGCGTTCCGCGTTGCGCCTGTCTTGCTTCGCTGCTTTCTCTGCTGATGTCTTTCCTGCCAAGCTTCCCTCCTCCTATGTAATTCGTTTCGCGCTGACCACGCCGGAGACACCCTGCAGCCGGGACAGCAGGCGGCTCAACTGGCTGAGGCCCTTGGTCTCCAGCGTCAGCGTTATGACGGTTGCGGCGTTGCTGTTGTCCGCAGTGCTGGCGGCGGTGATGTTCACCCCGTCCTCGGCGACCACGGCCGATATGTCCCGCAGCAGGCCCACCCGGTCGGTAGCCTCCACGCGTACCGGCACGGAGTAGAGCTGCTCCTTCTCCCGCGGTGTCCAATCTACGTTGATCAGCCGCTCCGGTTCGTCCACGTTGACGATGTTGCGGCAGTCGCGGCGGTGGACGCTCACGCCATTGCTGCGGGTCACGTAACCGATTATCTTGTCGCCGGGCATGGGGTTGCAGCAGGGGGACAGATGGGTCAGCATGTCTTCCATCCCCGCCACGCGGATGCCGGAGGATATCTTCTTCTTCTTCGGCGGCGCCACCTCGGGGATGGGCTTCTCCTCGGGCACCGCCAGCCGGCCGACGATCTGGTGGATGCTGACATCGCCGGAGCCGATGGCGGCAAGGAAGTCGTCTACGCTCTCCTTCTGGAACAGGTCAGCCAGCTCCTGCTCGGAGGTGGATATCCCCAGTCTTGGCAACTCCTTGGAGAGGAGTTCCCTCCCGTGCTGGATGTTGCTGCCCCGTTCCTGCTTGCGGAACCACTGCCTCACCTTCTCCCTGGCGTGGGAGGTCTGCAGGTAGCCCAGGTCGGGGTTGAGCCAGTCGCGGCTGGGCCCCTTGTCGCCCTTGACGGTAAGGATCTCTACGGTGTCGCCGTTCTGCAGATGGTAGGTGAGCGGCACCATCTTGCGGTTCACCTTAGCGCCGGTGCAGCGGTGCCCCAGGTCGGTGTGGATGTGATAGGCGAAGTCCAGCGGGGTGGCGCCTGCCGGCAGGTCTTTGATCTCTCCCTTGGGGGTGTATACCAGCACCAAATCGCTGAAGACCTCTTTGCCTATGGATTCGAGGAACTCCTTGCCACCGACGCCCTGGTACAGCTCCAGCAGCTGGCGCAGCGCGGCGAAGCGCTGGTCGAGGGCGGTGTCGCCCTTGCCCTCCTCCTTGTAGCGCCAGTGTGCCGCCACACCGTACTCGGCCACGCGGTGCATATCGTGGGTGCGTATCTGTATCTCCAACGGGGTGGTGCCCATGCACATCACCGTGGTGTGCAGCGACTGATAAACGCCGCCGCGGGGCTGGGCGATATAATCGTTGAACTCCTTGGGCAGGGAATGCCACAGCCCGTGGATCACCGCCAGGGTGTTATAGCAGTCCGACACCTTGTTCACCAGTATGCGGATACCGGATAGGTCGTAGATGTCGCTGAACTCCTTGCCCTGCTCGGTGTATCTCTGCATCTTGTGGTGGATGCCGTAAATATGCTTCGGCCTGCCGGTAACCTCCGCCTCGATGCCCGCATTTTTAAGCTCGTCCTGCAGTATACGGGAGGCGTGAGCGATGTACTTCTCGCGCTGCTCCCTCTGGCTGGCGACCAGGTGGACTATATCCCGGTATCTCCTGTTGTGGAGCTGGCGGAAGGCGAGGTCCTCCATCTGCCACCCTATCTGCCAGATGCCGAGGCGGCTGGCCACTGGGGCGTACAGCTCCATGGTCTCGATGGCCACCGCCTGCCTTTTGGCGGGGGACATGCGCTTGAGGTTGTGCATCTTGTGCAGCCGGCAGGCGAGCTTGATGAACACCGCCCGGATGTCCTCGGACATCGCCATCAGCATCTTGCGCAGGCTTTCGGCATGCGACTCTACGTCGCTCTCGCCCTTCTTCGGTCTGACGTCCTCGGGCCACGTCACCTTGGCCAGCTTTACCACGCTCTCGACCAGCCTGCCGACCCCGGGGCCGAACCTCTCGTTGATATCGTTAAGAGCTTGGTTGTTCCTGGTGGGTATCTCGTGGAGCAGCGCGGCGGCGATGCATTCCTCGTCCAGCTGCAGCTCCGCGATGGTGATAGCGGTCTGGAGGGCATGCTCCACGTCATCGGGGAACGACTGCGATACGAACTCGAAGGCACCCTCGATGAGCTCCAGGGTTTGTGGGGGGAGATAAAGCTGCGTCCGGTCGATCAGCGCCCGGATATCGGTCTTCTTTGCCACAACACACCAGTATACCCCAGCGTCGGTGGTTGCGCAATTGCCCTTTACAAGCGCTTTCACCATAGTGTATTCTAGCTCAAACAGGGAGGCTCATTTGTACAAGGCACCCAGGGGCACATTGGACATACTGCCGGAGGAACAGCCCTATTATCGCCACGTCGAGGAGAAGGCGGCGGAGGTCTGCAAGCGATACGGCTACGGTCGCATAGATACCCCCGTCTTCGAGGACTCGGGCCTGTTCATCCGCACCATCGGCGTGGGCACAGACATCGTGGATAAAGAGACATACACCTTCGAGGACCGCAGCGGGCAGGGGATGACGCTGCGCCCCGAGGGCACCGCTTCGGTGTGTCGCGCCTACTTGGAGCACGGGATGCACAACCTGCCCCAGCCGGTGCGGCTGTACTATTTCGCCTCCATCTTCAGGTACGAGCGGCCGCAGAAGGGGAGGTATCGCCAGCACCAGCAGTTCGGCGTGGAGGCCATCGGCGACGGCGACCCCGCCCTGGATGCCGAGGTGATAGAGATGGCGTGGCGTTTTTTCAAGGCGCTGGGGCTGCGCCGGCTCTCCCTGCAGGTGAACAGCATCGGCTGCAGGGGTTGCCGCCCGCCCTATATCGCTGCGCTCAAGGAGCACTACTCGGGGTATGTGGATCAGCTCTGTCCCGAGTGCAAGGCCAGGCTGGAGCGCAACCCGCTGCGCCTCCTCGATTGCAAGAAGCCATCGTGTCAGGGTGTTGCCGATGCGGCGCCTAAGAGCGAGCAATACCTTTGCCCCGGCTGCAAGGAGCATCACAGGTATGTATTGCGCTACCTGCGCCTGATGAGGGTGCCGTTGCAGAAGAACCACCGTCTGGTGCGGGGGCTGGATTACTATACCAGGACGGTGTTCGAGATCCAGCCCCGCGGCGAGGAGGGGGCGCAGAGCGCGCTGGGTGGCGGCGGCCGCTACGACGACCTCATCGGGGAGCTCGGCGGCAAAGCTACCCCGGCGATCGGCTTCGCCACCGGCATCGAGCGCATCGTCATGAACCTCAAGGAGCAGGGCATCCGGCTGCCGCAGTCGCCGCAAAGCGGGCTGTACGTGGCGCATATGGGGGATAAAGCCAAGTCGGCGGCGGTCAGGTTCGCCTCGGAGCTGCGCCGCTCGGGGTTGCTGGTCAATTTGAGCCTGGGGGGCAAGAGCATCAAGGCCCAGATGCGTCAGGCGAACGCGCTGGGGGTAGAGTATGCCTTCATCTTCGGTGAGGACGAGGTCAGGAACGGTACTGTAACCTATCGTGACATGGAGACCGGCGAGCAGTGGGAGGTGGCCCTGGAGGACGTCGTAGATCTGCTGACCGAGGTGTAAGTGGTATAATATCCGAGGGAGCCCCGCAGAGGGGCTTTTTATATCGAGGGTCGTTGAGATAATGGAAGAGTTAGATACCGAACGCAATGGGGCAGTAGAGGTGCCGGCTTCGGCGGAGCCCAGGAGCCTCGAAGTCGTTTATGCCGAGGTCAAGGAGAGGCTGGAGGTGCAGATGCGCCAGATAGAGGCGCTGGACGTAAAAACGGGCCAGATACTTTTCGTGGCCGGCATAACGTTAGGTATAGCCGCCGCGGCGCAGGCGGTGGCAATGTCTTCGGTAGATAATCAGTGGATAGCTCTATTCTTCTCCCTACCGGTGCTGTTCTATTTTGGCAGCATGTACTTCGCATTTCGGGGGTGGGTGGTCCGGGAGTTCTTCCGCGACCCGGAACCGAGGCCGTTGCGGGACCACTACCTGTTTGAAAGCCCTGACTTCACCAAGCGCAGGCTGATAGCACATTTCATCTCATCCTACGAGTGGAATCAGGGCACCATTAAGAAGAAGGTGCGACATACTCGCATAGCTTCGTATTTGTTGCTCGGGGAGGTTCTAGCCTCGGTGGTGGTGCTTGTGGCGCGGGTGTGGTTTTAATTTAGATATCGAGGGGTGATGACCATGGACGATAAGGAAAAGACATCCGATAGCGGCGGCGAAAAGCCCTCAGAGATACCGCCCGGGGTGGCTGAAAACCCCGACGTTGAAGACCCCAGGCTATACAGCCCCATGCAGGAAGCCGATCGGCCCTCACCGGAAGAGCGTGTAGAGCAGGCTGAGGAAAAGGAGCAGTCTAACGCCAAAACTGATGCAGATAAATCTTCAGGTGAGCAGTCAGGGTGATATGTTATGCTGGAGAGGCTGGACGCGGTTGAGGAGCGCTACGAGGAGCTAAACCACCTCATGGCACAGCCGGAGGTGGCTGCCAATTACGAGCGGGCGCAGGAGCTGGCAAAGGAGCAGGCGGGTATCGCTCCACTCGTATCGAAATATCGCCAATACAAGAAGGTGGCTCTTGCTTTGGAACAGACGCGGGCGATGCAGGAGAAGGAGCCGGACGAGGAGATGGCGGAGCTGGTTGCAGACGAGGTGGCCAGCCTCGAAGAGCGTCTGGATAAGCTGACCCGGGAGATAGAGGAAGCCCTGGTGCCCCGGGACGCCTATGGGGATAAGGACGTCATCGTTGAGATACGCGCCGGCGCCGGCGGGAATGAGGCCGGCCTGTTCGCCGCCGACCTGTTCCGCATGTACAACCGCTACGCCGAATCCAGAGGCTGGCAGGTGGATGTGATCGACAAGAACGAGAGCGGCATCGGCGGGTTCAAGGAGATCATCTTCGAGGTCAAGGGCAAGGGTGTCTACAGCCGTCTCAAGTACGAGAGCGGGGTGCACCGGGTGCAGCGGGTGCCGGTCACCGAGTCCAGCGGCCGCATCCATACCTCTACCGCCACCGTTGCCGTCCTCCCCGAGGCCGAAGAGGTGGAGTTAAATATCAATCCCGATGACCTCAGGATAGATATATTCCACGCTGGGGGACACGGGGGGCAGAACGTGAACAAGCTGGCCACCGCGGTTCGGATAACTCACCTGCCCACCGGGGTGGTGGCCGTCTGCCAGGACGAGCGCTCCCAGCTGCGGAACAAGAACCGGGCGATGGCGGTGCTCCGCGCCCGCATACTCGATATCGAGCAGCGCAAGCACTCTGAACAAATCGCCATGGAGCGGCGCTCGCAGGTGGGCACCGGCGACCGCTCAGAGAAGGTGCGCACCTACAATTTCCCCCAGGGGAGGATAACCGACCACCGCATCGGCTTGAATCTGCACAACATGGAGAGCTTCCTCGGCGGTGAGCTCGATCCCATGATAGATGCCCTCGTTGCGGAGGAGCACGCCAGATTGCTGGAGAAGGCATGATCGTAAAACAGGCCCTGCGACGTGCCGCCATGACCCTCGTCGAACATTCCATTGAGGATGCATCCCTGGAGGCCGAGGTGATGCTGATGCACGTGCTGGGCGTGAGCCGCGCCGGCCTCTACTTGCGATTGGATGATATCCTGCCGATCGATAGAGGTGAGGCTATGGCGCAGGTGATGGAGCGCCGGCTTGAACACGAACCCCTCGCCTATATCACCGGCAGCCGCGAGTTCTTCGGCATCGATTTCTACGTGACTCGCGGTGCCCTCATACCCCGGCCGGAGACGGAATCGCTGGTTGAGGCGACAATCAAGCTGGTGAACAGCCGTTTCCCCGCGGGAGACGCCGTCATCGCCGATATCGGCACCGGCAGCGGGGCAATCGCCGTATCGCTGGCGCTTGAGCTGCCGCAGGCGATGGTCTATGCCGTCGATATCTCCCCGCGCGCGCTGGAGGTCGCCTCGATAAACTGCCGCCGGCACGGCGTCGGCGTACAACTGCTGGAGGGCGACCTGCTGGCTCCCCTGCCTGAGCCGGTGGATATCGTTGTCGCCAACCTTCCATACGTCAGTGACGCTGAGATGGGGGAACTGAGCGCGGAGATAAGGCTGTACGAGCCGTCGATAGCGCTAGCCGGCGGAAGCGATGGGCTGGATGTGGTGCGGCGGTTTATCGCTGGCGCGCCCGCTAGTCTCCGCTCTGGGGGAACGATGCTCCTCGAGATAGCGCCCGGTCAGGTGCAGGCGCTGGCTGGATGGATAGTTAGCAATTTGCCCGGGTCAATCGTATCACCTTTCGGCGACCTCGGCGGGGTGACTCGTTTGGTTAAGATCACAACGCCGTGTCGAGCTCTGGCCACGCTCAATTAAACGTGCAGCGAATACTTACTTTCCAGCCTGTGCCGGGTGTTGACAGGGCGGTAAGGATTGTGGTAACATATTCTCAGTGACGATACTAGGGGTGACAACTGAATAGTTGACTTAGTATAAGGCCTGATGTAAACTGATGAGGCGGCTTACATTGAGCCGTCTCTATTTGTGTGCAGCACCTTAAAAACTGAATATAGTCGCGAGAAAAGTTTAATTATGCCCATCTGTTAGTGTAGGTCAAGTGAAGAAGGGCGCACGGTGGATGCCTTGGCGTTAAGGGCCGATGAAGGGCGCGGAAAGACTGCGATAAGCCTCGGCTTGCTGTCTATCAAGCTTAGCCGGGGATACCCGAATGGGGCAACCCATCCCGGCAAAACCGGGATACTCCCAGCTGAACACATAGGCTGGGAAGGGGGAACCGGGGGAACTGAAACATCTAAGTACCCCGAGGAGAGGAGATTATTCCCTTAGTAGTGGCGAACGAACGGGGAAAAGCCCAAACCGCAGCTGCTTAACGGCCTCGGGGCCTATGTAGTTGCGGGGTTGTAAGGCATGGCTGCCCCGACCCGAGTAGGGGCGAGGAGTTACAAACCAATCCCTAGCCGAATGAGCCTGGAAAGGCCAGCCACAGAGGGTGAAAGCCCTGTAGGCGAAAGGGTGAGGCTCCTGCCATTGTCCTTGAGTACCACGGGACACGAGGAATCCTGTGGGAAGCTGGGGTGACCACATCCCAAGGCTAAATACCCTTGACGACCGATAGCGTACTAGTACCGTGAGGGAAAGGTGAAAAGAACCCCGGGAGGGGAGTGAAATAGAACCTGAAACCGTGTGCCTACAAGCAGTCAGAGCCTCGGCTTGCCGGGGTGATGGCGTGCCTATTGAAGAATGAGCCGACGAGTTAATCGGTGTAGCAAGGTTAAGTCGTTTACGCGATGGAGCCGCAGCGAAAGCGAGTCTTAATAGGGCGAACATAGTTGCATCGATTAGACCCGAAACCGGGTGAGCTATCCATGGCCAGAGTGAAGCTCAGGTAAATCTTGAGTGGAGGCTCGAACTCACCAGTGTTGCAAAACTGGGGGATGAGCTGTGGATAGAGGTGAAATGCCAATCGAACTCGGTGATAGCTGGTTCTCCCCGAAATGCATTGAGGTGCAGCCTCAGATGTTAGCTAATG
>CAYUWM010000025.1:0-22908 GCA_964448395.1 uncultured Dehalococcoidales bacterium
CAGGCCGTAGCGCTCGCTGAATGCGGCGGGGATGTCGTCGGGCCATTCGCGTTCGGCCATCACCCCGTAGGCCAGGGCCCACATCCGCGGCACCACCCCCATCTCGTAGCCCCCCCCGCCGATGGCGACCCACCTCGGGCACAGCTTGCTTATCTCTTTAAGCACCGCGGTGTATCCGTCGGTGGTAAGCATCAGGTGGGTCAGCGGGTCAAGGTAGTGGGTGTCGCAGCCGAGTTGGGTGACCATGATGTCCGGCCGGAACCTCTCGACCAGCGGGGAAACCACCTCGCGGAATGTCTCCAGATAGGTGATATCGTCGGTGTTGGGGAAAAGCGGCACATTGACCGCGTAGCCCTTGCCCTGCCCCTCACCGATCTCGCCGACCATGCCGCTGCCAGGGAACAGGAAGCGGCCCCATTCGTGCAGGGACACGGTCAGCACCCGGTCGCTGCGGTAGAAGGCATCCTGCACCCCGTCGCCGTGGTGCGCATCGATGTCGATATAAGCTACCCGCAACCCGCGCTCGAGCAACGACATTATGGCGATGACCGCGTCGTTGAAGATACAGAAGCCGGAGGCGTGTCCGGGGGCGGCATGGTGCAGGCCGCCGGAGATATTAAAGGCTGCATCCGCCTCGCCGTCGGCCACCAGCCTGGCGGCGGTCATCGAGGCGCCCACCGCCAGTGCCGAGACCTCATACATACCTTCGTAGGGGGGGTTGTCGCCGTCGGCGCTGATGTTGAAGTCGGCGGCGTCCCGCCGCTCGACCCCTGCACTGAGGTCTTTCACCGCCGCTAAATATTCCGCAGTGTGGAAGGAGAGGATGTCGGACTCGTCGGCGGTGACGGGTGGTACCAGACGGGTTACGTCGAAGGCGCCGTAGGCCTGCAGCAACTCGTAGGTCAGCTGGAGGCGGTTGGGGCGGAACACGTGGTCCTCGCGAAGCACGTGCTTCGACTGGGCTTCCTCGTAGACGAAGGCCGCCCTCCTCATCCCGCCGCCTCCATGAGCGTGTCCAGCACCTGCGACATGTGCTGCCAGTGGGTCGCCCGCCAGTATATCCGCCGGCAGGCGGGGCACTGGTGGTACTGCGACTGGGTCTTGAAGACGTAGGGTGGAACCAGCCCATCCACCTCGTCCCTGCTTCGCGGCTCCAGCGGCTGGTTGCACTCCAGACAGCGGGTGAATTTATATTCCCGGTCCAGCTGCACCGCCCGTGACAGTTGGCGGAACTGGTCCTTGGGGTCGTCATCCTCGATGAGAACGGCCTGCAACCGCCCGCTGGTGATCACCCGCCGCAGCGTTATCTGAGTGTCCTTTGTGACCACCACCCGCCTTTCCCTGAGGGCGATGGACACCAGTTCGCCGTCATCGATATCGTTGATAAATACGGTGTCGTAGCCCAGCATCCGGAGCCAGCGCGCCAGCTTGCCCACGTTAGCGTCCACGATGAATCTGGGCCTGGTTTCACTAGACGACAATCCTCATACCCTCGTATGCCGGGGTGATGTCTGCCCCCAGTTCCGCGGCCACCTGCGCTATCTCCCGCCTGATGTCATCCTCGATGTGGGGGCTCATGTGCACGATGACTACAGGGGGCAGGCTGCCCCTGGCCTTCTGAAGGTTTGTCAGTTCTTGCTTCAGCGATTGTGGGGTGAGGTGCCCGGTCTCCTCGGCGACGTCGTGGTACTTGTTGGGCACGGTCACCTCGGTGATCAAGAGGTCGGCGGAGAGATCTTGCCACAGCGAAGCATCGTTCCTGCCGGTGTCGCCGGTGTAGAACAGGCTCTTGTTATCGGGCGCGGTGACGTGATAGCCGACAGTGGGGATACAGTGGTTCACCGGCAGCGGCAACACGGTGTACCCCTCGATCGTCACTTCCTGGTGCGGCTCGATGGGGCATAGCCTGAGTGAAGGCTTCTCGGGCGACGGCCGTGCGCGGAAGTCGGGGTACAGCGTGCCGTCGAGCAGGTAGCGGGAGATGATGTCGAGCACGCTCTCCAGCGCGTAGACCGCTACCGGGCCTGAGCTATAGCGGTTCATGCCCAGGGTGGCCAGGTCCCTGATGTGATCGAAGTGGTGGTGGGTGATGAGGACCGCCTTTATCTGCTCCTGCTCGTCGAAGGTCAGGCTTGACGTCAGCCCCCCCGCATCGATCTCAATGACACGGTCGAGCAGCAGGGAAGTGAGCCTGGCATCCCGCGTTTCGCAGTTGTGAGCCCCCAGTATCCGCAGTTCCATCTGATCGCGCTTTCCCTGTTAGCTGCTGGCTCCCGTCAGGCGCTTCCAGCCCTTGGCGAATATGTTCCACTGGAAGCCCAGCGGGTTGAAGTTGGTATCGTGATCGTAGGTATCGATGCCCTCTTTCCGTTTGAGGTAGCCGACGATGGCATAGGTGAACGGGGTGGCCACCGCCTCGTATCCGGTCTTCACCAGCCAGTGGTGCACGATGCTCATAGGCACGAACCATGGGGTGCCGGCGAAAGCGACGATGATGAACACGACGGAGTCCAGCCCCTGTCCCACGACGGTGGAGCCGATGGTGCGGGTCCACAGCCAGCGTCCCCTGGTCTTGATCTTCATCCGGGACAGGACATAGGAGTTGGCGAACTCCCCGATGAGGTAGGCGGCGAAGGAGGCGATTAGCAGACGGGGGGTGTATCCCAGTATCGTCTGGTAGGACTCCTGGCCCGCCCAGAAGTCCGCCGCCGGCAGCAGCCCGCCGAGCCATATACCGATGACCGCTATCAGGTTGCAGGTAAATCCCAGCCAGATGACCCGTCTCGCGGCGCGGTAGCCGTAGACCTCGGTGAGGATGTCGCCGAAGATGTAGCTCAAGGGGAAGACGATGATGGCCGCGGGCAGCACCAGCCCGGCGACAGAGATCAGCTTGACGGCGACGATGTTCGCCGTGATGAGGCAGGTGATGAAGACGGCGGCGACGGCAACGAAGCGCCAGGAGACCTTAGCATTCACTGGTGTTCACCATGGAATAGGATTGCCCCTCAGATCCACCGCCGGTAGCGGAAGTAGGCCAGCATGGCAACGGAGATGCACAGCGTCAGCACGATGATCAGCGGGAAAGCCCAGCCGCTCCCCTGGAACGGCAGCGGTACGTTCATACCGTAGAGGCCGGATATCACCAGCAGGGGCAGTATGATGGTACCGAGGACGGTGAGCATCTTTATCGTCTCGTTGCTGCGGTGGGAGTACAGGGAGTCGCTGGCGGCGTTGAGCCCCTCCACCACCTCCTTGTACTCATCCAGCGTCTCGTTTATCTTGCCGATGTGGTCGCCGATGTCGCCGAAGTATGCTTCGAGATCTTCCCTGAGGAAGGGGTAGTCCTTTATCTCCAGCGATTTGATGATGCCGTACTGCGGCCGCAGGATGCGGCGGCTAGCCATCACGTCCCGCCGCAGCAGGGATATCTCGCGGATGGTGTCCTTGGCGGGCTCGCTGAACAGCCGGTCCTCAGCCTCCTCGACATTGGCGATGATCTTATTCACGATGGGGAAACAGTAGTCCACCAGACGGTCGAGTATGCGGTACAGCAGGTACCCCGAGCTTCGGGACATGTTCTCATCGCGGGCCCGCTCGTTCTGCTCACAGTCGTTGAACAGGTTGGCCAGCGTCCTCAGCTCTCCGGAGTGCACGGTTACCACCAGACCGTCGGCGATGAAGATAGACACCTGGCTGGGTGTGCTCACCCGCCTTTTCTCGTTGAACGCCGGGAAGTGGAGCACGATGAACAGGTAATTCTCGTACTCGTCTATCTTGGGGCGCTCCACGCGCGACAGGCAGTCCTCCAGGTCGAACAGGTTGAACAGGTAGTTCTGGGCGAGGTACTCCATGTCCTGCTTGTTCGGCTGCTCGACGTTGAGCCAGGTTATCCTGCCGTGTTTGAGGGTCTCGATATTAAGCTGTTCGTTCTGGTTGCTTACCGTGCTCATCTTGCCACCCGCCTACTGGCCAATTTTACCACAATCTGACCAGATAGCAAATTCCCATATCTGTGGAGGGTTGCGGATTGCGTTGCGCTGGATGATAATGGGTATCTGAAGATATCATCTGCCGGATTGATTTATAGTTCCATTTCATGAATCGATATCTATAGCTTAGATGAAATGAGGATATCGAATTGACCATTTTACCGTTTGCTGCACTGTTTGGCCGCAATAGGCAAGAGCCGATTAAAGGCGCCGATTATCAGAATCCGGAGCTGCCCATCGGAGAGCGAGTGGAAGACCTGTTGGGCCGCATGACGCTGGATGAAAAGCTCGGCCTGATGGCCGCGCCTAAAACGATCTTGAGCGTGATGCTTGGCATGAGGGCACTTTTCGAGACCTCTAAAAATGACCGCCTGGGGATACCACCGTTTCGTGTCTATACAACATCAGGTTCCCGGGGAGCCACCTTAAAGGCGACCGCTTTCCCGGTTGCTATGGCAAGAGGGGCGTCGTGGGATCGGGAACTGGAGCATCGCGTGCACAGCGCGATTGCATTAGAGGCAGCAGGGTTTGGGATGAATCTGCTCCTGTCGCCTGTGCTTACCATCGTGCGCCATCCCGGCATGGGGCGGGCGCAGGAAACCTACGGTGAAGATACTTTTCATATGGGTGTAATGGGTATAAGTGCGATCACCGGGATCCAGAATCACATTCCGGCCCAGGTGAAACACTACGCACTGAATAGCATCGAAGAAAATCGATATAAAATCGATATTCAAGTGGATGAGCGAACCCTGCGAGAGATCTACTTGCCGCACTATAGAAAAGCGGTGCAAAAAGCCAACGCAGCGTCGTTGATGACTTCCTACAACAAGGTGAACGGGACCTATGCCAGCGAGAATAGACACTTGCTGCGAGATATACTTAAAGGCGAATGGGGCTTCGACGGCTTTGTCATGTCCGATTGGATTGACGGCGTCGCCAGCACGGTTGCGGCGGCCAATAACGGGCTCGATATCGAGATGCCGATCGCGAACCACTTTCGCAAAGCCAAGCTAAAAAAAGCCGTAGCTAAGGGCGATATCTCGAAAGCAACGATCGACGATAGCATCCGACGCATACTGAGCAAGAAGTTCGAATGGGGCCATTTCGATAAAACAATAAACGTTCCCAGTAACGTGATCAAATCGCCCGAGCACAGGGAGCTGGCGCTGGATGCGGCCCGTGAGAGCATGACGCTGCTCAAAAACGCCGATAATGCCCTGCCGCTGGATCGCGCGGCTATCAGCAATCTCGTCGTTCTGGGCTATTCTGCCGATGATATCCTTCTCGGTGATCTCGGCTCAAGCCGGGTGCAAGATGACGGCGAGGATGCGGTAAGCCCCTTGCGAGGTATTATCGACACCGCTCAAACAGTGAATGTTGACTACTATGCCAACCTGTCTACAGCTAAGGCGCAGGAGGCAACAAGGGCTGCCGATGCTGTTGTCGTCATCGCGTCGTTAGGCCCCAATGACGAGGGGGAATGGATTCGTCAGTTCAAGTATGTCTTCCCCGGCAGGGGAGGCGACCGCCGCGATCTTTCACTGCATGCCGAAGACATTGAATTAATTAAACGTGCTGCGGCCAGCAACCAGCGGGTGATCGTGGTGATCCAGGGCGGTTCCGCGGTCACCGTCGCGGACTGGGTGGACGATGTTGAAGCAGTGTTGATGGCATGGTATCCCGGAGTCAAGGGGGGTGTCGCGATCGGGGAGACGACCTTCGGTGACAACAACCCGAGCGGTAAAACGCCCGTTAGCTGGCCGGTCAGTGAACAGCAGTTATACGAGTTTGGATCGCTGAAGCCGTCCGTGGTTTATGGCTTCTATCAGGGGTACCGCTACTACGATAAAATGGGCCTCGACCCCCAGTACCCCTTCGGCCACGGCCTGAGCTATACCTCGTTCAATTATAGTAACCTGAGTATACGTGTTGATACTAAGGGGGAGGAGCAAGCAATCGTCGCCTCATTCGATGTGACCAACAGCGGGCCGGTTTCCGGGAAAGAGGTGTCGCAGCTCTATGTGGGCTATATTGATTCGGCTATCGAACGCGCGGTCAGGGACCTGAAAGGCTTTGACAAGGTATCCCTGTCGCCGGGCGAAACTAAAAGCATAACGCTCGAGGTCCCCATGGATGAATTGCGCTATTGGGATACCCAGGCCGACCAGTGGGTATTCGAGGATATCACCTACCGCATTGATGTAGGGGCCTCGTCGCGGGATATCCGGTTAAGCGGTGAAGTTGTAGGCAAATCCTGAATCGGTTCTCTACGGCGATGTTCTGTATAATACGCCTTGCCTAAAGGTGATGAGCCGCAAGCGCCTCCAGTATCGCCTGCGCCGCCCTCTTGTCCAGCGGCTGGTTGTTGTTTCCGCACTTGGGAGACTGGATGCAGGATGGGCAGCCAGCACTGCAGGGGCACTCCGCAACCGCCTTCAGCGTCGCGCTCCACAGTTCTTCGACCAACTCGTAGCCCTTATCGGAGATGCCGATGCCGCCGGGGTAGGCGTCGTAGATGAACACCTGCGGCTTCCCCGTATCGGGGTGCGCCGGCGTGGACAGCCCGCCGATGTCATTCCTGTCGCACAAGGCGTACAGCGGCAGCATGGCGATGGCGGCGTGCTCGGCGGCGATTGGAGAGTGTGCTGTCCGAGATAGCTGCTATCCATCGCCGTTTAGATCGTCTCTACGACTCCATTGAAACAGGGAAAATCAACATCGACGATCTGGCTCCGAGGATTCACTCGCTGAAGCAGCAAGAGGACCAGCTCCAAGCTGCACGTATAGATTTGGAGGAGCAGCTGGCAGAACGTAAAATAGCACTGGCCAATGATCAATTGGTGCGGAGCTATAGTGGAAGACCTGAAAGGACTACTTGATGATAGCCCGCTTTCGGAACAGAAAGCCTTCACCCGCAGCTTTATAAAGGAAGTAAAAGTGATGGGTGAGGAAGCGACCCTTATATACACGATACCCCTACTACCCGACGGCCTTGACCATGAGACAATAGGGGTTCTTGATACCGTCCAGTATGGTGGAGCTGGAGGGATTCGAACCCTCTACCTTTTGACTGCCAGTCAAACGCTCTCCCGATTGAGCTACAGCCCCAGACCACATCAAGTTTAGCACAGCACTATACAGAAATTCAATACAGGAGTTGAAGCTGACAGCTTGACTTCAGCTAGCTGTTTTGCTAGAATTAGCTGTTCGTAATGAGGAGGGCGATTAGCTCAGATGGTAAGAGTGCTGCGTTGACATCGCAGAGGTCACTGGTTCGACTCCAGTATCGCCCACCATGCTTTTAATTCGAAGGGTGACGCCTCTCGTCCCTTCGCGGGTTCGAGGGGCTATTAATTAGGATAGGATAAACGGTATATTCAATATGGCAAGCAAGAGCGAAGCGAGCGAGCAGATAGATCGGATTAGGCACTCTGCATCGCATGTTATGGCAGAGGCAGTGCAGTCCCTGTTCCCCGATGCTAAATTCGGCATCGGGCCGGTGATCGAGAACGGTTTTTACTACGACTTCGACCTGTCGCGCACCCTGACGCCGGAGGACCTGCCGGCAATCGAGTCTAAAATGCGCGCGATTATCGAACAGAACCTGCCCTTCACACACGAAGAGCTAGATAAGGTGGAGGCGAAGCGACTGTTCGCCGACCAGCCCTACAAGCTTGAACTAATCGATGAAATCCCTGAGGAAATGGTGCACGTCTACCGGCAGGGGGCATTCACCGATCTCTGCCGGGGGCCCCATGTAAACTCAACCGGCGAGATCAAAGCATTCAAGCTGCTCAATGCCGCAGGAGCATACTGGCGCGGTGACGAGAGGCGCCCCATGCTCCAGAGGATCTATGGCATCGCTTTCGTCACCCGAGAGGAGCTTGAGGAGCACCTGCATCGAATCGAAGAGGCGGCCAAGCGCGACCATCGCCGGCTGGGGCAGGAACTCGACCTGTTCAGCTTCCACGATGAGGTGGGGCCGGGGCTGGTCCACTGGCACCCCCACGGCGGAAGGATCAGGGTATTGATCGAGGACTACTGGCGCAAAATGCACTATGAAGGCGGGTATGAAATTGTCTTCACGCCCCATATCGGGCGGGCGAACCTGTGGCAGACCTCCGGACATTTCGATTTCTACAAGGATAGCATGTACTCGCCGATGGATATCGAGGGGCAGGATTACTACATCAAACCGATGAACTGCCCCTTCCACATAATGATGTACCAATCCAAGCTGCACTCCTACAGGGACCTGCCCCTGCGCTGGGCAGAACTGGGAACCGTCTATCGATATGAGCGCAGCGGCACATTGCACGGGCTGATGCGGGTGCGCGGTTTTACCCAGGACGACGCCCACATCATCTGCACCCCTGAGCAGATCGAGGATGAGATACTGCGCGTGCTGGACTTCAGCCTGAATATGCTCAAAGGCTTCGGGTTCCAAGATTTCAAGATGGAGCTCAGCGTCCGCGATCCCCAAAACCCCGATAAGTATGCCGGCAGCGATTCAATGTGGCAGCAGGCTGAGACCTCTCTGACAAAAGCAGTGGAGACACGCAACCTTCCCTACGAGCGGATAGAGGGGGAAGCGGTATTCTACGGCCCCAAGATCGATATCAAGATCACCGATGCCTTGGGGCGCTCCTGGCAGTGCTCCACAATCCAGTTCGATTTTAACCTGCCCGAGCGGTTCGATATGACGTATGTCAGCGAGGACGGCAGGGAGCACCGCCCGTACATGGTGCACCGCGCACTGCTGGGGAGCATAGAGCGCTTCTTCGGCTGTCTCATCGAGCACTACGCTGGCGCGTTTCCGGTATGGCTGGCGCCCGTCCAGGCTATAGTGATACCGATATCTGACAGACACCTGGACTATGCCCTAAAAGTGGGTGCTGAACTCAAGGTCGCCGGGCTGCGTATCGAAGTGGACTCCAGACCCGAAAGGATGAATTTGAAGATCCGCCAGGCGCAGCTGCAAAAGATACCCTACATGCTGATCGTGGGTGACAAAGAGATCGAGAGCGGAGGGGTCTCGGTCAGGCTCAGAAGCGGCGATGACCTCGGCAGCCAGACCATAGAAGCCTTCAAAACGATGTTCGAGCAAGCCGTCGCAGATATAGCTCCTTGATTTTTGTAATGATACATAGTATATTTTCTTTCTGTAAACTATTTAATGTTTGGGGGTAAGCAAGTATAATTAAAAAATATCGCGTTAATCAACAGATCACCGGCAAAGAGGTGCGGCTGATCAGTGAAACGGGCGAACAGCTCGGAACAATGCCGCTGTACAAGGCCCGCGAGTTGGCGAAGGAACG
This sequence comes from uncultured Dehalococcoidales bacterium, assembly GCA_964448395.1. Classification (GTDB taxonomy): domain Bacteria; phylum Chloroflexota; class Dehalococcoidia; order E44-bin15; family E44-bin15; genus CAYUWM01. The sequence goes on from CAYUWM010000025.1 coordinate 9,311, forward strand.
GGGATACGATATGGTGGAGGTCGCACCCCAGACTAATCCTCCGGTATGCCGCCTCCTTGACTACGGAAAGTTCAAGTACGAGCAAACCAAAAAGGAGCGCGAGGCGAGGAAAAGACAGAAGTCCATATTCCTCAGAGAGGTGAGGATGAGGCCCAAGATAGGTGAGCACGATATCGGATTCAAGACGCGAATAGTACACAAGCTAATAAATGAAGGCGATAAGGTCAAGGTATCCATACTCTTTCGCGGCCGCGAGATAACCCATCCGGACCTGGGTAAGGACCTCTTGGACAGGGTCGCCGCCGACCTGGAGGGCGAAGCGGTGGTTGAAAGGGCCCCGGTCATGGATGGAAGACGCATGATCATGATCCTGGCCCCCGCCAAGCACTCCAAAGAGCCAAAGGATACCGTCGAGAAGGGAAATACCGATGCCGAAGTTAAAGACTCATAAAGCCTCCAAGTGTCGTTTCCATATCACCGGCACCGGCAAAATAATGCGCATGAAGGGCGGTAGCAGCCACCTCAGGCGCAGAAAATCGCGCAGGGCCAAGATGCTCTACGATAAGAAGGTGCCGCTGCATCCAACGATGAGAGCGCGCGTCAAGAGACTCATTCCCTACGGATAAGGAGGATACAGGTGGCCAGAGTAAAGGGCGGCCCCGCCGCACACCGACGTCATAAGAAAGTGCTTAAGCTGACAAAGGGTCAGCGCGGCTCCAGGCATATCCGCTACCGCATCGCTCACGAGGCGATGATGAAAGCCCTGCATTACTCCTATCGCGACCGTCGCGCGCGCAAGGGCAATTTCAGGAGGCTGTGGATCACACGCATCAACGCCGCAGCCCGCCAGGAAGGGCTATCATACAGCAGGTTTATCGACGGCTTGAACAAGGCCGGCGTAGAGATCGATCGCAAGATGCTGGCTGATATGGCGGTGAGAGATCCCAAAGCGTTCTCCAAGGTAGCGGCAGTAGCAGCAAAGCAATCCAAAAACTAACGCTGTTAGCATGAATTCAGCAAAACGCTGCTAAATCTGTTGTTACTATATTTTCCCTTGACCCCTCCCAATCCCTAGCCTATAATAGCTACGATGCTTAAAACACTCGAAGAGATCAGGTCAAGAGCGCAGGATGAGCTACGCCATATCGCCGACCTCAAGGAACTGGAAGCCTGGCGGGTTCGCCACCTGGGGAAGAAGAGCGAGCTGACACAGATCCTGCGGAAGCTTGCATCCCTCACTATTGAAGAGCGCCGAGAGGTCGGGGCCCTAGCCAACGACGTCAAATCCATCATCGAGTTGATGTACAGAGAAACGATTGATGAGCTAAAGGAACAGAGCTATCAGGAGATAGAGGCTGCGGCCAGAAACGAAAAGGGCACGGCCAGCGAAGGAATCGAAAGGCTGGATGTAACCCTGCCCGGACGTCCCGTACCCATTGGGCGGCTGCATCCCACTACCCGGATGCTGCGCCAGATCTGCGACATCTTCGTCGCCCTCGGCTTCCAGGTAGTTGAGGGTCCCGATGTCGAATGGGACTACTACAACTTCGAGGCGCTCAACATACCTGCCGACCACCCTGCCCGTGATATGTGGGACACCTTCTGGATTGACTACCGGAACCAGCGCGGAGAGATGCCCATGCTGCTGCGCACCCATACCTCCCCGATGCAGATCAGGATCATGGAGCGTACCAAGCCCCCGGTGAGGGTGGTGGTCCCCGGCAAGGTATACCGCTACGAGGCCACCGATGCCACACACGAATCAATGTTCTACCAGATCGAGGGCCTGGCGGTAGATGAGAATATCACCTTCTCCAATCTCAAGGGAACTCTGTATGAATTCGCAAAGCGGCTCTTCGGCGAGGAACGCAAAGTTAGGTTCCGTTGCGATTATTTCCCATTCGTTGAGCCCGGCGTGGAGATGGCCATCGACTGTTTCATCTGCGAGGGCAAAGGGTGCCGGTTGTGTTCCGGTACCGGATGGATCGAGATCCTGGGAGCTGGCATGGTCCACCCCAATGTTTTGAAGAATGTCGGCTACGATCCCGAAGCTTACACCGGGTTCGCCTTCGGGCTGGGGGTGGAACGCATCCCCATGCTGCGCTACGGGATCGAGGACATCCGCCTTTTCTATTCCAACGACCTGAGATTTCTGAAACAGTTCTAGGCATGTAATGAGAGTACCTGTCAGCTGGCTAAAAGAATACGTCGATATCGACATCTCCCCCGGCGAATTGGCCCACAGGCTCACCATGGCCGGGTCCGAGGTGGGAGCGATGGAGACCGTCGGCGGCTGGGAGAACACCGTCGTCGGCGAGGTTTTGGCCGTCGAGCCCCATCCCCAAGCCGACCGCCTCAGGCTGGCCACCGTCAATCTGGGGAGGGAAAGCCTGACGGTCGTCTGTGGCGCTCCCAACGTCGCCACCGGCCAGAAGGTTGCTTTCGCCCGCGTCGGCGCTGAGCTTATAGACGCTGACAGCGGTAAGACGCTGAAGCTCAAAAAGGCGAAGATACGCGGCGTAGAATCGGCGGGCATGGTCTGCTCCGAGAGGGAGCTGGGTATCTCCGAGCGCCATGAGGGCATCATGGTACTGCCTCCCGATGCCCCGGTGGGCACCCCCCTCAGCGAGTATATGGGCGATACCATCCTCGACCTGGACATCACCCCCAACCGCCCCGACCTGCTCTCGGTAATCGGCATAGCCCGCGAGGTGGCAGCCCTCACCGGTAAAGAGATGAATCCTCCCGATACGACATATACGGAGATGGGAGAGCCGATAGAGGGAAAAGCGTCGGTGGAGATAGCCGACCCCGACCTATGCCCCAGGTACTGCGCCAGCCTGATCACCAATGTCAAGATCGGCCCATCGCCCCCGTGGATGGAGCAGAGACTTATCGCCGCCGGCATGCGCCCGATAAACAACATCGTCGATGTTACCAACTACGTGATGCTGGAGTTCGGGCAGCCGCTCCACGCCTTCGACTTCGAGAATATCGCCGACAGGAAAATCATCGTGCGCCGCGCCAGCAACGAAAAGATGCACACCCTAGATGGCATGGCACGCGATCTCTCGAACGATATGCTGGTGATCGCCGACGGCATGGGCCCGGTGGCCGTCGCCGGCGTTATGGGCGGTGCCGAGAGCGAGGTCACCGAGGCGACCACGTCCATACTGCTGGAATCGGCGAACTTCAACCCCGCCAGCATCCGCCGCACATCGAGCGCATTCAAACTGCGCAGCGAGGCCTCCCTCCGCTTCGAAAAGGGCCTCAGCCCGGAGCTTCCCCTTCCCGCGCTCAGACGCGCCACCCAGCTCATGGCCCAGCTGTCCGGGGGCAAGATCGCCAAGGGGATCATAGACGTATACCCCAGTAAACCGGCCATGAAGCCTGTCCCGCTTACCGCCCGACAGGTGGAGCGCATACTGGGAGTATCCATACCCGTAGAGAGGGCAATGTCTATCCTGAAAGCCCTCGGTTTCGGTTGCACCCAGACTGGTGCGGATGAGCTTGCGGTCGAGATCCCCTACTGGCGCACCGATGTAGGGCTGGCCGAAGACCTGGTTGAAGAAATAGCTCGTATCATCGGCTACGATGAGTTGCCCATCACCCTCCCCAGCGGCGCGATACCGCAATTCGAGCCCGACCCGATAAGGACACTGAAGGAAAAGACCCGGGATGTACTCGTCGGTTGCGGCATGCAGGAAGTGATTACTTATTCATTAACCAGTATTGATATGCTGAATAAAGTGGCGGCACGACCGACCCCGTTGAAGGTCGCCAACCCGATAACGCTGGAGCAGGAGTACCTGCGCACCACCCTGCAGCCGGGATTGCTGAAGACACTCTCGGCTAACGAGAAGCATGAAGAGGACAACATCCTCCTGTTCGAAGTGGGCAAGGTGTACCTGCCGCGAAAGGAAGACCTCCCCGAAGAACGGGAGATGGCTTGCGGAGTGCTCTGCGGCAACCGGCTCGGTCACTTCTGGCGGGGTGAAAGCGAGCTGCTCGATTTCTTCGATGCCAAAGGTATCGTCGAAACCCTTATCCAGCGCCTGGGGACCGCCGCGGAATTCGCCCCCTCCGATAACAACAACTTGAGCCCGGGTAGGCAATCAGCGATCACGGCAGGCGGTGAAGGTATCGGCATAGTAGGAGAGCTCCATCCCAGGGTAGCGGAGAGCTTCGATATCTCCACACGCCCCGTTTGTCTGTTCGAAATAGATATTGAGAAACTGCTGCCAGTCACAATCTCACCCCAGGTATACAGCCCGATACCCAGGTTCCCCACCTCGCTGCGGGATATCGCCTTGGTAGTGGACATCAGAACACCGGCACAGAGCGTCGTAGACATCATCCGGGGCTTCCCGCTGGTGGCGGAGGTGAACATCTTCGATGTCTATACCGGCGAGCAGGTGCCTAAAGGCAAAAAATCGCTGGCATGCAGGATAATCTATCGATCGCTGGAGCGCACCCTCACCGACGAAGAGGTGAACGGGATACAGCAGAAGATACTGGACCGGCTGGCGAAGGAGTTGGGCGCTACGCTTCGTTGAGGGGATAATTCCATTAGAATACCATCCAAGTTTGACTGAGCTTAGTCATCAGGCATACTAATTCAAATCTACCTATCCCCAAACACAGTAAAAAATCTGTATAGAATCGATATATCTGGAGACCAATTATGTGGCAATTTACACATGAAGAAATAATAGATGCCCCAGTGGAAGTAGTGTTTTTAATCATCGTCGATTTACCTGACTATCCGAATTGGAATCCCTTTCTAAAAAGCGCGAACGGCAAAGTTGAACTGGGAGGAGTAATATCCGGCAAATCGGTCGTGGGGAAATATACAACCTCCTATCGGCATAAGATTTTTGAATTAGTTCCCAATAAAAGCCTCTGCTGGCAAGACTTCGGCATCATGGCCTTGTTCGTTCACAGCCGGCGCTCACGTTTTACTGAGGTTCGAGACGGGAAAACATATTATAAATGCCACCTGAGTATTTCAGGCCCGCTTGCATGGCTCGTTAACATGATATACGGCGAGGGACTTCGTAACGGCATTATAGCAGAAGCTAAAGCTACGAAAAAAGAGGCCGAAGGGAAGATATCATGAAAGCTATCGTCGTGTACGAATCCCTGTGGGGCAACACCGCCGCCATCGCCCGAACCACCGCAGAGGGCATCAGGATATACTGGCGGGCGCTCCGCTGAGCCAGCCGTATAGCCTCATTACGTCCAATCCTCAATCCGATAGAAGAAAGTCAAATTCCATTTAGCCTCATATAATGTTAAAATGTGGTGATGACCACTATCGTGCTTGCCGGAGGGAAGAGCCGCAGGCTGGGAAGGAACAAGGCACTCGAGATGATCGGGGAGCAGTGCCTGTGCCAAAGGGTCATCGAGAAACTCTCCGCCATCAGTGATGAGGTAATTGTGGTCCTCTCCTCGAGCGGGCAGATATCCGACGAAGCACTCATAGGGGTAAAGACGGTCTACGACAGCTACCCGGCAAGTGGAGCACTCGTGGGCCTCTACTCCGGACTCAGGGAATCGGACTCACAATACAATATCGTGGTCGGTTGCGATATGCCGTTCCTGAACCTCGATCTGTTACGCCATCTCATATCACTCTCCCCCGGTTTCGATGTCGTGATCCCCAGGTTGCGCGACAAGCTGGAGCCGCTCCACGCCGTATATTCCAAGGACTGCATATCGCCCATCGAGTCGCGTCTCAATGCGGGCAATCTGAAGATAAGCGGTTTTATCGACGCAGTGAAAGTTAGATACGTGGATCAAGATGAGATCGATAAGTTCGACCCCCAGCACCTGAGCTTCATGAACGTGAACTATGAAACCGATCTGGAGCGAGCCAGAACACTGCTGGAAAGGGAAACCCGGTGATAAGCGTGGAAGAAGCCCTGGACAAGGTATTAAGTTATGTCTACATGCTTGAGGTGGAGGAGAAGCCCATCCTCGACTGTCTGGGACAGGTGCTCGACGAGGATATCTACTCCCCCCTATCTGTCCCCCCTCTGGACAACTCGGCGATGGACGGCTATGCCGTAAAGGCCGATGATGCGGCCGGTGCCTCCGCGTTCTCGCCTGTCACCCTCGACGTAATCGGCGAAGTGAAAGCCGGCACGGTAACGAGACAAGAGGTGACGACTCATACAGCGATACGAATAATGACCGGGGCTCCCCTGCCCAACGGTGCCGACAGCGTAGTGCAGTTTGAGCACACCGACGAGGAACAGCGCGGCCAGCGTCCCCCGCGGCAGATCGGCATCCTGCAGGCAGTCACCAAGGGCCAGAACGTGCGCCGCGCCGGTGAAGACATAGCCCGTGGCGACCTAGTGCTGACCAAGGGCACCGTGCTGCGCCCTGCCGAGATTGGGGTGCTCGCCTCGCTGGGTCAAGGAAGCGTCAACGTAATCCGGCGGCCGGTGGTCGCCATCCTCGCCACCGGCGATGAGTTGGTCCAACTGGGGCAACCGCTCCCCGAGGGCAAGATCTACAACAGCAACAGCTACAGCACGGCGGCCCTGGTACTGCGTTACGGCGGCATACCGCGCGTGCTGGGCATAGCCACCGACAGCGCAGCCGATATCGAGGACAAGATACGACAGGCTTTATCATCGGACATGCTGCTGACCTCCGGAGGCGTATCCATGGGGGACTACGATTTCGTTAAGGAGGTGCTGGCCGAACAGGGAGAGGTCTCCTTCTGGACGGTGCGGATGAAGCCGGGTAAGCCGCTGGCGTTCGGCAATATCAAGGGGATACCCCACCTGGGGCTGCCGGGGAACCCGGTGAGTGTGATGATAACCTTCGAGCTGTTCGCCCGCCCCGCGATACTCAAGATGATGGGCAAAAAGAACCTGTCGAAGCCGGTGGTGGAGGCAACCCTAGAGGGCAGAGTCAAGAACACCGACGGCCGCCGCATCTTCGCCCGGGCGGCGGTGCGCCGTGATGGTGAGCGCTACCTGGCCCGCATCACCGGGCCGCAGGGCTCGGGCATCCTCACCTCGATGTCACAAGCCAACGGGCTGGTGATCGTACCCGAAGATTCCGAGGGGGCCAAAGACGGTGATACGGTCAAGGTGTTGATGCTCAACTGGAGCGAGGAATAACGGAGTCCCCGAAAGGAGAACCACCCGATGTTACCGATCGTTTCTATAGTGGGCCACTCGAAATCAGGCAAGACAACCCTGATAGAGAAGCTTATCGTCGAGTTCAAGAAGCGGGGCTATCGTGTGGCCGCCGTCAAGCATTCCTCTCAGGATTTCGATATGGACAAGCGGGGCAAGGATACCTGGCGTTATGCCGAGGCTGGCAGCGACGTGGTGGCCGCCAGCACGCCACAGAAGCTCACCCTGATCAAGTCTCAGGATAACAACCAGTCGATCGATGAGATACTGCGCATGGTCGGCGGTGACTGTGACCTGGTGATTATCGAGGGGTTCCACAGCGGGCACGCACCCAAGATCGAGGTCCACCGCAAGGAGCTGAACCAGGGCCTCCGCTGTTCCCCGGATGAGATTAAGGCCATTGTCACCGACGAACCCATAGGCATCGACCGTCCCCAATTTGGCTGGGAGGACATATCGGGGATCGCCGATTTCATCATCAAGAAGATGATAGGCAAGCGGGGCGACGATGCGGTGTTGCTGGTGAACGGCTGCCCTGTCGCCCTCAATCAATTCGCCAGGCAGGTCTTCGTCAATGCCCTGGTCGGCATTGCATCTACGCTCAAGGGGGTCGACAAGATAAGAAGCCTGGACATCTCGATACGGAAAAAAGGGCCTAGAACCTGATGCCGAAACCCGTGTAGCTGCCGCTGTACTCCGTCCACTCCACCTTGACCTGCTTGACATGCGCCGATCGCGGCCCGACCCCCAGTTGCTCCAGAAGCGCCTGTAACTTTTCTTGATCCCCCTCGGCAACCACCTCCACGCTACCGTCACGCAGGTTGCGGACATAGCCGGTCAACCTCATCTCCTCAGCGCGGCGCAGCACGAAATAGCGGAAGTTGACCCCCTGAACCAGACCGTGGACCACCGCGTGCAAAGCCGCCTGCTGCACTTCAGCCTACCTCACTACAGCGGCAGGGAGCGCGCCCGTACCCCGTCCAGCCTCTCCATGCCGTACCGCCGGGCGATGCGCACCGCCTCGATGAACTCCTCCTGCGTCAGGGAGCGCGACAGCTCGCCAAAGTCGTGAGCGCGATGCGACGGTCGGTACTGCGACATCACGTTCAGATATGTATTAGACGAAATCTCCTCGGCGAGGAAACGCACTACCCCCTCCGTTCCCGCGATACCTGCGGGCAACACCAGATGGCGCACCAGTAAGCCGCGCGTGGCAACCCCCCTTTCGTCTATTTGAAGGTCTCCGACCTGCCGGTGCATCTCCTTCACCGCCATGCGGTTCATTTGGGAGTAATCTCTGGCCCCGGAGTACTTAAATCCGTTACCCTCGTCGGAATACTTCATATCGGGCATGTAGATGTCGACTACTCCGTCGAGCAACCGCAGCGTCTCCACCGACTCGTAGCCGCCACAGTTATAGACAATAGGGAGCGACAGTCCCAAGCCGGATGCGATATTCAAAGCGTCCAGTATCTGAGGCACGACGTGGGTGGGGGTTACCAGATTGATATTGTGACAGCCCATCTCCTGCAGCGACAGCATCATGCGGACGATCTCATTGTTGGTAACGACCTCTCCCTGCCCCAGCTGGCTTATGTGGTAGTTCTGGCAGAATACGCAGTAGAGGTTGCAGTTGGCGAAGAATATGGTGCCCGACCCCTTGCTGCCCACCAGCGGCGCCTCCTCACCGAAGTGGGGCCCGTGGCTGGAGACCAGCGCATCAGATGCGGTGCGGCACTTGCCCGTCTCCCCGCTGAGGCGGTCTGCCCGGCACTGCTGGGGGCACAGGCTACAATCTTTAAGAACCTCGCGAGCCCTCGCCGCTCTCCTCTCCAGCTCACCGCTGCGATACAGCTCGCGATAGGCAGCCACTACGCTTACGGCTGCTCCTTCTTCCCCCGCTTTATTATCTCGACCGGCCCCTGGGTTGGGGCTACCGTGGTAGTGACAGGGGCCTTCTTTTCGTCCTTCCTGGGCTTCTTCTTCTCCCGCTGCCTGTAGTCTCTTTTACCCATATCTCTACCTCCACACAAAGCTTACCAAAATACGTTTATCTTGACAAGGTAAACTGCTTATTGCTACAATCGCTTGGATGTTCCACGTTCGGCCCCGTAGTGTAGCGGTTTAACACGCTGCCCTGTCAAGGCAGAGATCGTGGGTTCGAATCCCATCGGGGCCGCCATCGGAATGGAGGACCATTTGGCAGCAACAGATATAATCGGAAGCGCAAAGAAGCAGGGCAGGACCGCCCTCAACGAGGTGGAATCGAAACAAATCCTCAAACAGGCGGGGATAAAAACCACCGAGATAAAGTTGGCCACCAGCAAAGAGGAGGCCATCGCCGCAGCCAATAAGCTCGGCTTACCCGCAGTTCTCAAAATCGTCTCACCCGATATCCTGCACAAGAGCGATATCGGCGGCGTGAAGCTCAACCTCAACAGCGAGAACGAGGTTGGCAAGGCTTATGACGAGGTCATGGCCGCTGCCAGGAAGCACCAGCCCAAGGCCAAGATCGAGGGCGTGTCGGTGCAGCCGATGGCCAGGCCGGCCACTGAGGTCATCATCGGCATGAACAAGGACGAGCAGTTCGGCCCCGTGCTGATGTTCGGGCTGGGCGGCATCCTGGTGGAGGTGCTCAAGGACGTCTCCTTCCGCATCGTGCCCCTGACCAAACGAGACGCGCGGGAGATGATACGGGAGATAAAGGCATACCCCGTGCTCGAGGGGTACCGCGGCCAGGAGCCCGCCGACATCGAGACCCTGGAGAACCTGCTGCTCAAGGTCTCGGATTTCGTCGAGAAGCACCCCGATATCAAGGAGATGGACCTCAACCCCATCTTCGCCTACAAGGACGGCGCTATAGCCGTTGACGCCCGCATAATCCTCGAATCCTGAGGACGCGATTGAAAAACAGTGTGGGGCGGCTCGACCGGGCGTTCAACCCCCGCTCGGTGGCAGTTATCGGCGACAAGATGGCGCTGGGCTACATGTGGCTTAAAAGCCTGTCCCAATTTCAGGGCAAAGTTTACTCCGTACAGATCGACGAGCGCGAGTTCCCCGGCATCGCAGCCCTCGGCGTCGATAACTACCTCAGCCTGCAGGAGATACCCGACGAGATAGACTATGCCATCGTCGCCGTGCCCGGCACCGTCACCCCCATGATAGTGCAGGACTGCGTCACCAAAGGCGTTGGCGGCGCTACCCTGTTCACCTCCGGGTTCGCCGAGTCGGGCACGGACGAGGTGCGCAAGCTGCAGCACACAATCGCCGAAATCGCCCGCGACGGTGGCTTGAACCTCATCGGGCCCAATTGCATGGGCATATACAACCCCCGCCTCGGCCTGCGCCACTCCCCTGATCAGGCCTGCTACGACGGAGGCAACGTGGGGTTCATCTCCCAGAGCGGCACCCACGCCACCTTCTTCACCCTGATGGCGCCGATGCACGGCGTCCGGGTTTCCAAATCGGTCAGCTACGGTAACGCCGCCGTGCTGGACTCCCCCGATTTTCTGGAATATATGGGGGCGGACGATGAAACCGAGATGATAGGCCTATACATCGAGGGTGTCAACGATGGCAGGCGTCTATTTTCCACACTCCAAAAGGTCGCCCGCAACAAGCCGGTGCTGATCTGGAAAGGCGGCGCCACCGAGGAGGGCAACCGGGCGACGTCGTCGCACACCGGGTCGCTTGCGGGGTCGCCGCAGGTCTGGGACGCGCTGATAAAGCAGTGCGGCGCCATCAATGTAAATAGCATCGACGAGATGATGGACGTGATGAAGGTACTGCTGCACACTAAGCCGACAAGCGGCAACCGCGTTGGACTGGCGGCGATGACCGGCGGGCAGTCCGTGGCCATCACCGACGCCTTCACCGGGGCAGGATTTGAAGTGCCCCTGCTTACCGAGCGCTCATACCGCAGGTTCGAGCCCTTCTTTGACACGCTGGGCGCCAGCTACCGCAACCCGCTGGATGTGAGCCTCAACTTCCCCCACCTCGACCGCATCATCAAGAGCCTGGATATACTCAGCCAGGACGAGAACATCGATTCGGTTGTTCTGGAGGTATCGGTGCCGTTCATGCAGCACCTCACCTGGCTGGATGCCAGCCTGCTCGACGAGCTGGTCGATGAGCTGGCGCGGTTCAAAGGCAGGTGCCGTAAACCGTTCATCACCGTTGTTGTGCCCGCGCATGTGGAGACCGAGGCTCTTGCCATCAGGGACAAGCTGGTGGCACATGACATCCCCAGCTTCCCCAGCTTCCAGCGCGGGGCCAACGCACTAATGAAGGCGATTGCATACTGGCAGAGGCAAGCCTAATATTTCTATCCGTTCAAGTCACTTGGTCCGTTTGGCAATTGGGCACGCCTAATACGCTTCCGCGGATGAGACAGCCTCCAGCCGCCCCAAACGGCCAGCCCGCTCACCACCAGCCCGAAAAGCGTCCCGATAACAGGCCCGGCCAGTTGCCCCCACGGCACTGTGCCTTCATACTCCATCTCCAGCAGCGCCAGCCACGTGCCGCCGAGGAGCAGGGAAACCAGGAGCAACAGCAGAACCGCGATAGCGATTATCCCCAGCACAAACAATGCCCAGCCGATAACAATCCTATTACTCATTCGTCTATCTCGCCACGCCCCGCGTGCGGACAGCTTACATCCAACCAGCACCTATGTCAAATCATCGATAATGATATATTTCACAAACTATTGCAGGGCACATCGTGAATATGGTAATATAGGTTGGTTTGTAAAGGAGGATACTGCATGGCAGGCATTATATCTTACGGTGCGTATGTCCCCTTGTACCGCCTCAGCAGGGAAATCCTGGCCCAGGTCTGGGGAGGCAAAGGAAAAGGGGAGAAAGCAGTGGCCAACGCCGATGAAGATAGTTTGACATTAGGCGTTGAGGCCGCAAGGGACTGCCTGAAGGGCTTCGACAAGAGCAAGGTCGACGCCCTTTATTTTGCCACAACGACAGCCCCGTACAAAGAGAAGCAGTCAGCCAGCACAATCGCTGCAGCCTGCGATCTCAGGGAGGAGATCCGCGCTGTCGATATAACCGATTCCATTAGATCGGCGACAGTCGCGCTTACGATGGCCATGGATGCCGTCAAATCCGGCTCGGCAAGGACAGCCTTGGTGATCGCCTCCGATACCAGGCTTGCGCCCCCGGATACGCTCTACGAATCGCTCTTCGGCGATGGCGCCGCCGCGTTCCTTATCGGCAACGACGATATAGTTGTCGAAATCGAGAGCAGCAGCTTCATCACCCTGCCGTTCATGGATTACTGGCGTCTGGAGAACGACAAGATAATCCGCTGGTGGGAAGAGCGGTTCTGCCGCGAGGAGGGCTACGTTCCTTATATGAGCAAGGCGATACAGGACGCGCTCGATAAGGCAAAGGTCAAGGTCGCTGACATCGCCAAGGCTGTAATCTATTCCCCCGATAAAAGCATGCAGAGGGATATCGTAAAGAAGTTCAAGTTCGACCCCGAGGCGCAGATACAGGACCTCATGTTTGATAACATAGGCCACACCGGCTGCGCGCTGGTGCCGATGGTGCTTATCGCGGCACTGGAGAACGCCAAGGCCGGGGACAAAATCCTGGCTGCTACATGGGGCGACGGTGCCGATGCCTTCGTATTCAAAGTAACCGATAAAATCAGCAAGATGGCCGACCGCAGGGGTATCAAAGGCTATCTAAAATCCAAGCTCGCATTACCTACGTACGGCAAATACATGCACTTCCGCGACCTGATGGAGTGGGAGCACGACCTGTTCATGGAACGCAGAATGGCTCTGGCTGAGGTATGGCGCTCCCGCAACTTCTACCTCCGCTTCTACGGCGTGAAGTGCACCAAGTGCGGCCATATCATGCTTCCGCATCCTAACTTCTGTATCTACTGCCAGGCTGATGAAAAGTTCTTCGAGCAGGTACCTATGGCCGATGCAAAAGGCGAACTTGTTACATACAGCATGGACGTTAGATCGCGTGCTGTCGATCCCCCGAACGTGCTGGCTGTAGTAACCTTCCACGGCGGAGGCCGGTTCTTCAGCCAGATGACGGACCGCGACCCGGATAACATTAAAGTTGGCATGGATATGGAAGTGACCTTCCGCAGAATCCACGACGCTCTGGGAATCCACAACTATTTCTGGAAATGCCGTCCGGTGAGAGGGGAATAAAAGGAGCACAATTATGAGAGAGAGCATCAAAGATAAAGTTTCAATCGTTGGAACGGGGTGCACCAAATTCGCCGAGCGTTGGGATGCCGATGTTGAGGACCTTATCAAAGAGGCCGTGGACGAGGCGCTTGAGGATGCCGGAATCGAGATCAAGGATATCCAGGCCGGTTGGGTCGGCACCGGGCGCGGCTCGCAGCAGGTCCCCATGGGACCGCCGGGCGCACACATCGCAAGCGCTGCGCTGCAGACACAGTATA
>CAYUWM010000026.1:0-22743 GCA_964448395.1 uncultured Dehalococcoidales bacterium
CCAGGTCGCAGCCGCGGCGCAGCTCGGGGGGAGGGGCCACCAGGTTGACCCAGTGCCCTGCCTTTTTGAGCACCCTCTCCGCCTTCAGCGCCTCCTGTACATCGGCAAACAGCACCAGCCCGTCCCCGTCCGCTGAAAGCCTCTTTTTACATTTAAACAGTGCCATCATACCTCCCCGCTAAGCGGTCGCCCTTTCACGCAGCAGGAACCCCAGCCCGATGAGGATCACCAGTCCGGCGACCACCGCCCACGGGCCCAGACCCGAGGGACCGGCGGGGCTGCTGGCCAGCGTGAAGTTGTGGGCCACGGCAGCGCCAACTATCAGGCCGAGCACAGTTATCGCCGCATCGGTGTCACCCTCACCGCTGAGTATCAGCTGACGGAAGGGACAGCCCCCCAGCTGGGTGGCGCCGACGCCTACCAGTGTCAGGCCGAAGAAGTTCCACAGGTGGTTGTCATGGGATACCGGCTGACCGGCGAAACCCACGTTCATCAAGTCCTGGCTGCCGCCCCATGACAACACCAGATTGATCAGCAACGCGCCGAGGAAGAAACCGGCGATGCCTTTGAACAGATATGTATCCCGCACCAGGAACAAGTCCCGCCAGCCGCCGCAGAAACACATCCTGGTCCGCTGCCCGGCGACGCCGGCGAACAGCCCCACCGCCAAGGCGGTGATTATCGGCGCGTGGGCCGCTCCCGGTCCCTCGGTGCTGGCAAACAGGAAGCTGGGCTTGACGATCGCCATGATCAGCAGCCCGGCCATTACCGCAGGCATTATCCAGCCGGAGACGGCGGGCATCCTCACCGAGCGTCCCAGGTTGAAGCCTCTCCTCAGCAGCAGAACCCCTATAATAACACCGAAAACCAAGCCCGCCAGGCCGGTGATGGCGTTCAGGTCGCCGCCGGCCAGCCTCAGCAGCGCCCTCACCGGGCAGCCGAGGAACACCAGTATCCCGATCATCACGAACATGCCCAAAAAGAAACGGACCAGGGGGTTTGAACCGCCCCTGGCCCGAAATTCCTTGAAGGCGAGGGCAGCGCCGAAGCTGCCCAGCACGAAGCCAATGATCTCAGGTCGCAGATACTGTACTACGCCGGCCCGGTGCAGGCCGATTGCCCCCGCGGTGTCCCGCAGGAAGCAGCCTACACATATTCCCATGTTGGTGGGGTTTCCCCACGTCACCAGAAACGCCGCCAGTATGCCTATTACCAGCGCGGAGGCGAAGATCAACGTTCCCGGCGACATCAATCGTGAGACACGCAAAACGCCCTCCTTTTACATTTATTGTAATAAACTGCGAGAGCCACGCTCTCAGGCGCTCTACGGCTCATGTCCGTCGGTTCAACATCGATATCACCTCCCCTCTGTGTAATCCTATCGTAATCCTATTTCACGATATCACGGCGTGAACGAAACTGTCAAGTTCAGCCTTTGACACACCCCCGCTCATATGATAAATTGCTGCTGGACACTTGATATGGAAAGCGACCTGCGTAACCTTCCCAGCATCGACCGCCTCATCTCCGACGGCCGTATACAGAGCCGGCAGGAGATATACTCCCATGAACTGGTACTCCAGTTGACGCGCCAGTACCTCGACCAGGTGCGCTCCGATATCACCAAAGGCGAACCTGTACCCTCATTCGATGAGATGGTGGAATCCATCTGCCAGCGGCTCGACATGGTGGCAGAGCCCACCCAGCGCCCGGTGATCAACGCCACCGGCGTGATACTGCATACCAACCTGGGACGGTCGCCGCTGAGCCGGGAAGCGGCAGCGGCCATAGATGAGTGCGCCAGGGGATATACCAACCTGGAGATCGACCTCGACAGCGGGAAGCGAGGCTCGCGACAGGTCCACGTCGAACCGCTGCTGTGCCGGCTGACCGGCGCCGAGGCCGCCCTGGTGGTCAACAACAACGCCGCCGCAGTCCTCCTCGCCCTGACCGCGCTGGCCCGGCGCAAGGAGGTCATCGTATCGCGGGGACAGGCGGTAGAGATCGGCGGCGGCTTCCGCATCCCGGATGTCATGCGGCAGAGCGGGGCCAAGCTGGTGGAGGTGGGGACCACCAACCGCACGCGCCTGTCGGACTACGAGGAAGGGATCTCCCCTCACACCGCGGCCCTGCTCCGGGTCCATTCCAGCAACTTCAAGGTGGTGGGCTTCACCGAAGGGGTTGAACTCAGCGAGTTAATCCAACTCGGTGAGCGGCATGACCTTATCGTGCTCGACGATCTGGGCAGCGGCTGCCTGCTGGATACCACCAAGTACGGCCTGGACCCCGAGCCCATGGTCCAGCACAGCATCGCCGCCGGGGTGGGGCTGGCCATGTTCTCCGCCGATAAGCTGCTGGGGGGGCCGCAGGCAGGGGTTATCGTGGGGAGAAGCCCCCTTGTCGCCAAGCTGCGGAAGCACCCGCTGGCCCGCGCGGTGCGCATCGACAAGGTGCGGCTGGCGGGGCTGGCGGCAACCCTGACCCACTATTTGAAAGACGAAGCCGAGACCAAGATACCCATCTGGCGCATGATCGCCATGCCCCTCGACGAGATCGAGAAGCGTGCCCGCAGATGGCAACAGGCGCTCGGCGGCGTCGCCTCGATAGTTGAGGGCCAGTCCATGGTCGGCGGCGGCAGCCTACCCGGGGGCACCCTGCCCACACGACTGGTGGCTATCAAGCCGAAGATAAAGGTCAAGGAACTGGCCGACAGGCTGCGCCGGGAGTCGCCCATAGTCATCGGGCGGATCGAGAAGGACCTCTTCCTCCTCGACCCGCGAACCGTCCTCCATGAGGAAGGGGAGACATTACTAATTCGGCTTCGGGATGTCTTAAATCAGTAACATTACCCATCTTTCGACAATTATGAAATTGTCCTGCGGATACTTGACAAGAGCCATTCTCTATCGCTACACTGCCAATTAGCCGGATAGACTACTTTGGGTATTGACAGCAGCATCAATGGTATGCTAACATTGTGAAAGATTTAACAAAATTCGACAACGGTTATTGTTTTACGATATACTTACAACTGAATAACGTTGAAGGCTCTTCGAGCTGCGGGGCCTAAAGCTTAATAGCCACGGCCTCCAGCCGGCAGGTGTGAACCTCGAGGGTATGGAGAGAAATCTGCATGCCTCCCATGTTTGGAAAGGAGAGTGTAGCCGGATCTGAAATTATAATTGGGAGGTAAGCTATGGAGCTAAGTCGAAGGGGTTTCATTAAACTCTCGGGCGCCAGCACTGCTGGCTTTCTTTTGTTTAAGGGGGCCGGATGGGAAAAGGCCCTGGCCGCCTCGTCCATCCCCCTGCACAAGAAGGTCGGCGAGACCACTACAATCTGCTGCTACTGCGGCGTCGGCTGCGGCGTCATCGTAGGGGCATCGGGTGGCACGGTGATCAACACCGAGGGCGATCCCGACCATCCCATCAACCAGGGCACGCTGTGCTCCAAGGGGCAGGCGATATCCCAGTTCCACACCGTTGACGGTGAGGTCAATCCGAGGCGCCTGACCAAGCCGCTCTACCGCGCCCCCGGTTCTTCAAAGTGGGAAGAGAAGAGCTGGGACTGGGCGATCGACACCATCGCCGAGAGGGTCAAGACCACCAGGGACAGCAACTGGCTCTCCACCGTTGACGTCGGCGGCACCAGCTACGCGGTGAACCGCTGCGACGCCATCGCCAACTTCGGCGGCGGCGAACTGGACAACGAGGAGTGCTACCTCCTGGTCAAGATGTGCCGCGCCCTAGGCCTAGTCTACGTTGAACATTGCGCCCGCATATGACACTCCGCTACTGTAGCGGCTCTGGCAGAGTCGTTCGGCAGGGGAGCGATGACCAACCACTGGATCGACCTCCGGAACTCAGATTGCATAATGATTATCGGGTCCAATGCGGCGGAGAACCACCCCATATCGTTCAAGTGGATAACCGCGGCCAAAGAGCGCGGGGCCAAGCTCATCAGCGTTGACCCTCGGTTCACCCGCACCTCCTCCAAGGCCGATATCTACGCCCCGATGAGGTCCGGCTGCGATATCACCTTCATCGGCGGGATGATACGCTACATCCTGAATGATATGCAGACCCTCAGCCCCGCGAAGCGGGCAGAGGACTACAACATGACCTACGTGGCCGAATATACCAACGCCGCTTTCATCGTAAACAGCGGCTTCGAGAGCTGGGACGACACGGCGCATCCCGGCGTCTTCGTCGGGTTCACTGAGAACACCAACGCTGCGCCCAGCAATCTCGGCGGGTATGACAAGTCCAACTGGGGTTACGCCAACAAGGCAGACCCGACCACGGATTCAAAGGTGGTGAACAACACATGGAACTCCTTCAACGACCTGAACCCCAACTGCGTTCTGAGGCTGCTGTGGGAGAACTTCCAGGACTACACGCCGGAAAAGGTGTCCGAGGTCACCGGGTGCCCAGTGGAAACCTTCAATGAGGTTTGCAAGGAATATGCGGCTACCGGCGCCCCGGGCAAGGCGGGAACCATCATGTACGCCATGGGCACCACCCAGCACACCTACGGCACCCAGAACATCCGGGGCTATGCCATCCTCCAGCTGCTGCTGGGCAACATCGGCGTCGCCGGCGGCGGCATCAACGCCCTGCGCGGCACCTCCAACGTACAGGGTTCCACCGACATGTGCCTGCTGTCGCACATACTTCCCGGTTACCTGGCGATGGTCAACCATAAACATCAGAGCCTGGCTGACTATATCAGCGGCAATCGGGCGGCCAAGCTGCCCGCAACGCCTAGCGGCTTAGCCGGCGATACCAGTGCCAGCTGGTGGTGGCTCAGCGACGCCGCACAGAACTACAAGAAGTACATGGTCAGCCTGCTCAAGGCGTGGTGGATGGACAAGGCCACCGCGGATAACGATTTCTGCTTCAACTACCTGCCCAAGGTGACCGTCGGCCACAATTACACCCACATCGGCACCTTCGAGGCGGTGGCCAACGGGACGGTCAAGGGCATGATGGTCTGGGGCCAGAACCCGGCGGTGGCCGGCCCCGATTCCGAGGGCGAGCGCAAGGCACTGGAGAAGCTGGACTGGCTGATGGTCTGCGACCTGTTCGAGACGGAGACATCCTCCTTCTGGAAGAGACCCGAGGCTAGCCCCTCCAGCATCAACACCGAGGTATTCCTGCTGCCGGCGGCCTGCTCCTACGAGAAACAGGGCAGCATCTCCAACAGCGGTCGCTGGGCCCAGTGGCGCTACAAGGCCGTAGCCCCTGTGGGCGAGGCCAAGTCCGACCTGGCGATAATGGACGAGCTGATGCTCAAGCTCAAGGAGAAGTACGCCGCCGAGTCCGGCGCTACCGCAGACCCGATCAATGACCTGTACTGGGACTACCACACCGCCGGCGAGTACGCATTCGAGGCCGACCCCAACGTGGTGGCCAAGGAGATCCACGGCTACTACACCAAGGACGCTGCCGACGGTTCGTACAGCAAGGGGGATGTGGTCACCAACTTCGTCTCGCTCCAGACCGACGGCTCCACCTGCTCCGGCAACTGGCTCTACTCCGGCATGTTCGACAAAGGTGACGGCCGCAACAAGGCCAAGGACCGCAAACCGGAGGACACCAGCCTAAACCAGATCGGGCTGTACTCCGGCTGGTCATGGTGCTGGCCGATAAACCGGCGCATCATCTACAACCGCGCCTCGGTGGACCTGGAAGGCCAGCCCTGGGACAGCGACCATCCGGTTGTCAGCTGGATAGAGGGCGCGTGGAAGGGCGATGTGCCCGACGGCGGGTGGGCGCCGATAAACGTCGCCGCTGACGGCGCTAAGTACCTGCCCTTCATCATGCAAACCGAGGGCGTGGCCCATATCTGGGGGCCGGGCCTGGCCGAGGGGCCGGTGCCGGTGGCCTACGAGCCATGGGAGAGCCCGCTGAGCGAGAATCTGGTCACCGGCGTGTCCAGCAACGGCTCGGGCAAGGGCACCCCCGGCTTCCATAACCCCTGCAGCTATATCGGGGAGCTGAACGGAATGAACAAGAGGGGAACCGCCAGTGAGTATCCCTGCGTTGGCATGACCTATAGGGTCTCCGAGATGTGGCAGGCGGGACAGATGACCCGCAACCACCCATGGCTGATCGAGCTCCAGCCCGAGGTCTTCGCCGAGATGGGCGAAGAGCTGGCAAGCGACAAGGGCATCAAGAGCGGCGACAAGGTACGGGTGTCCACCGCACGAGGCTATGTCGACGCTGTGGCGATCGTTACCAAGCGGTTGCAGCGGATGACCATCGGCGGTAAGAAGGTCGACCAGGTGGGCGTGCCCTGGCACTATGGCTACATCGGGATGGCCAGCGCCCCCCACAGCAGCGGGAACATACTTACCCCCCACGTGGGAGACGCTAACACTACCATACCGGAATATAAGACTTTCCTGTGCAAGGTACAGAAGATATAGGTGAAGCGAAAGGAGGGACATGGCTGAGAAAGCGATTCTATACGATGCAACCAAATGCACTGCCTGCCGCGGCTGCCAGGTAGCCTGCAAGCAGTGGAACGACCTGCCCGCCGTAGAGACCACCAACCGGGGAACCTATGAGAACCCGCCTGACCTTTCAGCGGACACCTGGCTAAAGATGAAGTTTACCGAGGTGGGTAGCCCCCCTGACCTGAGATGGGTCTTCACCAGGCGTGCCTGCATGCACTGCACTGAGGCCGGCTGCGTGGAGGTATGCCCCACCGGCGCCCTGTATCACACCGATATGGGCTTCGTGGGATACGACCGCTCCAAATGCAGCGGCTGCGGCTACTGCGTGGAGGCCTGCCCCTTCGATGTGCCCCGCTATAGTGGTAACTTCATCACCGGTGTGCGCGAGGCCAACAAGTGTACCTTGTGCCAGGACCGCATCACCAACGACCTCCAGCCGGCGTGCGTCAAAACCTGCCCTCCGGGAGCGCTCAAGTACGGCGACAGGGCAACGCTGCTGACAGAGGCAAAGCAGCGGGTAGCCGAGCTCGGCGGTAAGGCAACAGTATACGGCGAGAAAGAGGTGGGTGGCACGCACGTACTCTACGTGCTCGACGACGAGCCGTCAGTTTACGGTCTGCCCAAAGACCCCAAGGTATCCGGCGCTGTCACCGCCTGGCAGGACGTTCTCCAGCCTATCGGCTGGGGCGTGGCCGCCATAACCGTGCTGGGGCTGGGCCTGAACTACATGATCGCCAAGCGGAAGATCAAAGTTGAAAGTGAGGGGAAATAATATGGCAACGGCTGAACGCAAAACCAAGTCTACCCCCTTTCTGCACACCCTGTTCGGGCCGCCGCCGGCGCCGGGCGTGGAAGTGGTGGAGCGCTACTCCAGACCGGTGCGCATCCTGCACTGGGTCAATGCGGTCGCCTGGGTAGTGCTGTTCGTAACCGGGTGGTTCTTCTTCGTTGACCAGTTCGGGGGCGCCGCCCAGGGCGGCGCCAGCGGGGTGCTGCACCGCATCGCCGCCGTGGTGATGGTCGGCTGGGCGCTGCTCTACTTCATGGGAAGCCCGATGGCCGCTATAAAGGGGATGCTGGAAGCCTTCAAATGGGGCAAGGATGACATCGGATGGCTCAAGGCAGCTGTCCCCTACTACTTCTTCGGCCAGGACGAGGCCATGCCCCCGCAGGAGCACATGAACACCGGACAGAAGCTCTGGTGGCTGGTGACCCTCGGTGCGGGAGCACTGATGATCATCACCGGAGGGATTATGTGGTTCGGCGGCTCCGCCATATCCGGCGAGGGGTTCGTGTGGTGCGCCCTGCTGCACGACATCGGTTTCATCATCCTGTTCAGCTTCGCCATGCTCCACATCTTCCTCTCCATGCACCCCAAGATGAGCGGGATCTTCTGGTCCATGTGGAGTGGAATGGTCTCTGCCAAGTACGCCGCGTCGCACCATAAGAAATGGTATGACAGGATCAAGAAGTAATTCCGAGCGATTGCAATGATTTATAAAGGCTCAACCCGTAAAAAGGTTGAGCCTTTTCATATGGACTCGCTTGAAACATACGACTGTAGCATGGTATGATGGAAACCTGTGATGGCTAGTGAAATCGATAACGAGATCCTGAAGAGGCTGGACGATTGGGAAAAGGAATCCTCACCCGGCCCTATCGAGCTTTACATCCGGCTGATGCGGCTTCAGATCGATTCGGGGTCAGATATATCGCCGCAGATGCCAGCACTGCCGGCGGAGGCCATCGCCGAGAGGTTGAACCGGCATGTTCCCCTGCTGACCTTCGCCGATATGGATATCGACTGGGTTAAGTTCGAAAAGCTGTTGAGGGAAGCGCTGGCGGTGATAAGCAGCTACTCGGATTCCATCGATCCCGAAAGCGACATCCCCATAAAAGATGCAGCCGAGGCATGGTATGAGATCAAGCCCCTGCCGCAGACGGATATGGATGATGAAACCCTGGCGGTGGCAATACATACCGCCATGAAGCCTTTTCTCAAGGCATATTCCCGGTCGCTGCTGCCCGAAGTGGATCAGAAACGGTGGCGGCGGGGCTACTGCCCGATATGCGGCAGCAAGCCGAACTTCGCCTTCCTGTCCAAGGAGCAGGAGGGGGCCCGCTGGCTGATCTGCCCCCGCTGTGACGCCCGGTGGCTGTTCCAGCGACTGGAGTGCCCCTTCTGCGGCAACAAGGAGCAGAATAAGCTCTCCTACCTCACCGATGACAAAGGCCTTTATCGAGTCTATATCTGCGAGGAGTGTAAGGGATACCTTAAAAGCATCGACCTGCGTAAGGCAGAATCAGAGGTTATATTGCCCCTGGAATGGGTTTCCACGCTGGACCTGGACCGGCAGGCCTGCGAGTCGGGATACAGCGCCGGAGCCTGACTCCGGCTACTGAATATAAATAAATGATTTACACGGGCCAGTAAAGGCTCCGAAGGAGGGTAGTATGCCACTGCATGGATGGGAGTTCCTTATCGTAGTTGTCGTCGTCTTGATCGTCTTCGGCGTGGGCAAGTTGCCGCAGGCCATGGGTTCTCTGGGCAAGGGTATTCGCAGCTTCAAGCAATCGGCGGCGGGCGAGGATGTGGAGGACCTGTCGGGCTCGAAGAAGGGGAAGGTGGAGAAGGAAGAGAGCAAGGCGGAGAAGGGAAAGGACGCGGCCGAGGAAAAGAAAGATTAACCCCCTCGTATATCCCCAATTATCGGCGCGGCGATACATGCCGTATAGCGACCTGCAAAGGTAAGGGCTGATGGACAGTTTCTTAGGCTTTGGTTTCTGGGAGATAGTGCTGGTACTCCTCATCATACTGGCGGTGATGGGGCCGCGGCGTTTGCCTGAGATCGCTCAGCGGATGGGAACGCTGTACCGCAGGCTGAAGATGGCCTCCCGCGACCTGACTTCGGAGCTCACCAAGGAGGTGGAGGGCACCCCGCTGGACAAGAAACAGGGGACGGCAGATATCCTCAGCCCGCTGAGGGAGGCGGCCTCGGACCTGAAATCGTCCTTCACCAAGAGCCTGGATGATACTCCCCCCGCCAAGGAGGAGATCCCCAAAGATAATAAAGAATCGAAGTCTTCGGATTAGCACTCCCGATATAGATGGCGAATACCCATGGGTGAAGAGAAAAAACTGTCGGTCCTAGGCCATCTGGAGGAGGTGCGGGGGCGCCTGACCTGGAGCCTGATAGCGGTCCTCGTCTGTATATGCATCAGCTTCCCCCTGGTGAACTATATCTTACCCTTCTTAATGAAGCCTCTTCCCGGTCTTGACCTGTACTACACCACCGTAACCGGCCTGCTGGGAAGCTACATGAAGGTCTGTCTCTACACTGGCCTTGTTTTATCCGGGCCGTTTCTGCTCTATCAATTCATCATGTTTATTAACCCGGCGCTTACCCGGAAAGAGAAGGGATATCTGTACACGCTACTACCTGGCGTGATATTACTGTTTCTGGGAGGGGTCTTCTTCTGTTACTATATACTCCTGCCCCCGGCACTCAATTTCCTGTACAACACCTTTCCCGGTTACGTAGGCGGCGACATACAGCCGTGGTGGACGGTGAGCGATTACATCTCCATCATCAGCAGGCTGCTGTTCTGGATCGGCGTGGTGTTCGAGATACCGCTGCTGATGTTCTTCCTCAGCAAGATCCATGTTATCAGCCCGCAGTGGGTAATCAGGAAGTGGAAGTGGGCCGTCGTTATTGCGTTCATCCTCGGCGGCGTCATCACCCCCACATTCGACCCGGTCAACCAGACGCTGGTGGCCGCTCCCATCATCGTGCTGTTCATGCTCGGATACGTGATGGCCCGGCTGGCGAGGGTTAACTGGTCCAGAAAGGACCGCAGGGACTAGTGTGAATCAGAGCGGATGACGAAGCTCGGGGGAGCAATTTTCTAAATTGTGCTTTTTTTCACTTTACAACCATAAATCGCCTGTTGTATAATATCGCCGGTTATTGTAGAATCGCTAGCGGTTCTTTCGATTTTACGGAGGACAAGTTAATTTGCTAGGTGACTTCGGTTATATAGGCATCTACCTTATAGCTGCCCTCGGTTTCGCCGCCTTAATGGTTCTAATACCCGTCGCCCTCAGGTTATTACACGTCGTCCCCCGCAAGCCCAATCCCAAGAAATACACCACCTACGAGTGCGGCATGGAGACTACGGGGACCTCATCGCCGAGATTCAATTTCCGCTACTATTTCTTCGCCCTGCTCTTCGTGATTTTCGATATCCAGGTGGTGTTTCTATACCCCTGGGCGATCGAGCTCAAGCAGCTCAAGCTCTTCGGGCTGGTGGAGATGTTGGCCTTTATCCTCATCCTGCTCGTCAGTTTTGTCTACGCATGGAGGAAAGGGGTCCTGAAGTGGAAATAGAGAGACCCTATGTCAGCGGCGAGCTCGACCGCGTCGAGAGCGAGGAGATCCAGTCCCTCATCGCCGCCTCCAAGCAGCCGTACCCCGACCCGGTGGCGTGGCTGGAAGAAGATGTGAAGCAGAACCTGCTGCTTACCACCACCGAGCAGTTGATAGACCTGGGGAAACGCTTCTCGGTTTGGCCCGCCGCCATGGGCCTTGCCTGCTGCGCCTTCGAGATGATCTCGGCAGCGTCCTCCCGCTTCGACTTCTCGCGTTTCGGCATGGAGATCATGCGCGCCTCTCCGCGGCAGGCCGACCTGATGATCGTCGCCGGCACGCTCACCTGGAAGATGGCCCCCGCGCTGCGCCGGATATACGACCAGATGGCTGAGCCCAAGTGGGTGCTGGCCATGGGCTCCTGCGCCATCAGCGGCGGTGCCTTCCGCGGCTCATACAGCGTGGTTCCGGGGGTGAATCTCATCGTGCCGGTGGATGTATACGTCCCCGGCTGCCCGCCGCGCCCCGAAGGGCTGATCAACGGCTTCCAGGCGCTGCACCGCAAGGTGGCCAAGGACAAGCTTATCAAAAGGTAGGTGAATGACTAAAGCGCTATCCGGTTCCGATACCGCCAAGAAGATCGGGGAGAAGTTCCCCGATGCGGTCACCGGCTCGGACGAAACGTCGGTCATCGTCCGCAGCAAAGACGTTTTAGAGGTGGCTCGCCTGCTCAAGGAGAGCCTCAATCTGGACTATCTCAATCACATCACCGCTGTCGATTATCCCGATTATCTCGAGGTTATATACCTCCTCACTTCGATTAAAGATAACCACAGCGTTGTGCTGAAGACCAGGTGCGAGGACCACAACAATCCCACCGTCCCGTCGGTGTTCAGCCTGTGGCAGGGAGCCGATTTCCAGGAGAGGGAGATCTACGACCTGCTGGGCATCTCTTTCGAGGGACACCCCAATATGAAACGCCTCTTCCTGTGGGCCGGATTCGAAGGACACCCCCTGAGGAAGGATTTCAAGCTGGAAGTGCCCGGCGGCGGTAAGAAGGAATAGTAAAGAGAAGATGACGCTCGAGACTGAGCCAGTATTAATAAACATGGGGCCGCAGCACCCCTCGACCCACGGGGTGTTCCGCATGCGGGTTACCTTCGACGGCGAGGTCATCGCCGACCTGGAGCCGGTATTTGGCTATCTCCACCGCGGCATCGAGAAGCTGGCCGAACATAAGACCTACCTCCAGAACATCCCGTTCACCGACAGGATGGACTACCTGGCATCGATGTCCAATAACCTGGCTTACTGCCTCGCCGTGGAGAAACTGGGGCAGATAGAGGTGCCCGAGCGCGCCGAGTATATCCGGGTGATCATGACCGAGCTGATGAGGATATCCAGCCACCTGATGGCGGTGGGCTTCTTCCTCAATGACATGGGCGCCTTCTTCACCCCCCTGCTGTACATGTACCGCGAGCGGGAGAAGATCCTGGACCTGTTCGAGATGGTCTGCGGGCAGCGCCTGACCTACAACTATATGCGCTTCGGCGGGGTGAGCCAGGACCTGCCCGAGGAGTTCATGCCGGCGCTGAAGCGGTTCATCGACGCCATGCCCGGCTATATCGACGAGTACGACAAGCTCCTCGCCGAGAACGAGATACTGCTGGCCCGCACCAAGGGTGTAGGCCTGCTATCGATGGAGCAGGCGATAAACGCATCGACCAGCGGCCCGGTGCTGCGTGCCAGCGGGGTGGAGTGGGACCTGCGCAAGTCCGACCCGTGTTCTATATACGACCGCTTCCAGTTCGACGTCATCACCGACACCCGCGGTGACAACTACGCCCGATACCGGGTGAGGATCGGGGAGATGCGGCAGAGCGTGCGCATCATCCAGCAGGCCATGGAGCAGATACCCGAGGGCGAGGTGCGCACCAGGGTGCACCCCGCATTCAAGCCGCCGGTGGGGGAGGCCTACGGCCGCCTCGAGGGCCCCAAGGGCGAGCTGGGGTTCTACCTGGTGAGCGACGGCTCGCCGAAGCCGTACCGCTTCAAGGTGCGGCCGCCGACCCTGATCAATCTGACCGTGCTGCGCGACCTGGCCGTGGGGTGGAAGCTGGCCGACGCCATAGTCACCTTCGGCAGCATCGATATCTGTATGGGAGAGGTTGACCGCTAGTGGAAGTGCTGCACCAGTTCCAAGACTGGCTGGGGAAATACCTGCCCGAGTGGGCGGCGTATATCATCCCCGCACTGGTCGCCTTCCTCATACTGGCCACCTTCATCCTGATAGTGGTCATGGCCTTCATCTACATCGAGCGCCGGGGCTCGGGAAGGTTCCAGATCCGGCAGGGCCCCAACCGCTGTGGCCCGCAGGGCATCCTGCAGCCGGTGGCCGACGCGGTGAAGGTGCTGCTCAAGGAGGACATCATACCGGCGCTGGCCGACCGCTGGGTGCACTGGCTGGCCCCAGTAATGGTCTTCGTCCCCGCCATCATGATCTTCGCCATCATCCCCTGGGGCAGCGTCGGCGGCGTGCAGGGCATCTTCGCCGACCTCAACATCGGCATCCTGTACGTTATCGCCATATCTTCGCTGAGCGTGGTAGGGGTGTTCATGGCGGGATGGGGCTCCAGCAATAAATATTCCACCCTCGGCGCCATGCGCGCCGTGGCCCAGATGATCAGCTACGAGATACCGCTGGTGCTGTCCATCATCGGGGTGCTGATGATCACCGGCTCCCTGTCGATGGTGAGCATCGTCGAGGCGCAGACCGTGCCCTTCTTCCTGCTCCAGCCCCTGGGGTTCATCATATTCTTCCTCGCCGCTTCCGCCGAGATCAACCGCAGCCCCTTCGACCTGCTGGAGGCGGAGTCGGAGATCGTCGCCGGGTTCCATACCGAGTACTCAGGGATGAAGTTCGCCCTGTTCTACCTCGGCGAGTACACCCACGCCTTCGCCCTCTCCGCCATCGTGACCACCCTGTTCCTCGGCGGCGGCAACTGGCCCGGCCTGCCGGAACCCCTGTGGTTCCTGATCAAGGTGGTAGTGGTATTCGTGGTCATCGTGTGGATCAGGAGCACCCTGCCCCGGCTGAGGGTAGACCAGCTGATGGGGTTCGCCTGGAAGTTCCTGTTCCCGCTGGCGCTGGCCAACGTATTCATCACTGCGATCGAGATTGTCGCCCTGCCGGACTTCCCGTGGTGGCTGATGTTCATCAACATCCCCGTCGCCGCCATACTCATCGTCCTGTGGTCCGGTATGTTCCGCGTGCCCGGCGAAGGGTTGAGCTTCAACCATTACGGCAAGGGCATCGCCAAGGGGATGGCGGTGACCCTCAAGCACCTGGCCCATCACCCCATCACCGTGCAGTACCCGGAGGAGAGGCTGGTGGTGTCCAAGCGGGCGCGGGGTCAGCGCTTCGTCCGCGACGAGCGCAAGCACGCCCCCTGTATCCAGGCGTGTCCCGCCAGCGTGGATGTGCAGGGGTACGTAGCCTATGCCTCCCAGGGCAAGTACAAGGAAGCGGTGGAGCTCATACGGGAGACCAACCCCTTCCCCATCACCTGCGGCCGCGTCTGCACCCACCCCTGCGAGAAGGCCTGTAACCGCGGCTGTTTCGACAAGCCGATTGCCATCCGCGATATCAAGCGGTTCGTCACCGACTACGAATTGACACATGGCGGCGCCAACGTCACCCCCTATCCCAGAACTAAAGAGGAGAAGGTGGCCGTCATCGGCGCCGGGCCCGGGGGACTTACCGCCGCCCGCGACCTGGCGCGAATGGGCTATGAGGCGACGGTGTTCGAGGCGCTGCCGGTGCCCGGGGGCATGCTGTGGGTCGGCATCCCCGAGTACCGCCTGCCCAAGGACGTACTGCAGAAAGAGGTCGACAATATCGCGGCTCGCGGGGTCGAGATAAGGCTGAACAGCCCCGTCGGCAAGGACGGGCTGACGCTAGAGTCGCTGCAGCAGCAGGGCTATAAAGCCATCCTGCTGGCGGTGGGGGCCCACGCCAGTATGAAGCTGGATATCCCCGGCGAGGACCTCGACGGGGTGTACCACGGCGTATTCTTCCTGCGCGACGTAGGCCTGGGCAAAAAGGTTGAGGTGGGCAACAAGGTGGCCATCGTCGGCGGCGGCAACGTGGCCATCGATGCCGCCAGGACCGCCCTGCGCCTCGGCTCCAAAGAGGTGTTCATCGTCTACCGCAGATCGAGGCAGGAGATGCCGGCGGATGAAGAGGAGATAGAGGACGCCATCGCCGAGAATATCAATATCCACTACCTGGCGGCCCCGGTCAAGGTGGTGGACCAGGGGGGCAAGGTAGTAGGCCTGGAGTGTATAAAGATGGAGCTGGGCGAGCCCGACGCCAGCGGCAGGAGGCGCCCGGTGCCGGTCGAGGGCTCGGAGTTCGTCCTCGACGTGGACATGATCATCCCCGCCATCGGGCAGAGACTGGATGTCGATTTCCTCCAGGGCGATAAGGATGTTCAGCTAACCAAACGTAACACCTTCGACGTGGACGAGGTCAGCAACGTCACTAGCATATCGGGTATATTCGCCTGCGGTGATGCGGTCAGCGGGCCGGCGACGGTGGTGCAGGCCATCGGCGACGGGGCCAAGGCGGCGCGGGCCATCGACCGCTACCTGCGCGGCGAGAAGCTGGAGACACCCAAAGATGTGATGCCGATGGAGCAGGTGGCCTTCGAGGACCTGGACATCAGCGACTACCAGCCGGCGGAGCGGGTCAAGCAGTCGCACCTGCCGGTCAAGGACCGGGTTACCAATTTCAAGGAATGCTCTCTGGGGCTCACCGAGGAGCAGTGCGTGGCGGAGGCCAAGCGCTGCTTCAACTGCGGCTTCTGCGCCTTGTGCCGCCAGTGCGAGAACGCCTGCCCCTACGGGGTGATCAAGATACAGTCGCCGGAGCTTCCCGACGGCACTACCGGAGTGGAGCGGTTCGATATCGACCTCGGCGAATGCATCTTCTGCGGCCTGTGCATCGAGGCCTGCCCCGCGCACAGGCTCTACCTGTCACAGAGATATGAGGCGTCCACCTACCGCCGCGAGGAGCTGATGCTGGACAGAGAGATGATGCTGCCGACCGACGGCTCGGAGCCCAGCGCGTACAGCCGCCCCGAGATCGAGCCCGAGCTGCCCAAGCAGGCGCTGCTGCTGGACCGCAACAGGAGTGTGGAATAATGGGCATGGATATCGCCTTCTGGATACTGGCGGTGATCTGCGTCGGCGCGGCGCTGGCGGTGGTCTTCATGCGCGATATCTTCCGCGTCGCCCTGTTCATGATACTCTGCTTCTTCGCGGTTGCCGGTATCTACGTGACCCTCAGCGCCGACTTCCTGGCGGCGGCGCAGGTGCTGATATATGTGGGGGCCGTCGGGGTCCTGCTGATGTTCGCCATCATGCTCACCAAGGACAGCAAGAGGGGCAGCCTTACCGGGAAGCTGCGCCCGCTGGCCATGCTGGTGGCGATACTGTTCATGGTGACGATGATACTGGTGGTGGTTAGCACCGACTGGAACGTGGCCGCCGAGGTTTCCAAAGAGCCGACGACGGCTAGAATAGCGCAGAGCATATTCAGCAAGGACGGGTTCGTCCTTGCCTTCGAGATCGCGGCCGCCCTGCTGGTGGCGGCGGCGATCGGAGCCATAGTGCTGGTGAGGGAAAAGGATAAATAGGCGATGGGTGTTGGATTAGAGCACTTCCTGATACTGTCAGCGGTCCTGTTCGCCATCGGGCTCTACGGCGCGCTGGCGAAGAAGAACGCGGTGGTCATCCTGATGTGCATCGAGATCATGCTTAACGCGGTGAATATCGCCATGGTGGCCTTCGCCCACTACGTCGACGCCATCGCCGGGCAAGTGTTTGTGATTTTCATCATGGTGGTCGCCGCCGCCGAGGTTTCGGTCGGCCTGGCGCTGATAATAGCTATCTTTAGAAGAAAGAAGACGCTGGACGCAGAGAAGTTCGATCTGATGAAGTGGTAATGAAATGCCGAATGCAGCAGTTATAGCCATATTCCTATTGCCGTTATGCTCCTTCCTCTTCATCTCGCTGGTGATAAGGCCGTTCTTCAAGGACCGGCCGATGCTCGCCGCCTATACCACCATCGGCGCCATCGCCGGCTCCCTGATCCTGTCCATCTGGGCAGTGCTATCGGTAAACGGAACGGCGAACCACGAGCTGACGAATGTCAGCTACCAGTGGCTGTCCATCGGCGACACCACCATCTACATCGGGGTTATGATGGACTCGCTGGCGTCGATAATGGTAGTCACCGTGAGCACCATCAGCCTGCTGGTGCAGATTTACTCCATCGGCTACATGAAGGGGGACGGCGGGCTCATCCGCTACTTCGCCTTCATGTCGCTGTTCACCGGCTCGATGCTGGGGCTGGTGATGGCCAACAACCTGCTGTTCATGTTCCTCTTCTGGGAGGGCGTGGGGCTGTGCTCCTACCTGCTCATCGGGTTCTGGTTCCACAAGCCCTCAGCGGCCCGGGCGGCGATGAAGGCCTTCCTGGTGACCCGCCTCGGCGACTTCGGCTTCCTGGTGGCGGTGATACTGCTGTACACCAAGACCGGAACCTTCAATATCACTGAGTTGCACCACCTGGCCCTGACCGGGGTGCTGGGCGGATCGACATTAACCTGGGCCGCCATCGGCGTGTTCTCCGGGGCCATCGGCAAGTCGGGCCAGTTCCCGCTGCATACATGGCTCCCCGACGCCATGGAGGGCCCCACGCCGGTCAGCGCCCTGATCCATGCCGCGACCATGGTCACCGCTGGCGTGTTCCTGGTAGCGCGCATGTTCCCGGTATTCGCCTCCTCTGAGACGGCGATCACTGTAGTGGCCGCTATCGGCGGGTTCACCGCCATCTTCGCCGCCTCCATGGGACTGGTGGCCACCGATATCAAGAGGGTGCTGGCGTACTCCACCGTCAGCCAGCTGGGCTACATGATGCTGGGGCTGGGGGCGGTGGGCATGGGCTATGCCACCGGCCACCTTACCGAGCACCACGCCCTGGGGCTGGGGGTGGCAGTGGGGGTGTTCCACCTGTTCACCCACGCCTTCTTCAAGGCCCTCCTGTTCCTCGGCTCGGGGAGCGTCAGCCACGCCACCGGCACGTTCGACATGAGGAAGATGGGCGGGCTGCGCAAGGTGCAGCCGTGGACCTATGCCACTTTCATCATCGGCTCGCTGAGCCTTACCGGCATCTGGCCGCTGGCCGGTTTCTACAGCAAGGAGGGCATCCTCCACGAGGCGTTCCAGTACGCGCCGGTGCTGTTCGTGCTGGCGATGATTACGGTGTTCATGACCGCCTTCTACATGTTCCGCGCCGTGTTCCTCACCTTCCACGGCGAGTACCGCGGCGGGGACGAGAGCGGCCACAGCCACGGCCTGCACGAGTCGCCCAAGGTGATAGTCATCCCCCTGGTGGTGCTGGCCATATTCGCAGTGGTTGCGGGGTGGCTGCCGGTGGGCAATTTCCTCGGGTCGCAGCACGACTACAGCTTCTTCAGCCACCTGTTCAGCGGGCTGTTCGTCCACCCCAGCTGGATGGCGTGGATATCCATCATCTTAGGGGTATCTGGTATAGGGCTGGCCTACGCCATATACGGCAAGAAGGTGCTATCGGCCAAGGCCATCGGGCGGAAGATGGGACCGATCTACAGGCTGCTTATCCACAAGTATTTCTTCGATGAAATGTATGAGAAATATTTCTTGATGCGATTCTTAATCAACGGCGTTTTCGCCGCCACCCAGTGGGTCGATACGCATATCGTGGACGGCGCGGTCAACGGCGTCGCCACGGTGTCGATGGCGGGCGGCAAACTTATGCGGAGGCTGGAAACGGGACAGCTGCAGGTTTATGGGCTGGCCATATTCATCGGGGTGCTGGTCATCATCGCCTGCCTGTTCATCTTCAGTTAGAAAGTAGGAGGAAGGATTGGATTTCCCGTATCTATCGGCGATCGTTTTCCTCCCCGTTATCGGGGCGATAGTCATTGCCCTGCTGGGGGCTAACCCCCGGCAGATCAAGCTGACCGCCGCCGCTTTCGCTGCGGTATCATTCATACTGTCGCTGGCCCTGTTCGTGATGTACGACCATTCGGCATCCGGGGTCCAGTTCGTGGAGCAGGCCTCGTGGATACCGGGGCTCGATGTCCAGTACTACATGGGCGTCGACGGGCTGAGCCTGCCCCTGGTGCTGCTCACCAGCTTCATCGGTCTGGTCGCCGTGTACGTCTCGTGGAACATCAACCTCAGGGTCAAGGAGTATTTCGTATGGCTGCTCGCCCTGGAGACCGGCATCCTGGGGGTGTTCTGCTCCCTGGACCTGATCCTGTTCTTCATCTTCTGGGAGGTGGAGCTGATACCGATGTACATGCTCATCTCCATCTGGGGCACGGGGAGGAAGGAATACTCGGCCATCAAGTTCGTGCTGTACACCCTGTTCGGCAGCGCCTTCATGCTGGCCGGCATCCTGCTGCTCTATTTCCAGGCGGGCTCCTTCGATATGATAGCGCTGGCCAACATGGGGCTGGGCGGCGTGCTCAGCGCCGGGATGGCGGTGGCCATCTTCTTCCTCATAATCATAGGCTACATGATCAAGCTGCCGGTGTTCCCGTTCCACACCTGGCTGCCCGATGCCCATACCGATGCCCCCACCGCGGTGAGCGTAGTCCTCGCCGGGGTGCTGCTCAAGATGGGCGGATACGGCATGATACGGGTAGCGGTGAGCATATTCCCCGAGACCGCGCATAGCTACGCGCCGCTGTTCGTGGTGCTGGCGGTCATCGGCGTGATATACGGCGCGGCGATGACGCTGCGCCAGACCGACCTCAAGAAGCTGATCGCCTACAGCAGCGTGAGCCATATGGGCTTCGTGCTGCTGGGCATATTCGCCCTGACCCAGGTGAGCATGACCGGCGCCGTGCTACAGATGGTGAGCCACGGCGTCATCACCGGACTGCTGTTCGCCATGGTGGGCCTGGTATATAGCAAGACGCACGAAAGAAGCATACCCAAGCTCGGTGGGCTGGCGCGGCAGATGCCAGTGATAACCGTCGTGTTCAGCGTTGCCGGCTTCGCCGCCCTGGGCCTGCCCGGCACCAGCGGCTTCGCTGCCGAGGCCATAACCTTCCTCGGCAGCTTTGGCAGCACCATGGTCGCCGGCATCCACATCTACACCATTTTGGCGATAACCGGCGTGGTGCTGGGTGCGGGCTACATCCTGTGGATGCTGCGCCGCGTGTTCTACGGCCCGCCCAAGGATGAGTACAACGGCGTGCCCGACGCCGACCGGCTGGAGAAGACCTACATCTTCGCCTTCGTGGTGGTAATAATGCTCATCGGGCTGTACCCCCGCATATTCACCGATATCATCAAACTGGGCATCCAGCCGATCTTGGAGGCGTTTTAATGGGTGACATAACGGTGGCGGTCGGCGCCGTGATCGGCGACGAGGAAGGGCGTGTCCTGCTGGTGAAGCACGTGCCCGAGAGGGGCGGCTACTGGCAGGGGAAGTGGATCTGCCCCGGCGGCAGGCTGGAGTTCGGGGAGAGCATCGGCGACGGGATAGCCAGGGAGGTCAAGGAGGAGACCGACCTCGATATCCGGCTCGATGCGCTGCTGCCCCCGTTCGAGAGGATCGTGAGACAGGACAGCGAGACGAAACTGCATGTTATATATATCGACTCGATGGCGAGCCTGACCGGCGGCCAGTTCCGTCCCGGCAGCGACGTGGGCGAAGGCATGTGGGTCTCTCCGGAGCAGCTCCCCGGGATGTGGGACCAGCTCCACGAGGACACCCGTAAACTGTTGAATCTAGCGAAGGTGGTTTAAGGAGCGAATGTCGAATCTTTACCTGCTGTCACCTGAGATAAGCCTCCTCGCCGTAGCCCTGATGGTGATATTCTTTGACCTGTTCCTCGGGCGCAGGCGGGTGCTGGGCTGGATCAGCGCCGTGGGGCTGCTGCTGCCGTTCGTCTTCACCATCACGCTGTGGGGCACCAACGATACCGCCTTCGGCGGGGCGCTGGTGGTGGACCAGTTCTCCCTGTTCTTCAAGCTGTTCTTCCTGGTGGTGACAGCGCTGGTTATCTTCTCGTCGATCAACTACTCACGCAAGTTCGCCCCCTTCCGCGGCGAGTTCTACGCCCTGCTGCTGCTGGCCACCACCGGCATGATGCTGCTGGCGTCCACCCGCGAGTTGATATCCATCTTCGTTGCCCTGGAGCTGACCGGTATCCCGCTGTACGTGCTGGCCGGCTTCCTCCGGGACGATAAGTCCAGCGAGGCGGGTCTCAAGTACCTGCTGCTGGGGGCGGTGGCCAGCGCGGTGCTGCTCTACGGCATGGCGATGGTCTTCGGCCTCACCGGCACCACCTATCTCAGCTCGATCGCGGCGGCGGTATCCGCTGGAGGGCTGGCGGGCAACGCCGGCCTGCTGATGGGCATCGTGCTGCTGGTGGCCGGGTTCGGCTTCAAGCTGGCGACGGTGCCGTTCCAGATGTGGGTCCCCGACGTGTACGAGGGCGCGCCCACGCCGATCACCGCATACCTGTCGGTAGCCAGCAAGGCGGCCGGTTTCGCCGTGGTGATGCGCATATTCTACGAGGCGCTGGGACCCGCCAGCGTGGACTGGAGCATGATATTTGCCGTGCTCGCCGCCATCACCATGACGATAGGCAACTTGGTCGCCCTGACCCAGACCAATATCAAGCGCCTGCTGGGGTACTCCAGCATCGCCCATGCCGGCTACCTGATGATCGGCCTCGCCGCCGCCACCAGCACCGGCAGCAGCGCGGTCATGTTCTACCTGGGGTGCTACGCCGTGATGAACCTGGGGGCGTTCATCGCCATCATCGCCATCTCCAACCGCATCGGCAGCGACGAGATCTCCGACTACTCCGGTATGGCCAAGCGCTCGCCTTTGCTCACCGCGGCGCTGGCGCTGTGCCTCATCTCGCTCACCGGCATCCCACCCACCGCCGGCTTCATGGCCAAGCTGTACATCTTCAACGCCGGCGTCGACGCCAACCTCATCTGGCTGGTCATCGTCGGCGTGCTCAACGCCGTCATCGCCGCGTACTACTATCTGCGCATAGTGAAACTGATGTACCTCGGCGAGCCGGTATCCGAGGAGCGGGTGACCTCCACCCGCAGCCTCAGCGTGGCCCTGGCTATCGCCTGCCTCGGCGTGCTGGTGCTCGGCATCTACCCCTGGGTGGTGCTGCGGGTCGCCGAGAGCGCCGCCAGCCTGTTCCTGCCGTAACAGCGACGACACCTGTCCAGCTTCCCGACCTGCTGCTTGTTCAAGCTATTTCAAGCAATTTTTCGTTATGTTATATTAAACTATTGACAAATTGATAATACTATGTTATAGTATATTATACAATTTTATACGTCGGTGAGCGATGGAATATCAAGGAAGGCGGCAGAGCCATCCCTTTGCCCTCAATTAGCCTGAGCACGATTGCACCCGCAGTCGTGGGCCGATGTTATCGCTATAGGTGAAGTAACACCTAATCAACCCTGCATACCCGGCACAGCAGAGCGCGGAAGTAGCTGTCCCCGGTGTAGTCGCAGACATCCGAATCATCGGGCAGGATGGAATTGATGTTGGACTCCCACACCCCGAACAGCGATGGCTCGGCCTCCTCCCGCTCGGGGAACCACCAGTAGCCGTCGGCGTGCACCACCTGCGGGTGCATCCCCTCCAGTAGTTGCGCCCTCTGTTTCACCCTGCCCAGCGGGGTCTCGATATACACTTCGTCACCGTCGGCGATGCCGAGACCGGCTGCGGTCTCGGGGTTGATCTGCAGCAGGGGATCGGGGTAGCGCTGGCGCAGCTTCTCGATCTGCCGGTGAGACGAGTGGTGCGAGGCA
>CAYUWM010000027.1:0-7213 GCA_964448395.1 uncultured Dehalococcoidales bacterium
TTCAGGAAACTGCAGTTCGACCGTGGCCTAACCAACTACTTCTGGAAGGCCCGGCCGGTGAGGATAAAGGAGGCATAATATGTCAGGTAGCATTAAAGATAGAGTCGCAATCGTGGGGATGGGCTGCACCAAGTTTGGCGAGCTGTGGGACAAGGGCCCCAGCGACCTCATCATCGATGCCGTCAGCGAGGCATATCAGGATGCCGGGGTTGAGGCAAAAGACATCGAGGCAGCATGGGTGGGCACCCTTTTCAGCGGCAACGGGGGACGAGCCCTGAGCGAGCCGCTGAAGCTGCAGTATATCCCGGTTACCCGGGTGGAGAACGCCTGCGGTTCGGGCCACGAGGCGGTGAGGGGTGCGGCCTATGCCATCGCGGCTGGCATCTACGATATATGCCTGGCGGTCGGCTTCGAGAAGCTGAAGGATGAGGGTATGAGCGGCCTTCCGGGCATGGAGAACCGCACCAACACGCATTACCAATCAAGTATGCCCGGGGTGTTCGCCATCATGGCTACAAGGTACTTCAACCGCTACGGGCTGAGCCCGGATGAGGGCAAGACCATGCTGGCAAAGATATCGGTCAAGAGCCACAAGAACGGCATGCTGAACCCAAAGGCACACCTGAGGCGTGAGCTTACCATAGAGCAGGTGATAAATGCCCCTATCATCGCCTGGCCGCTGGGACTGTTCGACTGCTGCGGTGTTTCCGATGGAGGCTCGGCTGCTGTGCTCTGCCGCGCCGATATGGCCAAGAAATTCCGTCCCGATCCGGTCTATATAAAGTCGCTCCAGATAAGCGCCAGCCCTACCTCGGGACGGATGACATCCGACTTTGACTATACCCACGTCGAGGAGGCTTATCGCGCTGGCATCGCCGCCTACAAAGAGGCAGGGGTGAAAGACCCCCGCAAGGAAGTGAGCATGGCGGAGGTCCACGATTGCTTCTCCATCACCGAGGCGGTGACTATGGAGGACATGCAGTTCAGCCCACGGGGGAAGGTGAAGGAGGATATCGAGGCCGGTACATTCCAGCTCGACGGCGCGCTGCCGGTGCAGCCGGACGGGGGGCTCAAGTGTTTCGGGCATCCGATAGGGGCTTCCGGCATCAGGATGATATACGAGCTGTATCTCCAATTGCAAGGCAGGGCGGATAAGCGCCAGATCAAGGATCCTAAGCTGGGACTGGCTCACAACATGGGGAACGAGCCGTACGCCCCGGTGGTCAGTGTCTGTCTGGTAGGTTTGTAGAGCCTGTACAACTGTGTTCACTGACGGCCAATAAATGACCATGATATAAGGCGGGGAGTCACCTCCCCGCCTTAATTTTCGATAAGCGCATAATCACTGGCTGGCAGACTGTGCTGACAAACACGGGTTTCGGGGCATGTTTTCGTGTAGCGGTATTATATATGGTTGCGGCGGTGCCTCTTTGTTGCTACAATCTTGCTGAGTGAGCATTTAAGTCGAGGAGAATACCGGATGGTAGAGATTGAGCAGATGCGCAAGAAGTTCGATGAATCGCCCTGTGCCCTTTTGCTGGGCATGCAGCTTGAGGAATTGTCACAGGGTTACGCCAAGGTGAAGCTTGAACTGAGGAAGGAGTTCCTGAACTGGGACGATATGATCCACGGCGGGATTATCGCAACGGTGTTGGATCAGGCCTTCGGCTGTGCCTGCAACACGCTGGAAGACATTCATGTTGCGATCCAGATGAACATCCATTTCCTCGCCGCGGCTCCGGTCGGAGAGACCCTGTACGCGGAGTCACGAATCATACGCGCTGGAAAGCGGGTGGGGGCATCCGAGATGACGGTCAGCGACTCCGCTGGTAAGATGATTGCCCGCGCCACGGGGGCCACAGTGTCGATGGGGCCCAGGGGTTGAGGTCGGATTACAGCCGGAGATTGCAGGGTGTTCTGCGACTAAAATACGCATGAGGTATTACGAAATGATCGTTGAGATGAACAAGGGTGCTAGCGACGAACAGGTTGAACACGTCGTAGAGCGGGCGCATTCCTATGGCTTCGAGGTGCAGCTCAACCTGGGTACGGAGAAGACGGTGGTGGCGATCCTGGGGGGCAATACCGGCAAGGTGCAGACGGACGTGTTCGCTGTTCTGCCGGGCGTAGAGAGTGTCACCCGCGTGATGAAGCCGTACAAGCTGGCTTCCAGGGAGTTCCATCCCAGAGCGAGCAAAGTGAACGTATCTGGTGTCGAGATTGGCGGGCAGCGGGTGGTGGTGATGGCCGGCCCGTGCGCAGTTGAGAGCGAGGAGCAGCTTATGGAGACGGCCAAGGGGGTCAGGGAATGTGGGGCCTCGATCGTAAGGGGTGGTGCCTTCAAGCCGCGTACATCGCCCTTCAGTTTCCAGGGCTTGGAGGAGGATGGCCTGAAGCTGCTATCGAAGGTAAAAACTGACCTCGGCATGCCTGTCATTACCGAGGTGCTTGACACCCCGCATATAAAGATCATCGCCGAGCACGCGGACATATTGCAGGTCGGCGCTCGCAATATGCAGAATTTCGCCCTGTTGAAAGAGCTGAGCAAATTGAGGCACCCTATATTGTTGAAGCGGGGACTGTCCGCTACTGTCGCCGAGTGGCTCACTGCGGCTGATTATTTGCTAGCCGAGGGCAATCGGCGGGTGATCCTGTGCGAGCGGGGAATCAGGACCTTCGAGGACAGCGTCAGGTTCTCGCTGGACATCAGTTCAATCTCGGTAATCAAGCATATAAGCCACCTCCCGATAATCGTGGATCCCAGCCACGCCGCGGGACACTTCGCGTATGTGCCGAGCATCGCCAAGGCAGCTATCGCGGCCGGGGCCGACGGATTGCTGATAGAGGTGCACCCCAATCCGGAAGAAGCCCTGGTGGACAGTCTGCAGGCACTGACCATTCCCAATTTCGAGCGGTTGATGGCTGAATTGAGGCCTATTGCCGAGGCGGTAGGAAGATACATCTAGAAGTGACTCGGCAGAGCTATTGAATCATTAACACCCATTTTACGTACAGGGAGGTCACGGACGATGGCGATTTCTGAGAAATTGAGCCAGCAGATGGCGGGCGGCGGCTGGATCAGGAAGATGTTTGAGCAAGGGATAGTGCTCAAACAGAAGTATGGCGAGAGCAACGTCTTCGATCTCACCCTGGGCAATCCGGTGATGGAGCCGCCGCAGGGGTTTCGAGAGGAACTTCGCCGATGGGTTGAGCAGCCGAAGACGGGGATGCACAGGTATATGCCAAATGCCGGTTACCCGGAGACCCGTGCCGCTGTCGCCGAGCATCTTTCCTCTATGACGGGCCTGTCATTTTCCAGTAATGAGATAGTAATGACCTGCGGCGCTGCCGGGGCGCTTAACGTGGTGTTAAAAACGATCCTTAATGCCGGCGATGAGGTCGTTATATTCGCTCCGTACTTTGTGGAGTACATCTATTACATAGATAATGCGCAGGGGGTGCCGCGGATAGTACCTACGGATAGCCGATTCGTACTGGATTCAAAGGCTCTGGCGGAAAGCATCACTCCACGAACTCGGGCAGTGGTGATTAACTCGCCCAATAACCCCACCGGCGTGGTCTACGGGCACGACGTTCTAAGTGCAGTCGGCGAGGTCTTGAGCCAAAAGGAGCAAGAGTACCGCACTGAGATCTTCCTCATCAGCGATGATGTCTACCGCAAGCTGGTGTACGATGGGGTGGATTGCCCGTACGTGTTTCAATTTCATCCCCGGAGCATCATCGCCACTTCTCACTCGAAAGACTTGGCCTTGCCGGGAGAGCGTATAGGGTATATCGCGGTCAACCCCCGGTACGACGATCGGGCGGAGTTAATCAATGGACTGGTGTTCTGCAACCGCACCCTAGGGTTCGTGAACGCACCCGCCCTGATGCAGAATGTGGTAAGGGCATTGCAGGACACATCTGTTGACATAA
Organism: uncultured Dehalococcoidales bacterium; assembly: GCA_964448395.1. Taxonomy (GTDB): domain Bacteria; phylum Chloroflexota; class Dehalococcoidia; order E44-bin15; family E44-bin15; genus CAYUWM01. Next base: position 3,937 of record CAYUWM010000027.1, read on the forward strand.
AAGCGTATGAACAGAAGAGGGATTTTCTTTACACCAGTCTTTCGGGCATGGGCTATTCGATGGTCAAGCCTGAGGGCGCGTTTTACATGTTCCCCAAGTCGCCCATCGATGATGATGTAAGCTTTGTGAGTGAATTGCAAAAGCATAACGTGCTGGTTGTTCCGGGGAAAGGGTTCGGCGCCCCGGGTTATTTCCGCATATCGTACTGCGTGGAGGACCGGGTGCTTGACGGGTCACTGGCGGGGTTCAGGGCGGTAGCGAAGGAATTTGGGTTAGGGTAGGGGTGGTGGGTATAAGTGGGGGTAAATCTATTCGATGTCACTTTTTTGCTTTGTCCTCTAGCGTACTCAGGAGTCTAGGGCCGATGTCTAATGCCCATTCTGCAGCCCGATCATCGATATTACCCCCATGGACTGCCGAGTTGAGCAAACCTACCATATCTGATAATACCGAACGTTGCTCTTGGGACAGCAATTCTCTTTCACCGAGTGTCCTGAGCAAACGGCCAACACCTACTTTTTCTGTCTTAATGCCGTTCGACTCCGCTATTTCGTTCAAACGCTTCTCGATCTCTATGCGAAGACCTGCCAAGGCTAATTTTGGGTCTTCTTTAGCTACAAGCTGAAACGAATACTGGTTCCCAGTGTCAATTCGTGGCACCGTGGTGAGTAAACCTGCTCTGTCAGCTTTTGTCCGTGCACGTTCGAAATCCTGAAACTCAAATTTCCAACCTCCTGGTAGTTCGAGCGACTTAAAAAGAGGCGCCAACCAAGGAACTAACGCAATACATAGAAGAACAATGGTGGTTGCGTCAATTGTTACGTTTGGCCAAATGGTATGTGCTACTGCTACCAACAGAGCAAACAGGGTTATTCCGTATTGTAAACGTTTTAGTTTCACCTACTCTGCTTCCTCACCGAACAACTCGACGTTCAGAGGGCTTGTTCTACTTTAGAAACACGTTTCCGAACGGCCTATAAATCGGGGTAAGGTCAGCCCTTCAATAGAATAATGACATTGCTGTTTAAACTACTTCTACGTATGGCAGTATTATAAGCATGATAGATATTGGAGTCAACTGTAATGATAACCAAATAAGTCAGCGAAGTGACTTAAATGGACGCTGAGGTGTAATACTATTACTTGCCGGCCAGTTGCGCCTTGAGTATCGCCTCCGCCTTATCGATATTATCCGGTTTGAAGACTACGGTCGCCTTGTTCTCCGGCCCGCGCTCGATGTAGGCGTAGAAGTATTTGATATTAATGCCGGCTGCGGACAGGGGCTTGACCACGCTGTTCAGAAGCCCACCCGGTACGTCGGGGATATTGTAGCTGAGCAATGCGTCGACCCTTGCGGTGAAGCCAGCCTGGCGGATGGACTGTAATCCTTTATCCGCGTCATCCACGATCATGCGCACGATGCCGAACTCCGAGGTGTCGCTGACTGAGAGGGCGAGTATGCTCACCTTTTGGTTCTCCAAGGCTTCGAGGATAGATCCCAAATGCCCCGGCTCGTTCTGGATGAATACGGATATTTGTTTTCTTTTCATTTGATTCCTCCACGGGCTTTCTTTATTGTATCAACTCCATGAGCCCCCCACGCTTGGGAGATGTTCAAAAGAGATAGGGGACACCCCTAAAACCCTGGCAGCAGAAAACCATCCTGTACCCCTTTCATTTTCATTTGTCGTTGCCCGACTCGATCGGGCAACCCAAATCCTTGGATCATCCGGTCAAGCCGTATGATGACATGAGGGTGCGTATTTATTTATTAAGCTCGCTGCGGTCCACCACGCGTTTCGCCTTGCCCTCGGTGCGCGCAATGGTCCTCGGCTCTACGAGCTTGATGCGCGGCGAGATGTTCAGCACGCTCTCCAGCTCGGCGCGGAGCTTTTTCTCCAGGGCTTCCATCTTGCCGATCTCGTCGGAGAAGACATTCTCGGAGACCTCGACCCATATCTCAAGCTCATCGGACTTAAAGCCTTCCTTGCGGTCGACCACTATCAGATAGTGCGGCTCAACGCCCTCGACTTCTAGCAGCACACTCTCGATCTGGGACGGAAAGACGTTGATCCCCTTGATGATAAGCATATCGTCGCTGCGTCCCATTACCCGCGACATCCGGGCCATGGTGCGACCGCACTTGCAGGGCTCAGTGTTCAGGCTGACCAGGTCCCTGGTGCGGAAACGTATCACAGGTTGGGCTTCCTTGGTCAGGGTCGTTATCACCAGCTCTCCCATCTGTCCGGGGGGCATGTGCTCTCCTGTATGGGGATCGATAACCTCGGCCAGGAAATGGTCCTCCCAGATGTGCATGCCGCACTTGTGCTCGCACTCCACCGATACGCCGGGCCCGATGACCTCTGTCAAGCCGTATATATTGATGGCGGAGATGCCGAGCTTTGTCTGGATCTCGTTCCGCATCTGCTCCGACCAGGGCTCGGCTCCACATATGCCCAGGCGCAGCTTGGTGTCGCGGAAATCGACGCCCATCTCCTTGGCGGCCTCATACAGTATGATCGCGTACGAAGGGGTGCAGGTAATGACCGTGGTGCCCAGGTCCTGTATCATCAGGATCTGGCGCTTGGTGTTCCCGGTGCTGGTAGGGATCACCATCGCCCCCAGACGTTCGGCGCCGTCGTGAAAACCGAGGCCGCCGGTGAACAGGCCGTATCCATAAGCGTTTTGTAATACATCGTCTTTGGTCGTACCGGCGGTAGCCATCGTCCGGGCCATTATCTCCGCCCAGGTGTCGAGATCGCGCTGCGTGTAGGGGGCGATTATCGGCTTGCCGGTGGTACCGCTTGAAGAGTGTATTCGCACTACCTGCTCCAAGGGTACCGCCGTAAGTCCAAACGGGTAGTTGTCCCTGAAGTCTATCTTGCTGGTGAAGGGCAGCTTAGTCAGGTCGGACAGGGTCTGGATATCATCGGGGGTAATGCCCTTCTCTTTTAAAATGCGATGATAGAATGGTACCCTTTCATAAACCTCGCCGACTTTGGCTTTAAGGCGTTCAAGCTGCAGCTTCTCCAATGCCTCTCGCGGCATCGTCTCGATCTGTGGGTCGCGCATCATGTCCCTATCTCCTTTACTTCATAATGGCTTGGGCCTCCGCCGCACCTCTGGTAAAGGCATTGACACTGGATTCCACGAATTTCGATGGCAGCCGCCGGCGCATGATATCGGTCCAGGCTTCGGAGGGCAGTGGCAGAAACTTCGATAGGAATCCCAGCATGGCCATATTCATCGCCCTGGGGTTGCCGGCTTCCTGAGCGAT
>CAYUWM010000027.1:7313-22426 GCA_964448395.1 uncultured Dehalococcoidales bacterium
GGCCCCAGCGGACATGGCTCAGCACGCTGCCGCCGCGCTGGGCCATCCCCAGCGTGTCCGTCTTCTTGACATCGTAACCGTTCTCTACACCCACCTCGGCCATGCCGTCGCTGGCTAGAATCACCCCGTGGCCGCCGACTCCCACCATCAGAACATTCACATCATTCATGATTCGACCTTCGCAATCGCCTCCTGTACACATAACTGCGCACAGACACCGCAGCCGGCGCAGGCTTCAGCATCTATCCGCACCACGTCACCGGAGATGAACAGGGCGGGACATCCCAGGTCCATGCAGTCGAAACAGCCGGCGCACAGGTCGGCATCGACTTGGTAGGGAGTGGCCTTGGCCCGCACCGCCAGCTGGCAGGCGCCCCTGGATATAACAACCGACGGCTCGTTGCTGGCTACACATCGTTTTATAGTTGCTTCCAGGGTGGCGACGTCAAACGCGCTCACCACGTTGACATCCGAGATCCCGATGCCCCTCACCAGCGATTCCAGCTCCACCCTCCCCCCTTTCTCCCCCCTCGCCGAGAGGCCGGTGCCGGGGTGTCCCTGGTGCCCGGTCATCGCCGTCGTCTCGTTGTCCAGTATTATTACCGTGATGTTTCCCTGGTTATATACCACATCGATCAATCCGGTTATACCCGAGTGCATGAAGGTGGAGTCGCCCAGCACGGCCACGATCTTGTTGGGGACACCGGCCTTCTCCAACCCCAGCGCCTGCCCGATGCTGGCCCCCATGCAGGCGCAGGTGTCAAGCGCTGCCAGCGGCGGATACACCCCCAGAGTATAGCACCCGATATCGCTGGTGACGATGAGTTCGTCTTCGCCAAGCTCTTTCCCTGATACTGCGGACTTGAACCCCAGCTTACGCAGCACGTACTCCGCGGCCACGTGCGGGCAGCCGGCGCACAGCTGCGGACGCCGTGCCGGCAGCTGCGTCTGGGGCATTTCAGGCTTCTCCAGCGGCTGCGATGGAGCCGATATCAGCCCCGCCTTAATAGCACCGTTCTCCACAATCTCGGGGTTCAGCTCGCCGATTATGGGGATGAACTCTTTGCCGCTGACCCGGATGCCAAGGCGACGCACCTCGTCCTCGATGTAGGGGTCCAATTCCTCGACTACGATTACCCGCTCTACCTCGCTGGCGAACCTTTGTATCAATTTAACTGGAAAAGGATAAAGCGTCGTCAGTTTGAGGTGTGAAGCGTCTTTGAACACTTCGCGGGCATACTGGTATGCTACCCCGCTGGATATAACCCCCAGCTTGCGATCGGCCAGCAGCATCTGGTTGAGGGGAAAATTCTCCACGTAGTCCTGCAGTTTTACGATGCGCTCTTCCATCGCGTGGCGCCGAACGCGGGCGTTGGAAGGGACCATTACATATTTCGATGGCGACCGGGTAAATCTGACCGGCTGTAAGGAGGGGCTGCGATCTCCGGTTACGTCGACGACCGTCTTGCAGTGGGATATGCGCGTTGTGGCACGTAACAGCACCGGTGTGTCGAACTCCTCGCTGATATCGTAAGCCCAGCGCATAAGGTCGTAGGCCTCCTGGCTGTCGGTGGGCTCGAGCATAGGTACCTTGGCGAACCTGGCAAAGTGGCGGTTATCCTGCTCTCCCTGTGAGCTGTGTTCCCCGGGATCGTCGCAGGATATCACCACCAAGCCGCCGATTATACCAGTGGTGGCGACGGCGAAAAAGGGGTCAGCAGCAACATTGAGGCCAACGTGCTTCATGGAGACCAGGGCGCGGACGCCGCCGTAGGCTGCCCCCATCCCCACCTCCAGCGCCACCTTTTCATTTGTGGACCACTCGGTGTACACGCCATCCATGCGGGCGATATTCTCCAGTATCTCGGTGCTGGGGGTTCCGGGATAGGCAGTAGCGACGGCGATACCTGCGTGGTATGCACCCAGAGCCATGGCTTCGTTACCCGACAGTAACCGTTTCACGTTTAATAAGGCCTTTCATAAATTGTAACACTTTCCTGGCATTTCATGCTACACTCTTTCCGAGGTATGCTTGCCTCACCTTGTCATCTCCCATGAGATCCCTGGCGCTACCCTCAATGGTGATGCGGCCTCTTTCCATGACGTATCCCCTGTCGGCTATCTTGAGGGCGGCGCTGGCATCCTGCTCTACAAGCAGTATGGTAAGCCCTTCATCCCTGAGCCTGAGTATGAGATTCAGGATCTCTTTAACCAGGATTGGCGCCAGGCCGAGCGACGGTTCGTCGAGGAGGAGCATTTTCGGTGAAGACATCAGCGCCCGCCCGATAGCCAGCATCTGCTGCTCCCCACCGCTGAGGCTGCCCGCCTCCTGCTCCAGCCGTTCCCTGAGAACAGGGAAAAGCCTGAACACCGTTTCCAGATTGGATTGCACCTCGGGGCGGCGCAGGAACCAGCCGATGTACCCCAGATTGCTGAGCCTGCTGCGGGCGCACTGCGAATAAGCACCCATGGTGAGATTATCCTTCACTGACATCGCCCCGAATATCTGCCTGCCTTCCGGCACGTAGGCCAAGCCCATTTGAACCGTCCTGTGAGCCGAAAAGTCGGATATTTGACATTCGTCGAGCCAGATGCTACCGCTTTTCAGGGATACCACGCCGGAGATGGCGTTCAGCAGACTGCTCTTGCCCGCTCCGTTGGCCCCGATGATGGTGACAATCTCCCCATCGTTAACGGTGATAGATACCTCCCTGAGTCCGGCGACCTGTCCGTAAACTACTGACGCATTATCGACTCGCAGCACTAGTCCACCTCCTCACCCAGGTAAGCAGCGATGACTTTTCGGTCCTTCTGAATCTGGGCGGCGGTGCCCTCCGCTATCTTCTGACCGCTGTCAAGCACGATGATCCACTCGGCAATGCCCATCACCAGCGGCATATCGTGCTCTACCAGAATGATGCTTATGCCCAGTTCCTTAATGCGGCGGATTAGGTCGCTGAGTTCACGTTTTTCCAGCGTGTTCAGCCCGGCTCCAGGCTCGTCGAGCAACAGCAGTTGGGGCTCGGTGGCCAAAGCCCGGGCTATAGCCAACAGCTTCTGCTGTCCCAGCGGCAGGCTGAGCGCATTGTGCTGAGCGTGTGTCCCTAATCCCACCATATTGAGGTATTTCATCGCATTCAGGGAGATTGTCTCTTCCTCCCGGCGAGCCTTGGGAGATCTGATTGCGGCACTGAGGAAACCGTAGTGGCTGCGGGGATGATGACCGGTCATAATGTTTTCTAGAACAGTCATGTTCCCGAAGAGGATCGCGTTTTGAAAGGTTCGGGCGATGCCCATCGCCGCCCTCTTGTGTGCCGGAATATATTGTTGAAGCTTCTCTGAAAATATCTTCTGCCTCAACTCGGGTCCAATCGCTTTTGCGTACCACGGAACTCGCTTCATCGAATGACCGTTGAAGAATATATCACCGGAGGTGGGCCGGTAAGCGCCTGCGATAGTATTGAACAGCGTGGTCTTGCCTGCCCCGTTGGGCCCGATTATGGCGGTGATTTTCCCTGCCTCAACCGATAAATCAATATGGTCTAAAGCCACCAGACCACCGAAGGCTTTGGTCAGCCCCCTTGTCTCCAGTATCGACTCGCTCACGGTTCGACCTTCCCCGACCTTAATCTGAGCACTTTTCGCTCATAGATGTCCCTTGATATAGAGGGTAGCTCCCGCCAGTTATACCTGAGCCACTCGAATGCTGACCGCACGGCGACGAACAGGCCCTGCGGCATAAAGATCATCACCAGTACCAGGATAAGTCCATATATGGGGATATCCCATCCCGCAAGCTGGGGATAGCTGACCAGTATCTCGTCGCTCAACCAGCGTGTGGTGCCGGCGCCGAAGATGGCGCCCCAGACGCTGGCCAGGCCACCGATTACCGCCATTACCACCAGCTTCACCGAGGCTATCGCGTCGAAGCTCTGGGGGCTGATGTGGCGCAGGTGGTGTGCGAATAGACTGCCCGCTAGCGAAGCGTAAACGGCACTCAATACGAATATCTTGACCTTGAACTGTGCCACGTTGATGCCTATCGATTCTGCGGCGGCCTCGCTGCCGTGGATCGCCCTTAGCGCCCTGCCGGTTCGTGACCTCACGATGTTCTGCGATATGAACAGCGTAGCCAGACAGAAGGCCCAGACCAGGAAATAACGTTTAAAAGAAGTGTCGAAGGCAAAGCCCCCGATGGAGAGGAAAGGGATGCCGGAGAAGCCGTCGGGCCCGCCGGGGCCTTCTCTGCTGAAGATTATCCAGACGATTACGCCGATCGCCAGGGTCGCCAGGGCGAGGTAGTTGCCCCTAAGTCTGAGGATGGGATAGCCTATCACATAGGCAAAGATTCCGGTAACCACCGCTGCGATCAGCATTGCCAGCCAGGGGTTGACGCTGTTGTAGGTGCTCAGCACACCGGAGATATAGGCCCCGCAGCCGTAAAATGCTGCCTGCCCAAGAGATACCTGCCCGGTATAGCCCATCAAAAGACAGAGCCCTACTGTGACCATGGTGCTGATGCCGATGAATATCATCAGGGTGGTGTACTGTCCGGGGAACCAGTCGAATGGCAGCAGGATAAGCAGAAGCAGCAATACGGCCATTACCAGATAAGGCCATTTAGACTTCAGTCTTGACAACATGAGATTATGCCTCTTCTGCCGCCAGCCTGCCGGATCTGATGAGCAGGATCGCCAGCAGGACAACCAGCCCCCAGACATCCATATATTCAGATGTAAAGGGGCCGTAGTTAATCCCTACTACAATATTTTCTACGATGCCGATAATAATGCCGCCGATAACGGTGGCTATAGGGCTTTTAAAGCCGCCGATAGATGCCGCCACGAATCCCTTGAGCCCTATCATAAATCCCGCATTGTAGGACATCAGTGTCCATGGTGCCATGACCACACCACCGATGCCGCCCAGGGCTGCCGCCAGGATAAATGCGATGAGTGCCATCGTCTTGGTGTTGATGCCCACCAGTCCCGCCGCCTGCGGGTTTATGGCGCATGCCTTCAATGCCTTGCCAACCATGGTGCGGGTGAGGAACAGGTGTAGCAGAACCGTGACCAGCACCGCAGTGCCGATCACCCATAATACCTGCGGCTGGATATACGCCCCGAAAAGGCGTATGGATTCGTTGCCGGTGAAGGGGAGGGGGCGCACCGCATCGACGCCCCACATCAGTTTGGTGCCGGCGATGCCGCGGATGAAAATGGAGGCTCCGATGGTAATTATAATGAGGCTTATGACCGACGCTTTTCTGGCGGTGCGGATTGCCAGCAGATACATGATTGCGCCAATGATGGCAGTGATGATTATTGACAGGATCGATGCTGCTGCAACTGGCAAGCCGGCTGAAACGGCCAGCGTGAACGATAGCATGCCACCCAGCATCACGAACTCGCCCTGGGCGAAGTTAATGATGCGGGTTACAGCGTATATAATAGTAAAGCCAAGGCCGACTAAGGCGTAGACGCTGCCTTGGCTAAGGCCGGATATAAGGTACTGCAGAAACTGGTCCGCTGACATCGATCAGCTCTCAAAGTCGGATGATATTAGATAGAAAGGGGGAAGTAACACTTCCCCCTTTCAAAGTCTACAAAGCGATAGACCAGTCGACCTCTACTGGAGCCAAGTCCACTCCCCGTCTACGATCTCGATCATGGCCAGCGAGCCCGGCTGCATCCCGAGGTGGTCTGTCGGTGACATGGTGAACACCCCTCCAGTGCCGGCGAAGTTAGTGATTTGCTCCAGGCTGTCCCGCACAGACGCCCTGGCATCAGCCAGGCTTAACCCTTCGTCCATGTCCTCCAGCGCCATCACCACCATGCTGAGCGCGTCGTAAGCATGGCCTCCAAAGGTGTTGATGGTTCCTTCCCCGTAAAGTGCTTCGTAGTCATCCCTGTAGCTCACCAGCGTATCCTTCTGAGGGTCGGTGTCTGGAACATCGTCAACGAACAGCAGCTTGCCCGCAGGGAAGATGACCCCATTGGCGGCATCCCCAGCCTGGTCGATGAATGCTTTGTTGGCGATGCCGTGGCTGCAGTACAGAGGGATTTCCATATTTAGCGTTTGCATATCTCGTGCAACCATGGCACCCTCTTTGTCAGTGGACCAGCAGACAACTGCCTCAGCATCGGTGCCCTTGATATGGGTAAGCTGCGACTGCATGCTGGTGTCTCCCTCATCAAATACCTGATCATCGACCACCGTGAGGCCATAGTCAGCAGCATCTGATAGAAGTATGCCTCTACCGCCGGCGCCGAATCCGGAGGTAGCGGTTATTATAGCTATCTTGCTGTATCCCTGGTCCTGCATGTAGGTATAAATTTCACTTACAGCTTCTTTATCGGCCTGCGGTGTCTTGAATATCCAGTAACGCTCCTCCACTGGGGTCACGATCTGGATACTGGCGGCGCAGGATACCAGCGGAATCTCTGCCGTTGTCATTATATCGATAATGGCTAGGCTGTTCCCGCTGGTGGTAGGGCCGATGATTGCCAGCACCTGGTCCTGCTCGATAAGCTTGTTAGACAGTGTGGCGCATCTATCTGAACTTGTCTCGTCGTCGTATAGTATGACTTCCAGAGGATGCCCGTTGACTCCGCCAGCAGCGTTTATCTGGCCCACCATCATCTCCACGGTATTCTCTTCGGGAACCCCCAGGTTGGAGGCTGCACCGGTGGTAGAGAACAGGGCGCCTACTGTATACGTTTCTTTCTCCGGCTCCTGCTGCTCCTCTGTCCCACAATTGATACCGCTGATAGCGATAAGCGCTACCACTAGGATCAGGACGAACGACTGTTTAAGGTATTTCTGCATCTACTCCCCCTTCTCATTTTATTTCTGGAAACCCCCGATTGTCGTTTGCCAGCTCAGTGGCTGTCTCCTGTACCTACCGAGCAGTGAGTATAGCACACAAAAACTTATGGTGCAATAGTGTCAACTATGGTTATCTCGAATCTATTCGAAAACAAAGGGAGCTCCATTATCGCTGAGTGTCCGCCAGTCTATCACAACACAAAGTTGAGCCCCGCAGATATGAAATACGCGCCAAGTCCAATCAGCGATATCCCGCAGAGATACAGGAGCCAATGATAAGCCTTATCCTTAATAATCCTCTTTCCTGAAACTATGACAAAGGAGACCAGTGCATACCATACCAGATCGGCCAGTATATGGCCGGTGAAGAAGGAGGCAACCCCCGCCGCTCCCAGTTTCAGTGACCACAGCAGCCAGACCATGCCAATCGTCACCCACCAGATGAACCAGTAAGGGTTGGATAAACTGATTACCGCGCCGGAGAGAATCCATCTTCTGTGCTGTCTGGTGACGACCGTGTTATCCGATGGAACGGCCACTATGAGTCGGTTCCAGCTGGTGTCTATTATATTGATGCCCATCACTATCAGTACTATGCCTCCGATTATGCCGATCAAACCGGTAACCAGGTCACCTACGATTATCTGACTCAGACCCAGCACCAGCGCGATCACGAGTGTCAGTTCCAGAACGCCGTGCCCCAGCACCAGCAACGGGCCGGCCCAGAAGCCGCGCCTGGCGGTTTCGCTGATTGTCAGTGCTAGAAGCGGACCGGGCATTACGGCTCCAGAGAGCCCGATAACGAATGAGGTGGTGAAAATGACCACAATCGTAGCTTCAGGCATATGATGAGTATAGCAAGTTGGGTTAGGGGTTACAACAGCTTGGGCGTCAGATGGAATCGAACCTGAGGATGCAGTGCGGCGAGCCTTCGCATATCTGTTCTTTTAGCTCGAACTTGATGTTGTCGCCGAACTCGGAAGCCCAGGCAGCGTATTCTGTATTGCAGATTAGAGTTCCTACTTTTCCGGATAGCTCCTGCCTGCCGGACTTGAGCATCTTGTTGTGCCAGGGGCAATCACTGATAGTGATTTCGAAACCGGCGGGGCTATCGAATGTCCTGACGCTGAATTTAAAATCTTCTAGCATTAGCTTAGTGGAAAGGCATTCGAGAAGCGCGTCCAGTCCATGGTCCAGGTGCCCCGCCGCTTTCAGGAAGCGGGCCTGAATCTTGGTAAAAACCTTCCACACCTCATTGTCCAGTTCCAGGGTAGTCTCGAACCCATATTTATCCTCAAGTTTCATGAACCACAGCCCGTCCACCGCGGTGTAGCTGCGCTTGAAGTAGTCCGCAATTTGCTTCGGTTTCATTTTGATCATATTCAGCTTCCCCCACGCTCTGCATTGGAGATGTATTACATGGTTACTAATTCCCTCCCTTTTTTAACACAAATACCACCAGTTGTACAATGTACCACGATATTCTGCATAAGCACGGATCTTATTTGAAAAAGCAGGTTGTATTCTATCGAAGATACATATAAGCAGGAGGAATGTCATGTCCAGCGATAGATGAAACCAATTATCGACACTCTAGAACCAATTACTCATCTATGAAATTAGTTATCAATTTTTAAGTGCAACTTGTGTCGAAAATAAAGGTTATCGGCGATGCAGTTGCTGGTGATATAGGTTAAATTCCTATAAGGAAGTCCAAAAAGAAAGAATAAATAGCATTAATACTAATAGGCATAAATGGATTTTACATATAGATACATTGTATTGAGGAGCTGGTGAAAGTGAATGCACAAATTAGCGATGGCGTAGAGCAGAAAACGGGAAGGAGTGTGCGCAAAATGTTTGACTCTCAAGTGGAGGGGCTCATTGCCATAAACAATGAAGGGAAGGTAACAGAGATCAACGAGGCTCAGCTTCGCATGCTCGGGGCTAAAAGCAGGGAGGATGTTGTTGGAAAGCACGTATCCTGTTTTTTCGCTGGCAAGGATCGCGACCGGATTGCATATAACATAGCCAGGGCTCTTGCAGAGAAGCAAAACGTTGCAAAGTCACCGTACACATTCGTTACCGTAGACGGGGCCGAGTTTCCCGGGGAACTGTCGGTCGTCGTGGTATTTTCTGCATCCGGGGAGATGGTGGGTTTTCTCGGTTTCGTGAAGCAGATGTAATAAAGGGCTGGTCTTAGAGAGATACGTTGATTCAACCGATACCGAACGGCAGGTGTGAGATGGAAAGGAAGAGGCAAAGTCCTGTAGCAGGGGAAACGTCGGGGGCGGTGCTTGATGTGCCCTGGGGGGGGAATACCCAATGTAATCATTACTGGATAATCGAAAGCCCCAGAGGTCCCACAAGCGGAGGTATATGCAAATTCTGCGGGGCAATAAAGGAATTCGACAACTGGGGACCGGATTCATTTAGGTATGGAGATGTGCCGGACATTCTAGCACCCAGTATCGCTGATGTGGTGCCCGATGATAAAGGGAAGGTAATCGATGACTCACTTGCTGATCGTGTGTAAGGATTGCAGACACGAGGTATGGATGACGCCAAGAGATTATATCAAATGGCGCTGTCCGCTTTGCAACGGCTATCCTGCAGTGAGGGAAGCGAGACGCGATAAAATCACGGAAGTTAAAGAAGTGCAGAGGACGGAGGACTTTGACCACGGCGGGGTGTGCTGTACATTGGAGAGTAACGTGGCCGCCGATTTGACACAGGCCTTGATACGGTAGAGTAATACAAATATTGACATCCCCATACCACAGGGGCGTCCCTGTACTTGTTGAGGTCGCACTTAAATCAAGTGCGACCTCCGCTTTTAGCCCGAAATTTAGCATCGGCGGTACGTTTTAATAGTGTCCTGCGCTTGCTGAGCATCTCAGTAATTATCGATGGGCTTGACATATAGCGGCATAAGTAGTAGAAGTGTAGCACACGCAGGATAAACATCGGCGGTTGGAGGTAAGGAATACCGGTGAGTGCAATGGGAGGTGAGTGATATGAGCAAGACCAAGGCGCAGTTAGTCGATGAGCTTGAGGTGATGAGGCAGCGTATAGCTGTGCTTGAGGCGGCGGTGGCCGAGCGAAGGCAAGTCCTCACGGAACTGAGGATTAAAGATGATGCCATTGCCTCGTCGATCAATGCTATTGCCTTGAGCGATCTGGATGGCAAACTGACATACGTGAATAATTCATTTCTCGAGATGTGGGGGTACGAAAGCCGAGATGAGGTGCTGGGCAAATCCGCCATGGAGTTCTGGAAGCAAAAAAATCAGGCCGGCACAGTGCTGGAGGCGGTGCTGAAAAAGAAGGGGGCAAGGGGTGAGTTGGTTGCGGTGAGGAAAGACGGCTCCACGTTCACCGCTGAGCTTTCTGCAAGTTTGGTCACCAATGATGATGGCAAGCCTCTGTGTGTAGTAGGGTCTTTCATCGATATTTCGGAGCGTAAACGTGTTGAGGAGCTGCTGCGAAAAAGCGAGGCTAAGTATCGCAATTTAATAGAGAATCTGAGGGATGTAGTCTATGTGCTGGATGACAAGGGGGTGGTAACTTATATCAGCCCCGCGGTGGAAACATTTATCGGATATACCGCTTCAGAAATTATCAATAAATCATTCGTGGGGTATCTCCACCCCGATGACGTGCAGCGTGCATTGAACGGTGCTGGGCATGTTCTTGGCGGGGAAAGCACAACCGGTGAGTACAGGTTTATTACCAGTTCCGGCGAGGTACGCTGGATGCATACCTCTAACCGTCCCATTTTTGAGGGCGGACGTGTTGTTGGAGAAACTGGCATTTTGACTGATATCACAGATCGCAAGCGGGTGGAGGAAGCACTTCGATTGAGCGAGGAGCGGTATCGGTCACTGGTGGAGATTGCCAACGAGTGTATAGTGGTGGTACAGGATGGGATTCTCAAGTTCGCTAATCCGAAGACAGAAGAGGTAACGGGGTACGCTCCTGATGAACTCGCATCCAGTAGCTTCGTAGATTATATACACCCTGATGACCGCGAGGTGGTTGTAGAAGCCCATATGCGGGCATTAAAAGAAGGTAAGGCTCCGTATTTGGAGCCGTTCAGGATGGTAGCTAAGAATGGCGATATCAAATGGCTTTTTAGAAACACTGTGCCGATAGATTGGGAGGGTAAACCCGCTACTCTGACCTTCCTGAGCGACATCACCGAGCGCAAGCAGGCGGAGGAGGCGCTGCAAGAGAGTGAAGAGAAATACAAAGGCGTTGTTGAGCGCGCCAACGACCTTATTGTCATCATCCAGGATGGAGAAATTAAGTTCGTCAATAAACGCGGTATAGAGATGCTGGGGTACACGCCTGAAGAAGCGGTTGGAACCTCTACAGTTAAATATATTCACCCCGATGCTGTTGAATCGGCGCTAAATCACTATCAGCGGCGGATGGAGGGTGAGAATGTGGAAACGGTATACGACTCGGCGCTTTTGCACAAAGACGGCAGAAGGGTTGATGTCGAGGTTAGCGGCGGATTAATCAATTACCAGGGGAAGCTTGCAGATTTGGCAATACTCCGTGATATAACCGAGCGGAAGCGGGCGGAGGATGCGCTGCGGGACTCGGAAGCAAAGCTGCGAGCCATGTTTGAGGCCTCCCCCGATTTTATCATGGATGCAGATCGTGAGGGGAAGCTACTATTCATAAACCGGACTGTGCCGGAGCTCAAACCAGATGAGATACCTGGTACCAGCCTGTATGATTACTTGGCGCCCGAGGTACGTGACGCCTATAAAGAAACCCTTGCTCAAGTTTTTCAGAGTGGGGAACCAGCCAGCATAGAGACAGCCGGGCTGGGACCGGGAGGTCGTACATCTTATTACCGCACCCGTTTCGAACCCGTTATACACGGCGATCAGGTTGATACGGTAATAATGGTCGCCACAGACGTCACTGAGTACAAGAGGTCGGAGGGAGTGTTGAGGGCTAGCGAGGAGAAGCTGAGGATAATTTTCGAGTCCATAGGGGATGCTATTACAGTTACCGATCTTGAGGGCAATGTGCTGGATGCGAACAGGGCAGCAGTCAGCATATTCGGGTTGAAAGACAAGGAAGAAGCAATCGGCAGGGCTGGATTCGGTTTTATCGCAGAAAAGAGCTTCGAGAAAGCCTCGGAAGATCTGTTGAGATTGTTCACCGAGGGGAGCACAGGACCGGTTGAGTATACCTTCAAAGCGATTGATGGCAGGGAGTTCGAGGTTGAGTCTAATAATGCTATGTTGCGTGATATTGAAGGTAACCCGCTGGGATTTGTTAGCATCAATCGCGATATAAGTCAGCGCAAGCAGGCAGAAGAGGCGCTGCGTACCAGCGAGGAGAAACTGCACATCATGTTTGACTCCATTACAGATGGGATTGTCGTTACCGATTTGATGGGAACCATCGTCGATGTAAATGGAGCCGCGCTGCGCCTGCATGGATATAGTGATAGGCAAGAGCTGGTAGGGCGGAAAGGTCTGGACCTAATATCAAAGGAATACCAGTCAATGGCCATCGAGAAGATGTTAAGAGCGCTGAGTGAAGGTCATGATGTAACAATGGAGTATGTGATATCCAGACCGGATGGGACAGCGGTGGATATTCAGGGTGTGGTAAACCTGCTTCACGATAGCGGTGGAAACGCAACGGGGCTGGTAGTCATCACCAGGGACATAACTGAACGTAAAAGAGCTGAGGAAAACCTCAAGTTATACGTTGAGGAAATCACCAAGGCGCAGGAAGAGGAGCGGAAGAGGATCGCACGCGACTTGCACGACGAGACTGTCCAGGAACTTGCTGCTCTGACGCTTGATATCGAAGCGACGAAAAGGGGAGATAGGCAATTATCTGAGGACACGGCGAATGCCCTGGAACGGATTCAAGAAAAGGCCCGCGATATCATGAACGGGGTAAATCGTTTCAGTGCCGAGCTGAGGCCGGATGTGCTGGACCAGATGGGACTACTATCGGCGTTAAGCTGGCTAGCAGAAAATATCGTTGATGAAATAGATGTCCGAGTGGAATTTACCGGAGATGAACGGCGATTGCCATCCGAGGTAGAGTTAGTGCTTTTCAGGATAGCTCAGGAGGCGTTGAGCAACGTTAAGAAACACTCTGAAGCCGCAAAGGCTGTGATTAAGGTTGCATTTACTGCCGGGGGGGTATGGCTAGAGGTGAGGGATTACGGCAAAGGATTTATACTGCCCGGAAATATAGCCGAGTTTGCAACTGAGGGCCACCTGGGGATACTGGGTATGCATGAAAGGGCACGCATTATAAACGGCACTTTCTCGGTAAGGTCGAGACCGGGTGAGGGAACATCGGTGTCAATAGTGGTTTGAATTTGGTACGTGGGCCGTGTATGATAATCGCCTCTGGGACACCGGATTCAGGGCAAATCTTCCATGGTAATCCAGCCTTCTTTTAAGGCGCGAAGTACAGCCTCCGTTCTTGAGCTTGCATCCAGCTTCTGCAGTATGTTCACCATGTGTGTTTGTACGGTAAATACACTGATTGACAGTTCCTTGGAGATTTCCTTGTTACTGAAGCCCTTAGCCGCCAGTTTAAGCACTTCGAGTTCCCGCGGATGCAGCTGTTGCGATGTTTTCGCTTTCCCAGCCTCGGTCTTGCCTCCGCTTAGTTGGCTGAAAACCTTTTTCGCTACAGCAGAATCGAGGACTTTATCCCCTGCGTAAACCGCTCTGATTGCGGTTATCACTTCCTGATAACGCGCACTTTTAAGCAAATAGCCGTCAGCCCCGTACTCGATAGCGCTTAATACATACGGATTGTTGTCATACGCACTCAAGATGAGGATGGATGTATCCGGGCAGACTTCCTTGATCTGCTTCGTCGCCTCGACACCATTGATCTTGGGCATTGAGACATCCAGGATTACAACATCCGGGTGTAAGTCGCGGGCCATAGCGATGGCCTCATGTCCATCGTTTGCCTGCCCCACAACTTCGACGTCTGTCTCTTCTCTTAAGAGCCGTTCGAGGCCTTCTCGAAAAGAGGGATGATCATCTGCGAGCAACACCCTAATCTTTCCCATAAATTCCTTCTGACAGCAGCACTGTTTATACACTCATTTAAAGTGGATGTCAAGCATAAGGGTTCTATTATATCTGTAGCCGAGTTTGACAGACCAAATATAATGCCCAATTCCAAATACGCGTCATCTGGGAGCCCGAGTTCGAACGATAAGGCTATATATTGCAATTGCCTATTGACTAACGGGTAATTTGGTGCTAGTCTCTGGTGGAATCTAGGAAGAGGAGGGAAATATGCAGGCATACTGTATGAAGTGCAGAAAGAAAGTGGAGATCAAGAATCCCCAGCAGATCAAAATGAAGAATGGCAGGCCAGCAACCAGAGGCGCATGCCCCGTTTGCGGGACCAAGGTATTCCGTATCGGCAAAGCGTAAATCTATAGGTCCGCTAAAAGGGGGCAACATAGTTGCCCCCTTTTATTTTCGATCCTATAACCCGCGTTGTACCTATTGGAAAGACAGTATCACCCCGTTTATTGCTGCCGTCTTCTTTCGTCGCCTCTTTCTGAGATAAAGCCCCTCTTCACGATAGATCCTCTTCCGTCCGCTTGTGATTGACCACAAGCCCTTCCGTCTCAGCAGAAGATGAATCCGAGGGCAGCCGAAACGCCGCCGCTGATGCGCCAGCTCCCGTGTCCTCTCACGCAACTCGTCGTCAAGGCCTGTTACCGGATGGTAATCGTGGCTTGCCCGCGGCAAGCCCACCAGTAGGCAAGCCTTTGTGATACTTCGCCCAAGACTGGTCACCGCGTACGTGATTGCCTGTTTCCTTGTCCTGGGCGTTAGAAGTTTTTGGGGAGTAGTTCCTTGAGCGTAAGATTATCCAGGGCCTGCTCGGCCACGATCTGCTTGAGTCGTTGATTTTCCGACTTCAGGGACAGGAGCCGCCTCAGGTCACTAACGGTCATACCGGCGTACTATGCCTACCAGTTGTAGTAGGTGGCATCGCTCATGCCGTACTTGCGACAGAGATCGACAACTTTAGCGCCGGCATCGCCCAGTTCCCCGAGCACGCCGCCACGGCAGACGGTCTGGTGTTCATGGCCGATACCGCCCTCTACCACGCCAAGAGTAAGGGAGGCTATAGAACAGTGCTGGCTTCCGATATGGAGTCGATCTCGCCGGAAATCCTGCAGACAGCAACGCAGGACCAAGTCTACGCGCTGGCGGCCACCGTGGATGCTAAAGACCCCTACACCTACGGCCACT